>DATLXS010000170.1:0-6905 GCA_035575675.1 Gemmatimonadales bacterium
CCAGTCCAAGGTGGACGCGACACGCGCCTATGGTGCCGAGGTCGTGCAGCACGGCACCATCTGGGACGAAGCCAACGAGAAGGCCAAACAGCTGTGTGAGGAGCTAGGGGCTACCTACATCCATCCGTTTGACGACATGCAGCTCATCACGGGCCAGGGCACGCTGGGCCTGGAAGTGTTCCGGGATTTTCCCGGCGTCGATGTCGCCGTGGTGCCGATCGGCGGCGGCGGACTGATCTCCGGGGTGTCGATGGCGCTGAAAGCGTCGAACCCGAAGATCAAGATCATTGGCGTGGAATCGTCCGATGGTCCGGCGATGCAGCAGAGCGTCGCTGCCGGCCGCGTCATCACCCTCGAGAAGATCGACTGCATCATCGACGGCCTCCGGGTGAAGCGCGTGGGCGATCACACGTTTTCGATCGTGCAGCGCTTTGTGGACGACATCGTCACGCTCCCGGACCGCGAGATCTTCGATGCCATGATCTGGATCATGTCGCATTGCAAACTGGTGGTCGAGGGTGCGGCGGCTGCACCCGTCGCGGCGCTGCTGCATGGCTTGATCAAAGCTCCCGCCGGATCAAAGGTTGTGGCTGTGCTCAGCGGCGGGAATGTGAATCTCGATCAGATCAGGAACCTGAAGTGGAACTGAGAGACTAGGGACCCGCAGGCAACTAGCTCGATGAACCTGCCTCTTGACTTCAATAGCGCCGAGCCCTGGACCCGGATCGTCAAGATCGCGTTGATCATCGCGGCAGTCTACGCGATCGCGGTGGTCGGTCTCTTCGGGAAGGGAAATTTCCTCGGCGGCGCCGTCCTGCTCCTGTTCGGGCTGGCATTCTCCACCGTGCTGCGCCGTGCTCGGCGCGTGTCGATGGGCGCGGCCGGACGTCTCACCGCGGGCGCGGTCACCGTGCATCCAGTGCGCGTGTGGGGGTTCTCGCTCAATGTGTCGCGCGGTGAGTTTTCGCTCGATCGATTCTCAGCCGTCGGCTTGGCCGAGCGCATCGTCGTCGTACGGTCCGGGTCGATCCCGACAAACAGCGGGAGCGTACAGCTCCTGGGGCGCCCTGGGACCCCCAACATCGAAGTCATGATCGACGACATCGATAAAGCTCGGGGCTTTGCGGAGGAATTGAGCGCAACGCTGCACCTGGAGCTCCAGTCTGTCGCGGTGCCGGGACAGACAACATCCTTCATTAAACTGCCCCGGCCCCGGCGCTAGCGAGCTTGTCTACTGCCGCGTAACATATCAGCCCCACTCCACGCCGAGGAACTGACAATGCGCACCGCAACGGTCCTCTCTCTTGTCTGCCTGACTGGGTACGCCAATACCGCGGTGACTCAGCAAGCGCCTGCGAAGCCGAAACACGCAAGGCAGCACGCCGCCGGTATCAAGCTCGCAGATGTCGCGGGGACGTGGATGATCGAAAGCACGGTCAAGACCGCCGCCGGCAGTGACACAACCGTCAATTCAGAGCTCGTCGCCACCGCAACTCGGAAGGGCTGGATGACCAACCTCGCGGGTCGAGACTCCATCCCGACTCGGATCGTCGCAATGGGCGGGGACAGCGTCGTGGTGAAGGCTGGGCCGTTCCAGAGCGTCGTGCGCACGGGACAGAAGGTCACCACCCGGGAAACGCTGCACTTCAAGGGTGATGACGTGTCCGGCACTATCGAGGCTCGCTACACCAACGGTTCAGTGGTCAAGGGCTCGGTCAAGGGCACGCGCAAGAAATAAGCGCTCTGCTTCCATGCAGGTCTTCGTCACCGGTGCCACCGGCTACATCGGCTTCGCCGTCGCCACCGCGCTGCGGCGCCACGGCCACCGCGTCTTTGGCCTCGCCAGGAGTGACGCCAAAGCCGCTCGCCTCATCCGCCACGAAATCGAACCCGTCATCGGTGACCTCTCGGGCCCCAAGACCTACGCCGACGTCGCCGCCCACTGCTCCGTCCTGATCCACACCGCCTTCGACTACTCCGCTGACGGCGTGGCCAAGAACAAGCTCACCATCGACACGCTGCTCGACGCCGCCGGGCGCGGCGCGCAGCCCAAGACGCTCGTCTTCACGAGCGGCGCCTGGGTGTACGGCGACACCGGCGATCGCATGGTAGACGAAACCACACCGCTGAACCCCATCAAGCTCGTCGCCTGGCGGCCCGCCCACGAACAGCTCGTGCTGCGGGCCACCAGCGTGCGCGGCCTGGTCATCCGCCCTGGCTGCGTCTACGGCGGCGCGGGAGGGCTGACGGCGCGGTGGTTCGCCGAGCCGACGGCTGCCGTGGTCGGCGACGGACGGCAGCGCTGGACCATGGTCCACGTGGACGACCTCGCCGACGCCTACGTGCGCGCCGCCGAGAGCGGCCTGGCGGGCGAAGTCTTCAATGTGACCGATCGGTCCCGCTTCACGGTGCTCGAGCTCGCGACCGCGGCCGCCCGGGCGGCGGGCTACAAGGGCGAGATCCGCCCCCTGCCACTCGCCGAGGCCCGGAAAACCATGGGCGATTTCGCGGACGCGCTCGCCCTCAACCAGCACGTGGACTCGGGGAAAGCGGTCCGCCTGCTCGGCTGGCAGCCGAGCCACGGCGGGTTCCTCGATGAAGTAGAGGTGTTGTACGGGGCGTGGAAGGCGAACCAGGGCTGAATCCCTTGCTCCCCTCCCGCCGAGCCGAGCACCTTATGGGCATGCCGCAATTGTTCGCTGAGATCGTGGAGGGCTAGCTCACCGCGCGAACCCGGCACGCGCGCGGAGCGAAGGACCTGCTTTGTACGCAACAAGGCGCGGCAGGCAACCATCACCCACCGCGCCTCGTTTTTCGTCCCCCCTCTCCCGACAGGGAGAGGGGGCCATCCCGCGCGCTCGACCAGCCTTCCATCAGCGCCGGGTTGTCGCCAAACCGGTACCGCCTCCCGCCATCACCCGAGGCGAGCGGCGATCGCCGCCCTGAGGCGCGCGCGTGAGTGCACCTGCAGCTTGCGGAGAACCCGCTCCGTATGATGGTGCGCAGTATGCTCACTGAGATGCAGGCCGTGGGCTACGCCGGAATTTGACTCTCCCCGCAGGAGCAGCCGCAGTACTTCAACCTCTCGTCTAGTGAGACGGAAGCGCTGGCGCAGCGCCTCGTCCGAGACGTCCTCCGACGCGACGGCGCCGAGACGCGGCCGCGCCAGTACGCCAATCGCGGCGTGAAGCTCCCGCAGCAGGGGTACACACTGGTGGTGCTGGTGAGGACTGAGAAAGATCCGGAGCAATCCTTCGAGTCGCGTAAACGCATGCGCCAGCGAAACCGAATCAACCATTGATGAATCTGCAGACCGTCCACAGCATGGGCAAGACTGCCCATGCGTCGGTCGTTGGTTGGATCAATGATTAGGGTTGCTTCGCGTCATCTGTTGTTGAGCCCGCCGGATCTGATTGAGCTCTACAATGCACACCCTACTGCACCACCGGAGGCGTCTATGCGGTATCCACTTCCCGCCGGGCTCGTTCTCGTCCTCACCGTCAGCGCCCTCCTCGCCGCCTGCGATCGCGCCGAGCGGTCCCTAGCCCCCAAGGCGGGCCAACCGCAGTTCAGTGTGTCCGCGACCGGACCGGTCCACTTCGTGGCCAACGGCGATTTCGGAAATGCCAGCTGGTTCGAGGTCGATCCCGCCGGCGGCTTCACGTTTGGATCCATCTCCGTGAACCGTGGCGGACCCACCACCGATCCTCAGACATTGCTTAGTTACTCTGTGTTTCAGTGCGATCCATTCTTCGCCTGCAACACAATCCGCGAAGGGTCCGGCTTGATCTCGAATCGCGACCTCCGCCGTGGCGGCAATGCCCTGAGCCTGAGCACCAACACGACGGGCAATCCGAACTTCGTCGTCTTCGTGGGACCTACGGGAGTCGTGTCCGCGGATTGGCGCGCCAATGGGCTCTTTACCCAAAGCTCGACGGCAATCAATCAAATCAGCTTTCCCAGCTTCACCGAGCATTCGCAGGGCAGCTTCTCCTCGGCCTCCGCCAATGCCACAGGCAACATCGCCGGCGTAGCGCTCTCCCCCCCCTCCACGGGCTCCGGCGAATTCGGGTCGAACCATCAAGTGACGATCGACATCACGCGCACGAATGCCGCCAGCCTCGCAGCGACAGAACTGGGCGTGGAAGCAACGCAGACGCAGTTGTCGCCCGCGGCCGGTGGCGTTCCGCTCCTGACAGCCGGGACGACCAGCTCTACGGCAAGCCAGTTCCACTTCGTATCAAACGGCGACGTCGGGAATCTCAACTGGTTCGAGGTCGATCCCGTGGGGGGCTTCACCTTCGGCTCTGTCTCCGTCAGCCGCGGCGGACCGACGACCGATCCGCAGACGTTCCTCAACTACTTCGTGTTCCAGTGCAACCCGTCCTTCTGCGATGCAATCCGGGGCGGCTTTGGGCTGATCCCAAACGAGGACCTCAGCGGAGGTCGCACGTCCCTGAGACTCAATACGAATACCAGCGGCAATCCGAACTTCGTCACCTTTGCGGGACCAAGCGGACCGGTGTCCCTGAATTGGCGCGCCAATGGGCTCTTTACGCAGAGCTCGAGCGGCAGCAATGACTACAGCTTCCCCGGCATCACCCATCGTTCCCACGGGAGCTTCACCTCTGCGTCCGCTAATGCGACGGGCAGCATTGTCGATGTGCCGATCTCGCCCAATGGCTCCGCCGACATCGGGACGAACCACCAGATGACCATCGACTTCATCAGGAGCCCGACCGGTGGCCGCGGCCCCTGCGTGGCACCACCCGACGGCCTGCGGGCGTGGTGGCCGGGTGATGGGGACACGCGTGACCTCATCGGAAGAAATCCCGCCAACGGCACTTTCAACGTCTTCGTCATGAAAGTGACCGGCTCCGGGGCAACGCAGCTCACGGACGTCCCAGGGTATAACGCGCGTCCCAACTGGTCCCACGATGGACGTAGAATAACGTTCACCGCCTGTCGCGTGACTGATTCGAGCTGCGAGATCTACGTCATGAATGCGGACGGTTCGGGGCAGACCAAACTAACCGATAACTTCTCGGCCGACTTCATGTCCGTGTGGTCACCGAACGACCAGCGAATTGCCTTCGTCAGCGACCGCGCCGGCCCCCAGCAGATCTACGTCATGAATGCCGATGGCTCAAATGCCACTCGTCTAACGGATGGCGGCGCCGAGGATGTGCTCCCTACGTGGTCACCTGACGGCACGAGGCTTGCCTTCCAGACGAATCGCGACGGGAACCACGAAGTCTATGTGATCAACGCCGACGGCTCGAATCCAGTCAACCTGACGCAGAGTCCCGCCGACGACGAGTTCCCCGCGTGGTCGCCCGACGGCCGCAAGATCGCGTTCCGGAGCTTTCGCGACGGCAACGGCGAGATCTACGTGATGAACGCGGACGGCTCACAGCCGACTCGCCTGACCAACAACCCGGCGGAAGAGTACTATCCCGCGTGGTCTCCCAGCGGGAGCACGATTGCCTTCGCGAGCAATCGCGACGGCAACTACGAGATCTACGTGATGAGCCCGGATGGCTCGGGACTGAAACGGGTGACCAACAATCCGGCCTGGGACGCGGATCCGGCCTGGGCCAGCGATCAAGTCCTCGCAATTGCCAGCGCCCAAGCGAGGTTCGCGCCGGCCAAGGTACGCGACGGATTCAGTTTTGCGCGCGCGGGCGAAGGGGTGTTCGCCCCTGGAGCAGGAATCGACGACTTGCAGCAGCTGACCATCGATGCGTGGGTGAAGCATAATTCCCTGCCGCCTGGGAGAGTCCAGCGCTATGTGAGCCTCGGTAATGAGAAGGCGGTGCTGCGGTACGACGGAGCAGCAGGTTTTGCCCAGCTGCACTTCTACATGCGCATAAATGGGGAGCTACAGCACATCCGCGTCGATAATGTTCTGCGAGAGGGCGTATTTCACCATGTCGCGGGGTCGTATGACGGCAGCGTCATGCGCTTGTATCTGGATGGCGTTGAGGTCGGCAACAGCGCGATAACAGGAACAGTTGATCCTGGAGATGGTTTGTTCTTCAGCTCGGGCGACGAGACCTTGGACGGCTTGCTGGACGAGATCGACATCTTCAATCGCGCGTTGGATCCAGCGGAGGTTCGTGCAATCTTTGAGGCGGGCAGCGCGGGCAAGTGCAAGAACGCCCAGCGCAGCACTTTCTGAGCTCGCGGCAGCGTGAGCGTGACGGGCGACGGTCTACGCCCTCGCCGCGATCATGTCCGTCGGCAGCCTGCTGGTGTTGACCATACCCGGGCGGATCGTCAACCGCTGAGTCTAGGCCATCACCCCCAGCTCGCGCGCCACGCGCGCCAGCCGGACATCGAGCGTCCACAGCCGGATGCGATCGAGCAGCACCGACGCGAGGAGGTGCGCGTCGACCCAGCCGATGCCGCGACCCCACAACCGGCTGCGCTCGATCAGCGTGAGCACTTCGTCATGCTCGGCGACCCGCGGCGATTCCAGAGTGGCGAGGTCGGCCAGCACCTCGGCCCGAGACGTCACGTGCCCCAAGGCGATCTCGCCCAGGACGAACGGGTGTATCACGACCGCGCTGCCGTCGAGGAGCTGGGCGAGCTGGGGATTCCCACGCCGCCAGTGGTCGATCCAGACGGACGTGTCCGCCAGCACCGTCACCGCCGCGCGCGCCCGTGGGAACGCCGTCGCGGGGCTGCACGCGCCCGCGGCATCGTGCCGCCCAGCGCCGCCAGCCGCCGCGCTGCCTCCCGGGCGATCAGGGCTTCGAGGCCGGCATGCACGAGCGCCGTCTTCTCGGCGATCCCGGTGATCCGCCGCGCACGCGCGAGCAGCACGTCGTCGAGGATGAGGGTAGTACGCATATGCATATGTATGTATGTGTTATATGCTGGTGTCAACGGCTGGTCAAACA
>DATLXS010000171.1:0-4081 GCA_035575675.1 Gemmatimonadales bacterium
GGGCTTGCTAAGGTGCAGGGGCCGGTATGGGAAGAAGGTTGGCGATTTTCCAGCCGCCCGAGGTTTTCACCAGCAGCTGATTCATCAGGAAGCGGGTCGTCTGCGGCGCTTGTCCCGGCGCTCCGATCGTGAAGACGATCGGTGCGAAAACCTGAGCCGCGCTTTCTCCGAACACCAGAACCCTGAGCGCTCCGGCTTCGGGCGCTAGCTGCCAGGTTCCTTCGTACAGCGCGCTGAAGCGCTTGAGCGCTGCGTCCCGGCCCCAGACAGGCGTCCCGCGCGTGATCCATAGGAAATTGGACGATTCGAGCAGGAGGCTGCCTACGGCTTGGACGTCATGACCGTTTTGCGCTGCGACGAAGCGCTCAAACGTCTGGCGCACCTCATCTTCCGGCGACGCTGCAGCAAAAGGTGCGGCTGAGAGGGTGAGGCAAGTGAGGATGAGGCGGACGACTGGCTTTCTCATGGCTTATCCTTTCAAAGGCCCGACGAAGGCGCTCGAGCACTACAATCCTTGCTTCCGGGCGCCGGCAAGTCCTTGGGATTTGCCTAAATTTTTCCTGCGAAACGGCTGAGCTCGTCCGATGAACACACGCGAAACAGAGATCTACGCCTTCGGCCGGTTCGTCCTCATTCCTCGGGAACGGCAATTGATGCGCGATGGCGCGCCGGTGCCGCTCGCGGCCAAGGCCTTCGATCTGCTGGTGATCCTTGTACGAAACCATGGCAGCCTGCTCGGCAAGGAGGCGCTACTCGAGGAGGTGTGGCCCGGCGTGATCGTGGAGGAGGTGAACCTTACCGTGCATATCTCCGCGATCCGCAAGGCGCTCGGCGGCAATGACGCGGACGAATGGATCGAGACGGTTCCACGGCACGGCTACCGGTTCTGCGGCGACGTGAAGGCCGGAATCGGAGTCCCGCTAGGCGGTCCTGTCGAGCCTGCGGCGGAGCGCTTGCCTTCACTTCCTGGACCGTCCTCGCGGCGAGCGCTCTGGGCGCTTGTCGGGACTATCGCCGTTATCGGTATCGCTGCGCTGCTGGCCCGTGCCGCCTTCCAACAGGATAGAGTCGAGTTCAAGTCGATGGCCGTCCTTCCGTTCGTTGCAGAAAATGCTGCGTACGATGACGTAGCCCAAGGTCTTGTTGAAGAAACGATTAACTGGCTCGCAGGCACAAAAGTCATCCGCGTCGCGCCGCGTACGAGTACGCTTCGGTACAAGAATCCTTCTGCGGATGTGCAGTCCGTGGGGCGCACACTCGGCGTAGACGCCGTGGTAACGGGGCGCGTTGCGCTACGAAACGAAGCGCTCGAGATTCAGGTGGATCTGATTGACGTGGCCCGCGGGTCGCAAGTGTGGGGCGAGCGCTATCGCGGCCGCGCGTCCGACCTGGCTCATTTCCAAGGGAGGATAGCGCAGGATCTCCTCCGAGCCAGCGGCGCTGCGCTGACCCAGGACCAGACGGGCCGGCTCGCAAGGCCGCTCACACAGAACGCTGACGCCTATCGCGCGTACCTGAATGGCCGGTTTTACTGGAATCAGAGAACCGAGGAAGACCTGAAGAAAGCAATCCAGCAATTCGAGCGCGCCGTGCAGCTGGATGAGCGATTCGCCGCGGCCTACTCCGGCCTGGCCGACGCTTTCACGACGCTCGGCTTCCTGAGCTACCTTTCGCCGGCATCATCTTTCGTGGTGGCCGAGAGGCATGCCAAGCGCGCCGTCGAGATCGATCCGGCGCTCGCGGAGCCGCACGCCTCCCTGGGGTACGTGAAGCTCTACTACTACTGGGATTGGAAGGGTGCCGAAACCGAATTCAAGCGCGCAATCGAGCTCAACGACAGCTATGCGACAACACATCAGTGGTACAGCGTCTTTCTTCTTGCGGCGGGGCGACCGGACGAGGCATTGAAGGAAATCTTGCTTGCCCAGGAGCGCGACCCGCTTTCGCTGCCAATCAACACTGATGTTGGTTTTCACCATTACTACAACCGCCGGTACGAATCTGCGGTGAAGCAGCTCACGTCCGTGCTAGAGATGAAAAACGATTTTCCACTCGCACATCTTTGGCTCGGGCGTACTTTTCAGGAACTCAAGCAGTATCCGCGCGCGCTGGAGGAATATCGGTTGATGGGCGACAGGCTCGGCGATTGGCCCGTGACGATCGCTGCGCGCGGCTATGTGAACGGTATCTGGGGCCGGATCCCCGAGGCTCGGCAGGATCTCTTGAGCCTGGAAAAGCAGGCACAGACCCGATTCGTAACTTCGTATGGTGTGGCCTTGATCCACGCCGGTCTCGGTGACAACGACGCCGCATTCCGCTGGCTCGACAAAGCTGTCCAAGAGCGCTCGCATTGGCTCGTATGGCTCCGGCTGGATCCGCGCTGGGATTCCTTACGTTCCGACCCGCGTTTCGAGCGACTTGTCCGCCGTATGGAATTTCCCCGCCAATCGAAACAAATGAGCCGTGGCCAAGAATTAAAACGTGACGAAAACGTGACTTTTCGGCGAGCAGGCGGCGCACCATAGTCACGACGCTACTTAGATGTCGATGACCACGTCGCCCTGCGGCCGGGAGCAGCAGATCAGGACATTTCCCTCCGACGGTGGATCGAGCGGATCAGGCTGGTAGCTGACGGACCCAGAGATCAAGCCGCTCTCGCAGTTGTGACAGACGCCGGTGCGGCAAGACCACCGGACGGGTACGTCACACGCTTCTGCCAACTCGAGAAGGCTCTGGTCGTCGAGGCGCCAGCGAGCGGCGATGCCGCTGCGTGCGAAGGACACTAGTGGCCCAGTGCCAGCAGGGGTATCTGCTGGCTGGTGCGGTGCGCGCACCGGCGTGGTGGTCATACCAGGCCTTAGCGAAGGGCCGCCGGCAAAGATCTCGGAATGGATCCGGTCCGGTGGCACGCCCCAGGCGGCCAGGCCGGTACTCAGGTCGCTGAGGAAGCTCGATGGCCCGCAAATGTAGAAGTCGCCCTCTCGAGGGACGCCCAGCTGGTCGAGGACCTTTATCCCCAGGCGACCGGTCGCGTCGTATTCCCGTCCCTCTCGATCATCCGCAGCAGGCCGGCTGTACCAGATCTGACTTCGCCCGCGAGCAAGCATCTTAAGAAGCTGTCGCACCTCCGCGCCGAAAGAATGGGACTTGCCATCGCGTGCACTGTACAACCACCAGACCTCCCGAAGCGTAGCGCTCGCAGACAGGGCATGCAGCATCGCGAGCACAGGTGTCGCGCCGATTCCGGCGCTCAGGAGCACCACCGGTCCGTCGCCCGGCCGCAACGTGAAGCTGCCTCTCGGTTCGCTGACATCGAGGACGTCGCCCGTTCGAACGTTGCTGTTCAAGTAGCTCCCCGCGGCGCCGTTTGGCTCCACCTTGACGCTGACGCGATAGTGCTCATCGGAGGGAAGTCCGGAGAGTGAATAGCTCCGGAAGAGTAGAGGACCGTCCGGCCTCGGGCGCAAGCGCAGCACGACGAATTGGCCAGCGAGTGGAGTCGTGAGCGGCTTTTCATCCGTCGGCTGCAGCGTCAACGAGATCACGTCCACGCATTCACGATCGATCCGCGAAACTCGCAACGGACGAAACCCAGGCCGCGCCGTGTGCGCAGCCGCTGCCGGCACCAGACCCGCGTTGCCCGTCGCGCCAGGGTGGGCATCCTGACTTCGTACCAACGCCTCGAAGGACCACCGCCAGCCTGGGGAGAGCGCCGGGATTCGCAGCGCCCGCTTGAGCTGATCGCGAGGGTGGTGGGAGGAGTACAGCAGCGCGTTGACCGCCGCAACGGTCATCCGTTCCGGCCCTCCGGTGATCAGGAGGATAGGGTCCCCTGCACCGACCTCACCTTCCTCGAGGACGCGGAGGTAGAAGCCCGGCCGTCCACTGGAGGTCAGGAGTGCTGGCATTTGCGGCTCGTTCGTGCGAATCCCGACGCGGTAGCAGGTGACTCTAGGCTGAGTCACCTCGAACAGAGCGGTCCCGATTCGGTAGCGGTCGCCGATGCACACCTCGTCATCCGGCAACCCCTCGATGGTGAAGTTCTCGCCGAACTGCCCGTGGGTAAAATCGCGCCGGCCCA
>DATLXS010000172.1:0-2420 GCA_035575675.1 Gemmatimonadales bacterium
TCCCACAGGCACAGCGCGACGTGGTAGTCGCCGACCAGCAGCACGTGGCCAGGAATCGTCACCGCCGCCTCGTACTCGCCGGCGCCGTCCGGCACCGCGGCCGCCGCGTCGTTCGTGTTGCTGGTGAAGATGGTCGTGCCGTCGGCCGCGGCGCGCCGATCTGCCTCACCCGGCCGCGATCGAGCCATACCACCGAGGTCGCGAGCCGGTAGACGGCCGCCATGTTGTGGGTGACGAACAGCACCGTCCGGCCGCCTCTCGCGACGTCGTCAATCTTGCCGAGGCACTTCTGCTGGAAGCGCGCGTCGCCGACCGACAGCACTTCGTCGACGATGAGGATCTCGGGCTCGAGGTGCGCGGCCACTGCGAACGCCAGGCGGACGTACATGCCGCTCGAGTAGTACTTCACCGCCGTGTCGATGAAGCGCTCGACTTCGGCGAACGCGACGATCTCGTCGAACTTGGCGGCGATCTCGCGCCGCGACATCCCCAGGATGGCGCCGTTCAGAAAAATGTTCTCGCGGCCCGTCAGCTCGGGGTGGAACCCGGTGCCGACCTCGAGCAGCGATCCGACGCGGCCGCAAATCCGCGCCGTGCCACGCGTCGGCGTCGTGATGCGCGACAGGATCTTGAGCAGCGTCGACTTGCCCGCGCCGTTCCCGCCGATGATGCCGACCACTTCGCCGCGCGCGATGTCGAACGTCACGTCGTCGAGCGCCCAGATCGTCGGCACACGCTCGTCGCGCGCCGAGCGAAACGTCGCGCGGAACGGCGACCGGAACCATCCCGACAGCGTCTCGCGCAGCGTCCCGAGGTGCTGCGCCGGCCCGCCAAGGCGGTACTGCTTGGCGAGATGCTCGACGAGGATGACGGTGTCAGACACGAGTTGGGTGCTGGGTGTTGGGTGTTGGGTGCTAGTGTCCTGTAACTCTGGTTCGTGAAAGTTGTGCGGCCCGCGCGTCGACGGTCCGCTGGGCGAATCGCGCGATGCTGGCCAGGATCTCATCGGCACTCTTGGTCCACACGAACGGCGTCGGATTGGCGTGATGGGCGTCGATGAACTCCTGGATACCCGCTTTCAGTTGGGGGACACTGCGGAAGGTACCGCGACGAATCTGCTTCATCGTGAGCTCGGCGAACCACCGTTCCACGAGGCTGAGCCACGAGCCGTAGGTCGGGGTGAAGTGGACGTGGAAGCGCGGCCGTTTGGCAAACCAGTTCCGGATCAGCGCCGTCTTGTGGGTGCTGTAGTTATCCATGATGATGTGCACGTCGAGTCGTCGTGGCACGTGTGTGTCAATCAGGTCGAGAAACTCCCGGAACTGCGCGGATCGATGCCGTTGATGAAACTGCGTAATCACTTCGCTCGTCTTCGCGTTGAGCGCGGCGAACAAGGTCGTCGTGCCGTGGCGCTTGTAGTCGTGCGTCCGGCGCTCCACCTGGCCGGGCTGCAGCGGCAGCAACGGCTGCGTGCGGTCGAGCGCCTGGATCTGCGGCTTCTCATCGACGCAGAACACGGCCGCGTGCGCCGGCGGATCCAGATAGAGACCGACGATATCTCGGACTTTCTCGACGAGCAGCGGATCGTTCGACAGCTTAAACGTCTCGCTCCGATGGGGCTGCAACCCGAACGCATGCCAAATGCGACTGATGGCCATGTGACTCAGGCCGACGGCTTTCGCCATGTCGCGCGTACTCCAGTGCGTCGCGCCGCGCGGCGTGGTTTCGAGCGTGCGTACGATCACTTGCTCCACCTGATCATCGGTGATCGTGCGCTTCGCCCCGGGTCGCGGCTCGTCATACAATCCGTCCAGCCGCTGTCGAACGAAGCGGCCGCGCCACTTGCCCACCGTCGCCGGCGTGACGTGCAGCCGCCGCGCCACGAGCTTGCTGTCGCTGCCTTCCGCACACGCCAGAATGATTCGCGCGCGCCGGGCCACGTGCGGTGCCGACCGCGACCGGTGCGCCAGAGAATCCAGTCGCCGCCGTTCGTCGTCCGTCAAAATCAGCGCGATCTTGGGGCGTCCCATTCGCATGCTCGCCTCCTTGTAGAGCAGTACGAGCGGGCCGCGCCAGTTGTTTCACTTTCTACGGTTACAGGACACTAGCGTATCGTGCTCTCTAGATCTCTCCCCGCTTCGCGAAGTTCGCGATGTGCTCGCCGGCGCGGAAGGCCAGCGCCTGAATCGTCATCGTCGGCTGGCCGCGCCCAGACGTCACAAACGATGATCCATCCACCAGAAAGAGATTCGGCACGTCGTGCGTTCGGTGGTCGCGGTCCACGACCGACGTCTTGGGATCGTTGCCCATGCGACATGTGCCCAGCAGGTGCGGTCCCTGCGTGCCGGGATCCGAGAAGTCGCCGGTGATCTTTTGTGCGCCCGCCGCGATGAGCATCTCCTTGCACTTGTCCTGAAACC
>DATLXS010000173.1:0-46291 GCA_035575675.1 Gemmatimonadales bacterium
GTATCTCATGCGCCATCAGGGCCGCGTGATGTCGCGGACGCTGATCACTGAATACGCATGGGACTACCACTTCGATCCCGGCACGAACATCGTCGACGTGGTGATCACACGACTCCGCAAGAAGATCGATCAGGCACGGGAACCCAAGCTGATCCACACGGTGCGCGGCGTGGGCTACGTGGTGCGCGCGTGACATGGAGAGTATCCGCGGGCGGTTGACGGTCTGGTACGCCACCGCCCTGATCGTCAGCATCGCGGTCTTCGCGGTCGTCGTCTACTTAACTCGACGCAGCGCCACGTATCAGGATCTCGATCGCCGCATCCAATCCGAGGCCGACCTCACCGCGGGCATTCTCGCCGAGAGCTATCGCGCGCGTGGCGTCCTCGTGGAAAAGGACACCGCCGGCCGCCCCGTGCTGACGCCCGAAGTGGCGGCCGTGCTCGAGGTCGTGCCGGACTTCCTCCTGGTGACGAGCCGCGACGGCCGGCTGCTGTTCGCGTCGCCGGACGCCCGCGCGTTGACCTTCGCGGAATTCGAGCAGTTGAACGCGATTACCGGACCGCCCGACGCGTCCACGCCGCGCCTGCCGGGACGATTCCGGATCGAGCCCAACGGGCCGACGCTGCACTACCTCGTGCGCCCCGTACCGGACGCCGGGGAGCAGTTCGGGGCCATCTTTGCCGCCGCGGACACACGGGACGCCGAGCTGCGCCTCGAGCAGCTGCTCACGACGATTCTCATCGCATTCGTCGTTGGAGTCGTCCCCGCCATCTTCGTCGGGCGCTGGATTGCGGGTCGCGCGCTCGAGCCGGTGGACCGGATGATCACCGAGGTTCGGGAAATCACCGATGGCCGGACGCTGCACCGGCGGCTCGCGGTCCCGCTGGAGCGTGACGAGCTGGGCCGTTTGGCCGAGACCTTGAATCAGATGATGGCACGACTGGAACGGAACTTCGCGGCGCTGCGCCGGTTCACGGCCGACGCGAGCCATGAGCTGAAGACGCCGCTCACGGTCGTGCGCGCCGGTGTCGAGCGCGCGATCACCCGGCCGGAGATGCCGTCGGAAACACTCGCGCCCCTCGAGGAGACGCTCCAGGAAGTCAATCGCATGACCGAGCTGCTCGATTCGCTGTTGACGCTGGCGCGCGCCGACGAAGGTCGGGCTGAGCTGCACCGCGAACCGGTCGATCTCCGCGAGATCATCGCGGAAACAGGGGAAACCGGCGAGCTGCTGGCCGAGCACGCCGGGGTGGGGATAGAGATCCGATTGCCGCCCGAGCCCGTTGTGGTCTCGGTGGACCGCAGCCGTGTGCGCCAGCTCGCGCTCAACCTCATCGAGAACGCGGTGAAGTACACACCACGCGGCGGTCAGGTCTCCGTGGAGCTGGCCGGCAGCGACGGGCGTGCCATGTTCACCGTCGCCGACACCGGGATCGGGATCGCGCCCGGGGATCTGCCGCACGTCTTCGACCGCTTCTGGCGCGCCGACTCGGCGCGCACGCGTACGAGCGAGCGTGCCGGCACCGGCCTCGGCCTCGCTATCAGCAAGTGGATCGCCGAAGCGCACGGCGGCACGATTGACGTGCAGAGCCGTCCGGGACGAGGCACGACCTTTACGGTAGGCCTCCCGCGCGTCTAAGTCGCATCCGGTTGTCACCATTCCGTAATTCAGGTGCAAAGCCCAGGTCATACGTCGACCGTATCTCTCAGATGAACTCACCGCTGAGAGGCGACCATGTACGACGACCTGGCGCGAACTCAGAATCCTGCTCCACTCGAGTGGTTGGTCGTACACGCGGTGATTCCCTCCGTGCTGGTTACTGCCGCGCTGCATTGGCAGCCGGCGGTCGGTGCTGCGGCGCCGACACCACCCGTTGCCATAGACGGGTTCGTCATGGTGTGTGGGTACTCGCCGCCGCTTATACCAGATCTCTTTCCGACGCTGGTGAGGATGCCTCGTCCGACATACCCGGAGTCGATGCGGCGATCTGGAATCGAAGGTCGCGTCGTCGTGAAGGCTGTCGTAAACACCCGTGGGCGGGTGTACCCGTCGTCGATTCTGGTGCTGCGCACGACGCATGTGCAGTTCGTTGCGCCTGCGCGCCAGGCCCTGGCAGCCGCGGTGTTCCATCCAGCGCGGTTGGGACGCGCGCGAGTCGAGGCCTGGATCACGATCGGCATCGATGTCAAACCTCTGGAGGTACCATGAAGGCCTTCAGCTCCGTTGCTTCCATCACCGTTCACGTGGGCGTGGTTGGCGCCGTGCTACTCGGCAGCGCCAAGACCGGACGGTCAAGTCCACCTCGACCACCTGAAGTGTCGATCGTTTTTCGGCCACTGGAACACTCGGATGAGTCGGGAGGCGTGGAAGGGCTTCCGGGTCCTGTGTCGATTCCGCCGGTCGACGTTCGTTTCATCCAAGCACCCACGCTGCCCAATACCGGGGCGACTGTGCCGGCGTTCTCGACGGACTACTCGGGTCCGGTCAGCAACGCAGGTAATGGTCAGCGCGGCGGTTTGGACGGTCTGCTCACTGAAGCGCAGCCCGAGGTCCTGAGCGGCCCGCTCCCGGCCTATCCCGAGCTGTTGCGTCAGGCCGGAGTCCAGGGCGAGGTCTTGCTCGAGGCGGTGGTCGACACGACGGGGCGGGTGCTGGCGCCATCGATCGTGATCATCTCGGCGAGTCATCCAGGGTTTGTTGCCGCGGCGCGACAGGCCCTTCTGGCGACGCTGTTTCGACCTGCGATGGTCGGCGGCCGGGCGGTGCAGACGCGGGTGCGCATTCCGTACGCATTCGCCATTCGGGGAGGCACGGGACGTGCTCGCTGAGCCAGCGCGAAAGGCTCATTTGGCTGTCATCGTTTTGTAATCTTCGGCCCACTAGCGGGCCAGTTGTAACGGGTACTATTACTTAGCGAACCAGTCACCAGCCCGGAGGGGACGGCGGTGTTCGATCACTTGATCGAGTCGAATAAGACGACCAACAAGAAGGGTGCGTTCGGCCTTGGCTTCGTGTCGCTGGTGGGACACAGCGTCATCGTCCTCGGCGCGGTGGTTGCGACGTTGACCGCGGGCCAGAAGAAGGACGACCAGACGATCGACACAGCCATGGTCTTTCTCAATCAGGAAGAACAAAAGAAGCCGGAAGAACAGCCGCCGATCGTCGACGTGCCGCAGCTCAAGGGCTTCCAGACCGTCGTCGCGCCGACGGACATTCCGACGAACATTCCGCCGATCAATCTGCAAGAACACTTCGATCCCAAAGACTACTCGGGCACGGGCGTCGAGGGCGGCATCGGCACCGGTATCGTGCCGGACGCCGGTCAGGTGTTCATGGAGTCGGTCGTCGAAGAGCGGCCCGAAGTGCTGTCGGGGCCGGCGCTGAATTATCCGGACCTGTTGCGCCAGGCGGGCGTGCAGGGACGGGTGCTGGTGCAGGCGATCATCGATACGTCGGGCCGTGCCGAGCCGCCGTCGGTGAAGGTGATTCAGAGTCCCAACCCCGGCTTCGACCAACCAGCCAAGAATTACGTGCTGCGGGCGCTGTTCCGTCCCGCGCGCGTCCACGGGCGGGCGGTTCGCGTGCTGGTGAACCTGCCGATCGACTTCAAGATCAAGAAATAGGGAGACCCAATGAGTTACGCTGAGCTATGGCTCTCGATGGGGAAATTCGCCAAGGGCATTGTGGTCGTCATGTTCGTCATGTCGGCCTGGTCGTGGGCGGTCAGCATTTCCAAGCAGCTCTATCTCAGGAAGTCGCAGAAGGAGACGCGCAAGTTCGCGCCGGAATTCTCGCGCTACCTCCAGGAAGAGCAGCTCGATGGGGCGATCGCGCTCGCGGAGAAAAACAAGAAGAGTCACGTCGCGCGCGTGCTGGGTGAGGCGCTCGCCGAAGTGAAGCCGCTGCTGCGCGACCGGGCCACGATCACGGCCGCCGACATCAACTCGGCCGAGCGGGCGGTCGAGCGGCAGATGCTCATCATCACCGCGGAGCTGAAGCGCGGCCTCGGCATCCTGGCCACGACCGGCGCGACGGCGCCGTTTGTCGGACTGCTCGGCACGACGATGGGTATCGTGACAGCGTTCCAAGGGATGTCGGCGTCCGGTGGCTCGGGCTCGCTTGCCGCGATCACGGGCGGCGTGGCCGAGGCGCTGATCACCACGGCATTCGGTCTGCTCGTCGCGATTCCGGCGGTGTGGCTCTACAACTACTTCGCGACCAAGATCGACTTCCTCACGGTGGAAATGACCTACACGTCGAAGGAGCTGATCGACTACCTCATCAAGAGCGTCGGCAGCGAGTTCGGCCGGTCGATCTTCACCAAGGAATTCCAGACGCAGAAGGCATCGCAGACCAGCGGCCCGATCAAGGGATAGCGCACCATGGCGATGGGTGGCGCGAAGAAAGCGGAAGGCGCGGTCGCGGCGAACATCAACGTCACGCCGATGATCGACGTGATGCTGGTGCTGCTGATCATCTTCATGATCGTGACGCCGGCCATCACCGCGGGTTTCCAGGCGACGATTCCGCGCGCGAAGAATCCCGACGCGCGCGAAGAAGGGGAAGGCGAGGTCCGCCTCGGCATCGATCGGGACGGGAAGTTCTATCTCGACCTCACCGATCCGCGGACGGGCAAGTACACCGGCCCGCGCTACATCAGCGATGCAGATTTGCCTACCCAGTTGACGAACCTGTACGCCGCCCGGACCGTGGACAAGATCATGTATCTGAAGGCGGACGAGGGCATCGAATACTCGCGCGTGCAGATCGCGCTCGAGATCGCGCGCAAGGCAGGCGTCCGAGTGGTCGGTGCCATCGCCGAGCAGGAACGAACCAAGAAACCTGAGAGCTGACGAATGGCCATGGGAAGCGGCGGTTCGGGCGGCGGGCTCAGCTCGGACATCAACGTCACACCGATGATCGACGTGCTGCTCGTGCTCCTCATCATCTTTATGATTACGCTGCCGCTGTCGCGGCGGGAGTTCGACGTGCAGGTCCCGCCGGAGCAGAAGCAGCAGCCCAAGCAGAAGCAGACGCAGAGCGATCAGATTGTGCTCGAGCTGGCTCCGGACGGCTCGTACTCGATCAACCGCCAACCGGTCACGTTCGACCAGTTGGACGCGAAGTTCCACGAGCTCTACGACCAGCGGCCCGCCAAGCTGCTCTTCATCAAGTCGGCGCCCAATCGCAAGTACGGCGACATCGTGCGGGCGATGGACGTGGCCCGGGGCGCGGGCGTCCAGGTGATCGGGTTTACGCCCTCCGAGCAGGGGGCCGCGGCAGGGCATTAGCATCGTAGAGGGCGCACCATGCCGGGGCACGAAACCGTGCCCCGTTTTTCTTTCTAGTGTATCTATTAACCGTGACGTCCTCTCCAGCGACTCGGCCCCTCTTCGATCGGTATACGCTGCCGCTGCCGCGGCGGCGTGAGGGGCCTGCCGCTGCGCTCTCCTTCGTCGTGCACGCCACCATCGCCATTCTCGTGCTGTGGCGCGGTGCGGCCCTATTCGCAACCGGCGGTGGCGGTGGCAGCGGTCCGCGAGGTGGTGGCGGCGGCGGCGGCCGGCCGGCGGTCAGCTGGTTCGCGCTCCCGCTCCCGGCACCGCCCGCGGCGCGAGCGGAAAACGCTCTGCCGGCGGCCGCCGTCACGGTTCCGACGGTTGCCCCGGTCACGGCACCGCTGAAGATCGCGCTGCCCCCTCCGACGCTCGTCGTGACGCCGCCGCAACCGGCGGTTGTGGGGACGGGCGATGGCACGACGGGTGGACCGGGACAGGGACCGGGGTCGGCCGGGGGGACGGGGACGGGCAGCGGGAGCGGGACCGGCGCGGAGGCAGGTCCTGGCTCGGGTGGCGGCGCGAGTGATATTGTCGGGCCCACGCCGCTCTTGGTACCAAATGTCCCCGCGGGGGCGCCTCCCGAAGAAAGGAAGAAGCACGAGGTCCGGTTCTGGATTCGGGCCGACGGGCGTGTGACAAGGATTGAGGTGAGTCCCCCGATCCGGGATTCGGGCTACCGTCGCGCATTCTTGGAAACCATGAAGAATTTTGTGTTTAGTCCGGCGAAGACTCGGGACGGGCGCCCAATCGATTACGTCTACAGCATCGTCGTTTATCCGTAACATCACGTCTCACACCGAAGGCAGGGCAATTCGTGCGGCAGCTCTTTAAGCGGAAGCCGATCTCGGAGCTGCTGGTCGGCGAGCTCGAAACGCCGCAGTCCCTCAAGCGCGTCCTGGGCGCCGGCGATCTCATCATGCTCGCGATCGGCGCCGTCATCGGTGCGGGCATCTTCGGTGCGATCGGCACGGCGGCCGCCGGGCAGACCGACGCGGCGGGACACATGGTGCGTGCCGGCGCCGGTCCGGCGCTGGTCTTCTCGTTTCTCCTGCTGGGTGTCTGCTGCGCGCTCGCCGGCCTCTGCTACGCCGAGCTGGCCGCCATGATTCCCCAGGCCGGGAGCGCGTACGCGTATTCGTACGCGACGCTCGGCGAGCTGATTGCCTGGATCATCGGCTGGGATCTCATTCTCGAGTATGCCGTGGGCAACGTCGCCGTGGCGATCTCCTGGGGCGACTACTTCAAGTCCTTCCTCGGCGCGTTCGGCGTGCACCTCCCCGATTTTCTCACGACCGGCTATCGCACCGCGCTGCTCAGCGCTGATCCCGCGGTCCACGGCCTGCTCGACACAGCGCCCCACCTCGCCGGGATTCCGATCCTCGTCAACGTGCCCGCGTTCGTGATCGTCGGCCTGATCACCTGGTTGCTGCTGCTTGGCGTGCGCGAGAGCGCGCGCACCAACAACGTGCTCGTGGTGATCAAGCTCCTGGTGCTTGGCCTGTTCGTCGTGGCGGGGCTGACCCACATCCACGCGGAGAACTACACGCCGTTTACCCCCAACGGCTGGCGCGGCATCCATCAGGGTGCGGCGATCGTGTTCTTCGCCTACATCGGCTTCGACGCGATCTCGACCGCGGCCGAGGAAACCAAGAACCCGCAGCGCAACTTGCCCATCGGGATTCTTGGCGGGCTGGCGATTTGCACGCTGATCTACGTCATCGTCGGCGCGGTCCTCACGGGCATGGTGAAGTACAGCGACCTCGGCGTGGCCGACCCGCTCGCCAAGGCGCTCGATGTGGCCGGCTACCAGACGGTCGGCTGGATCGTCTCGCTCGGCGCGATCGTGTCGATGTCGGCCGTGCTGCTCGTGTTCCAGTATGGCCAGCCGCGCATCTTCTTTGCGATGGCGCGCGACGGCTTGCTCCCGCGCTGGGCGGCGAAGATCTCCCCGAATCGGCGAGTCCCCTACATCACGACGATCGTGACAGGCGTCTTCGTGGCGCTGTGGGCGTTGATCGGCGACGCCAACGAGACCTACAACCTGACCAACATCGGGACGCTGTTCGCGTTTGCGCTCGTGTCCGCCGGCGTCTTCGTGCTGCGCTTCACCGAACCGGCCCGGCCCCGTCCGTTCCGCGTGCCGTGGTTCGGGGTGACGACGGTCGTTTCGGTGGCGCTGTGCATCTACGTAATGCTGGGCCTACCGCTCGAAACGTGGGCGCGGTTCGGCGTGTGGTTGGTGATTGGTCTGGCACTGTATTTCAGCTACGGATTCAAGCACAGCAGGATCCGGCAGCCGTCAGGTCTCCCGCAGCAGCCGCGCAGCTAGGCGCAGCGCGCCCGCCGGCGCGTCGACCGACCCGCTTTCGGACAGGCGCGCGCGGGGCAAATCCGCCGAGAGACCGGTGCGCAGCGCCGCGAGCAGCGGCGATCCGGGCCGCAGCAACCCACCGGTCGTGGCCAGCTTGATCGTGGCGGTTCCTGAAAAGTGACGTGTCAGCGCGCGGACCAGATGTGACAGCTCGATGGCCGCGTCGGCGACGATGCGTTGCGCGACGATCTCGCCCTCCCGCGCGGCATTGAGGACGTGCGGCGCGAGCGCCGCGACCTGGGCCGGCGTGGCCGTCGCCGTCCAGCGGATCAGGTTATCGAACGTCTGCAATCCCAGCGCGACCACCAACCGCTCCAGCAGCGTGGATGACTCCTCGATGCCGTCATGCGCGCGCGCGGCCGCCGCGAGCGCGCGATGGCCCATCCAGTAGCCGCCGCCTTCGTCGCCCAGCTGCCAGCCATAGCCGCCGGCGCGATGCAGCTTGCCGTCGGCACTGCGGGCATAGGCGATCGAACCGGTCCCCGCGTTGATCAGGATGCCGGGCCCGTCGCCGAATGCGGCCGCCAGTGCGATCTCGATGTCCCCCCGCACGTCGACCCGCTCGGCGACACCCGCGGCCGCAATCGCTGCGGCAAGCTCTTCCTGCTCGGGAGAGCGGCCCGCGCCCGCCGCGCCGACCAGCGCCAGCCCGACGGGAAGCGAAACGTTCGCCTGCGTGGCGGCGCGGCGCGCGACATCGAGGATGACGGCCGCCGAACGCTCGGCGCCGCCCGGCCGCATCGCAGAGCCGGGACCTTCGGCGCGGCTTAGGACTCGACCCTTGCTGTCCCCGACCACGACGGCTGTGTGCGAGCCGCCGCAGTCGATGCCTAGAATGACGGTCGGACGGTCGGACGATCGGACGGTCGGATCGGTCATGTCGGTTGGCTCGTCGCTGGGGCCGTCCGGCCGTCAGGCCGTCCGACCGTCGATGACAGCATCCCCACCGCCACCGTCACGGCAGTTCCCAGCGGCACATACCATGGCCACGCGAGCCCGGGCAGCCAGTGGACGGGGAAGTGAGGGATCACGGCGCCGAGCACGACGGGCGCCATGACGAGGATGCTGACGATGAGCGCTATGATGACGTCGGCTTGCCGAGCGCGCGGCCAGGCGCCACCCAAGATGTATGTCCCGAGGAGCGATCCGTAGGTGAGCGAGGCGATGCTGAGCGCGAGTTGCACGACCGGCGTGTTCTGATCACGGAATGCCAGCGCACCGCCTACGAGCACTGTGGTCCACAAGAGCGTGAGCCACCGCCCGACGCGCAACAGCTGTTCCGGGTCGTGTCTGCCCGTCATCGGTGCGTAGAAATCGTGCGTCGAGGCGGACGCAAGGGAGTTCACGGCCGACGCGTGACTGCTCATCGCCGCGGCCAGAATGCCGCCCACCGCCAGCCCCGCGATTCCGGTGGGGAGGTGTGTCACGATGAAGGTTGGGTAGATGGCGTCGCTTCGCATCCCTGGTTGATCCGCCCCCGCAAGCCATAGACTCGTCCCGACCAATAGGAACAAGCCGATTTGGGCGATGATGAACACGCCAGATCCGATCAGCGCGCGCTGCGCGTCCTTCAAGCCGCGCGCCGCGAGCAGCCGTTGCACAAACAGATGTTCGGTTCCGTGCGTGGCTGCCGACAGCAGCGCGCCCCCGATCAAGCCGCCCCAGAAGCTGTAGATCACTTTGAACGAGAATTGAAAATCGAACGCCCGGAGCTTGCCCGCTTCCCACGCGCGCCCGAACGCGTCGATGCCGCCGGCCATGTGCGTCGCGACGATCAGGGTGGCGATCCCGCCCAGCAAATAGACGCCGAGCTGCATCACATCGACCCAGACCACAGCCCGCAGGCCGCCTACCCATGTGTAGAGCAACGTCACCAGACCGATTGCGAGGATCCCGAGGCTCATGCTCCAGTGCGTGATGATGGCGAGGGTGATCGCCGTCGCGAACATCCGCACGCCATCGGCGATGGAGCGAGTGAACAGGAATACCCCCGACGCCGTGCGCCGCGCGGCGACGCCGAACCGGCGCTCCAGCCGCTGGTAGGCGGTATCCTGCGATCCGTCGAAGTAGCCCGGCAGCAGGAAGTGTGCGACGCCGATGCGGCCAACCAGGTAGCCGAACGTCACCTGCAGCCAGGTCACGTCGCCGCGGGCGGCGATGCCGGGAATGGAAATGACGGTGAGGGCGGAGGTCTCCGTCGCAACCACGGACATCATCAACGCCCACCACGGAAGCCCGCGGTGTCCCAGGAAGTAGTCGGTGGCGTCGCGTTGACGCCCGGCGAGGAGCAGGCCGAACACCATGACCGCGGCGAAGTACGCGACGATGACCGCGATGTCGAGCGGACGCATCAGAAAAGCAAGGGCCCGCGACAACCGCGGGCCCTCACCACCAAATCAGGAACGGTCAACGCTCAGACCGTGAACGACGATCCGCAGCCGCAGCCGCCAGACGCGTTCGGATTCTCGAACGCGAAGCCGGATTCCTGGAAGTTGCTCTTGTAGTCGATGACCACGCCGTTGAGATACTGCGAGCTGAATTCGTCGACAAACAGCCGCACGCCGGCGCTCTCGATGACGACGTCATCGGCCGCCGGTTGCTCCTCGACGTTCAGGCTGTAGCGGAAACCCGAACAACCGCCGGGCAGCACGGCGACGCGCAGGCCGGCCGATTCCGGTGACGCCTTTTCCTCGGCCAGGAATTTCTTGACCTCTGCGCCCGCTCGCTCGGTCAACGTCAGGGTAACCGATTTCTGTGTCGTCCCCATCATATCCTCCATTCTGGCAGCAACTTAGAAGGTCACCCTGAGCCTGTCAACGGTCCTCCGGTTCGACACGCGAAAGCGAGCGCTCGGCGAACGCTGCCCTTCAGGACCGTGCCGGCCGAGCACACCCCTCAGGGTGTGAACACGCTTGCCTAACTCCCGGTCGCGCCCCCAATTGGAGGCCCATGCGACTGACCATCATCGATTGGCTCGTCATCGGCGCGTACTTCGCGCTCAACATCGGCATCGGGTTTTACTACAAAGCCCGCGCCGGCAAGAGCACGACGGAGTTTTTCCTCTCGGGACGGAACGTCCCGTGGTGGCTCGCGGGTACGTCGATGGTCGCGACGACGTTCGCAGCCGATACGCCGCTCGTGGTCACCGGCTTCGTCGCGAAGAACGGCATCGCCGGCAACTGGATCTGGTGGAGCTTCCTGATGAGCGGGATGCTCACCGTCTTCTTCTACGCGCGGCTGTGGCGGCGCGCCGGCGTGATGACGGACATCGAGTTCGCCGAGATCCGGTATTCGGGAAAGCCCGCGGCGTTTTTGCGCGGCTTCCGGTCGGTGTACCTCGGCATCATCATGAACTGCATCATCCTCGGCTGGGTCAATCTCGCGATGGTGAAGATCCTCGGCTTGATCTTCGGCATCACCAAGGTCGAGGCGCTCGCGATCGTGCTGGGGCTGATCGCGCTCACGTCCGCGATCTCGACGCTGTCGGGACTGTGGGGCGTGCTCGTCACCGACATGGTGCAGTTCGTGATCAAGATGGGGATGGTGATCGTGCTGGCCGTGTTCGCGGTTCACGCCGTCGGCGGCATGGACGCGATGAAAGAGAAACTCGTGTCGAGCGGCCGGGGCGAGGCCCTCAACCTGATCCCCGATCTGAATTCGGCATGGATGCCGATGATCACGTTCCTCGTCTACATCTCGCTCAACTGGTGGGCGACGTGGTATCCCGGCGCCGAGCCGGGCGGGGGCGGGTATGTCGCGCAGCGGATGTTCAGCGCCAAGGACGAGCGGCATTCGATGCTCGCGACGCTGTGGTTCAACATCGCGCATTATGCGATTCGGCCCTGGCCGTGGATTCTGACGGCACTCGCGTCACTGATTCTGTTCCCGGGACTCGCCGACCCCGAGACGGGCTACATCCGCGTCCTGATCGACTATCTCCCGGCGTCGCTGCGCGGCCTGATGATCGCCGCGTTCGCGGCCGCCTACATGTCGACGATCGCGACGCAGCTCAACTGGGGCGCGAGCTATCTCATCAACGACTTCTGGCGCCGCTTCGTGAAGCGCGACGCCGCCGATGAGTACTACGTCAGGGCCTCACAGGTCGCGACGGTGCTGCTCACCCTGATTTCGGCCGTCGTTACGTTCTTCATGGGCTCGATCGGCGGCGCATGGAAGGTGCTGATCGTGACGGGCGCCGGCACCGGTGGCGTCTTGTTGCTGCGCTGGTACTGGTGGCGCATCAACGCCTGGAGCGAAGTGTCGGCGATGATCACGGCGTTCGTCGTATCGCTTGCCCTGCAGGTGGGCTTCGGGTTCGATACCGATCAACCGAAGCAATTCGCCTTGATCATGATCGCCACGGTGGCGATCACGACGATTGTCTGGCTGGCGGTCACCTATCTCACCGGGCCGGAGCCGCAGGAGAAACTCGTGTCATTCTACAGACGCACCCGACCTTCGCGGAGCGGTTGGGGGCCGATTGCGGCGCTTGCGCCGGAGGTCAAGGCCTCGAGCGGTGGCTTGTCGAACCTGCTCGACTGGATCGCCGGGTGCACGCTGGTCTATGGGGCGCTGTTCGGGGTCGGGAAGCTGTTGCTGGGCGACACCACGCGGGGACTGCTGCTCCTCGCGCTGGCGGCCCTCGGCGGCGTTGTGATCTACCGGGATCTGTCGCGGCGCGGCTGGGCTACTGTGGTGGAGTAAGGATCTCGTTGACGAGGTCGGCGACGCGCCGGCGCACCTGAAAGATCTTGGTGTTGGCGCGGGTCGGATTCACCCGGTTGGTCAGCAGGATAATGAAGAGGCCGCGGTCGGGGTCGAACCAGATGGACGTGCCGGTGAAGCCGGTGTGTCCGAATGCGTTCGGCCCCATTTTCGTTCCGGCGCTCGAGTTTTCCGACGGCGTGTCCCAGCCGAGGGCGCGCGAGGAGCCGGGTGGGATGTTCTGGCGCTGCGTGAACATCTGAACAAGGGGCGGCGAAAGGCGGCGAAGGGCGGCGGAGGGTGGCGCACGTCCTTGGCGAGCGTCGAGCAACCACTGCGCAAACCTGGCCAGGTCCGGGGCCGTGCTGAACAGCCCCGCATTCCCCGACACGCCGCCCAGGCGCGCTGCGCTCTCGTCGTGCACTTCACCGATCAGCAGGCGATGGCGGAAGAAGGTATCCAGCTCGGTGGGCGCGATGCGCTCGCGCCAGGTCTGGGGCGGTGCGAAGCCGGTCGCCGTCATCCCGAGGGGTATGAAGACGTCGTCCGCGAGGAGCTGGTCAAACGGCCGGCCGGTGATGCGCTCGACCACCTGCATCAGGACGATCGCGCTCAAATCCGAATAGACGAACCGCGTCCCAGGCGGCGACACGAGGGGCGAGGTGTCCACCATCGCGAGCGCCGCCTCGCGGGTCCGCGTCGAGTCCCACAGCGGCAAGTCCGCTACGAGTCCCGCCGAGTGCGTGAGCAGGTACCGGATCGTCACCTGGTCCTTCATGGGACCGCGGAACTCGGGCAGGTAGCGCTGCACCGGCGCGTCGAGGTCGAGCTTCCCTCGATCCACGAGGAGAATACATTCGGTCGTCAGCGCGATGACTTTTGTCAGCGACGCGAGATCGTAAAGCGTCTCGGTCGTCACCGGCCGCTTGTCGTCTGCGCCGTAATGGCCCACCGCAGCGAGGAGGACGACACTATCTCCAGAGCCGACCGCGATGGTCGCACCGGGGAACGCGCTGTCCACCTGCGACCGCAGATAGTCGACGACCGGCTGAAACCGGCCATATGACTCCTGCTGCATCGTGATCGACGGAACCGGGCGCGGATGCCCGCAGGCCACCGTTGCCAACGTGAGCAACGTGAGGCCCTTCGCCGCCGTCACGGGATGATGACGTGCGCCGGCGGCTTCACCGGCGGCAGCGTGGAGTCAGCAACGGTCAGGCCCGCACCGATCGGATACGCGGGCGGAATCCGGATGGGCAGCCTGCCGCGGATCGGCGACCAGCCGAGCAGGGCGCGTGCCGCGGCGCGCTCGGCGGGGCGGACGCCGCTCCACGCGATCAGGTACGACTTCACGGTCGGCGTCTGGTTCAGGAGATACGGGCTGCCCAGCGAGACGAGCACCGTCGGCTTCACCGAGTCGGTCATGGTGATCAGCCGCGCGAGTGAATCGGGCAGCGCGATGCTACCCTTGGCGGCGATTGGTCGCACGTTCATCGCGAAGATCACCGTGGGTGCGCGACCGATGACGACGCGCGCCGAATCGTACGATGCCGTTCCCGACATCGGCCACAGCCGGAAGAAGCCGACCGTGTCGCCGCCCGCCCGCATCAGCTCGAGCATCCGCTGTGCCACGTAGCTGTTCAGCTCGTCGCCGTAGGCGATGATGGCCATCCGGCTGCGGGCGCCGCGCAGCCGGGCGACGATGCCGGTGGTGTCGCGCACGAGCGTGAGCGAGCGCTGCGCGATGTCGTCCGCGGCATCCTGGAACGTCTTGGAGCCGACGACCCGCGCGATCGAATCGAGCGGCACGGTGCGCTGCGCGAACAGACCAAGCTGCCGCTTGATCTCGAGCACGCGGCGGACCGATGCGTCGAGCCGTGCCGTCGTGAGGCGTCCGGTCTGGAGCGCCACCAGCATCGAGTAGATCGCGGAGTCGGGATCGGCGGGCATGAGCAGCAGATCGGAGCCCGCCTCGAACGCGCGAACCGCCGCCTCGCCCGCGCCGTACTTGGCGACGATCGCGCCCATCTGCAGCGCGTCGGTCACGACCAGGCCCTTGAATTTGAGCGAGTCGCGCAGCACGCCCGTGAGCATCGCGGCGGACAGCGTGGCGGGCGCGTCTCCAGTGAAGGCGGGGAAGGCGATGTGCGCGCTCATCACCACCTGCGCGCCGGCCTCGATCCCGGCGCGGAACGGCACGAGCTCGACGGAGTCTAGGCGCTGGTAATCCGCCCGGATCGTCGGCAGCCCGAGGTGCGAATCGGCGTCGGTGTCGCCGTGACCGGGGAAGTGCTTCAGCGTCGCGAGCATCCCGTTGTCCTGGAGCCCGCGGACGTAGCCGCGCACCAGGCGTGCGACGGCGTGGGGATCCTCGCCGAACGAGCGTGTATTGATGATCGGGTTCAGGGGATTGTTGTTGACGTCGGCGTCCGGCGCAAAATTCACGTGGATGCCCACGGCCCGGCCCTCGAGCGCCGCGACGCGACCGATCGTATAGGCGTCGCGCTCCTCGCCGGTTGCGCCGGCGGCCATGATATACGGGAAGGCAGTTGCGCCGACGACGCGCATCGCCGCGCCCCATTCGAGATCGGCGGAAACGAGCAGGGGCAGCTTCGAGCGACGCTGCAGGGTGTTGAGCTTGGCGGCGATGTCGTAGGGCGAGCCGACGGAAATGATGATGCCGCCGACCTCGAGCGTATCGACCCAGCGCGTCGCGATCTGGAAGGCGGAATCGTCGAGCGCCATGTAGTTTCCGCCCAGCCACGGCACAACCAGTTGCGCCACCTTCTGGCGCATCGAGAGCTTGGCGAGCACGGCATCGATGTCGATGGCGACCGGCTGCGCCAGGCGGGGAGCGGTGATCGGGCGGCCACCGCACGCGGCCAGTACCAAAACGATCAGGAGTCTATGCGCGCGCATCGTCTCGTTTGGGTTGTGTTGGGGATTGGCTGTTCCAGCGGAACACGCGTCCCGTCACTCGTCGCCGCCCAGGTCCGCCCGGGCATCGAAGTCCTGCTGTCGGATTCGGCACACCTGATTGCCGGCAAGCGGCTCGGTCTCCTCACCAACAACACCGGCGTCGATCACCTCGGCCGCCGTGACGTCGATCTGCTGCGCACGAGGCCCGACGCACGACTCACGGTCCTGTTCAGTCCCGAGCACGGCTTTCTCGGCCGCGAAGATCGCTCGGGCCTGCCCGACAGCCGAGACCCGGCGACCGGGCTTCCAATCTACAGTCTCTATGGCGGATCGCGTAGCGCGGCGGCGGCGGCGCTCGATTCGGTCGACGTCCTGCTCGTCGACCTGCAGGACATCGGGGCCCGCTACTACACGTACATCGCCACGGTCGTGCAGTTGATGCGCACCGCGTCGCGTACCGGAACGCACGTGATCATTCTCGACCGGCCCGATCCCGTCGGCGGCGCCCTGGTGCAGGGCAACGTGCGCGCGCGCATGGGCGATCCCGATTCGGCGTTCTCCGGCTTCATGCCCGTCGCCATGCGCTATGGCATGACGCTCGGCGAATTGGCGCTATTGGCCAATGATGTGATGGCGTTGCACGCCAATCTCGTCGTCGTACCGGCGGCGGGGTGGCATCGCTCCATGCTGTACGACGAGACGGGACTGCCGTGGGTGAAGCCCTCGCCGAACATGCCGGACCTCGAAAGCGCCCTGCATTATGGCGGCACCTGTTTGTTCGAGGGGACGAACGTATCCGTCGGCCGTGGAACGACGCTGGCGTTTCAGCTGCTCGGCGCGCCGTGGCTGGATCCGGAACGGGTGATCGCGCGCCTCGACACCACGGCGCTGCGCGGCGTCGACGTCCAGCCAACGACGTTCACGCCTGTCGCGCCGACCGACGGCAAGTACGCCGGCGTCGCGCTCCGCGGGGTGCAGCTGCACGTGCGCGATCGCAACGTGTATGACCCCACGAGGCTTGCGGTGGCTCTGCTCGCCGCCATTCGTGCCACGCATTCCACCGAGTTCCAATTCCGCACTGCAAGCTTCGATCGCCTGGCGGCTGGGCCGGAGCTGCGGACCGCGATCGAGGCGGGGCAGCCGCCGATCGAGATCTCGACGTCATGGCAGCGGGATCTTGCGTCGTTCCGCCGGACCCGGGTCAAGTATCTGATCTACTAGCGCTTGCGATTGTGACGTTTGGCGCGCCTGTCCTTCCATTGTGATTGTCCATTTGGGATTTTGCGCTATGCGGCATATCGCGCTCGCGGGCTGCCTGCTCCTCCTCTTGGCGTGCGATGATTCGCTGAGTCCAGGAGGCGGACGCGTTCGCATCATCTCGACCGTCGAACGCGACACGATCGATGCGACGCATGATCTTGTCGTCGAGGTCCGCACTCCATCCGGGCTTCCCGACTCCGGCGTTGAGGTCACTTTCCAGGTGTCGGACACCAATGATGCTCCTCTGCGCTGGCTGACGCTGGAGCTGCGATCCGGTTGCTGCTTCACTGTGACGGCGCGTGACACCACGGATGGACAAGGCCGCGCGTCGGTGACCGTCATCCATGGTCCGGTTGCCGGGCCAGGGCTGGTGCTCGTCACACCGACTGGGTTTGGGGAAACAGACACTGCGCGGATAACCACGACTCACGGCGCGGCCGTCGGAAGTCGTGTTCTCCCCGCAGATCGGCCTATCGCACTCGGCAGCAGTTACCAACTCAGCGCGCTTCTCGTCGATCGGTATTCGAATACGTTCCCGGCCCCAGTGACCTTCTCGACCGCTTCACCACAGATCGAGCTTTCCGCGACCGGTTTGGTCCGCGGCGTCGCGATCGGACGGGCGAGAATCGTGGTTCAGGTCGGCACGCAGCCAGACAGCGCATTCACGAGCGTGGTCCCTGATGCGATCCTCGGGGTGCGTGACTACAGCGGTGCTGTAGGCGACAGCACGGGGTACGGCGAGATGGATCTGGACGGTTCGAACTATCGGCGCCTGTTCAACACGGACGTGATGCCCATTGAGTATTCCCCGAGCAACATGCTCGCTCCGCAGTGGATTCCCGGCACGGGGCGGCTGGTCCACCTGCGGACGGTCGCGGGGGTAACACGCCTGTTCGTCGGCGATTCGACGGGGGCGGCCCAACGCCTCATCCAGAGTCCGGGAGAGATCACGGCTGAATCGGATCCTGACGTTTCCGCCGATGGAGCCTGGGTGTACTTCGTTGGGCACAGTGCAAGTGGTGACGCCGTGTGGCGTGTGGCTGCGGCCGGTGGAGTGCTTGAAAAGGTGATTCCGTCGTCGCCCAGTGTGCAGCTCCGGTGGCCGAGCGTTTCTCCCGACGGTGGACGCCTGGTGTATGTGTCCGCCTCGTATGCCGGGGACCAGTTCCACGCATACGTGCGGGACCTGACGACAGGCGAGACGGTACCGCTGAGCGCCAACGAAGCGGCCGGCCCTCGCTGGTCGCCGGCCGGAAACTTGATCATGTATGCCGTGAGTGGTCCGTACGCCGGATACTCCGGACACCTGCATGTCATCAGTCCAGACGGGACCGGCGACCGCGAGTTGAGCAACGGCGCCTACTTCCCGGGCGGGACCTGGTCAACCGATGGCCGATATGTCGTCGTGATAGAAGCTGAGATCCCGAGCACACCAGAGCTGATCAATGTGGCGAGCGGGCTGCGCCTCCCGCTCGTGTATCAGCGGATGTGGTATGGTCCCGCCTGGCGGCGCTGAATGAGAAGCGGCTGTTAGACAATCCTGGCCCATGGCCCACGGGCGTGTGACCCCCTTCACCGAGTTCGAGCCTCCCCTCCCCCTTATTCCTCACACCTGAGCTTGCCGAGTGGTTCGAGGGGCTCCATGTTCGTGCCGCGCCCGTCGTCAGTTTTACGGGGGTTTGCCATGATCACCGGCCGGTCGCTGACACGCGCCCTTGTTGTCGTCTTGCTGGTTGCCGCACCCGCCGTGTGGTTCGCATGCTCGGACAGCGCGCCGGGTTCGTCCACCGGTCCTGCCGTTGCGCCCCTCAACGCCCCTCGCACCGTCGTCGGCATGCTCAGCGCGCTCGCCGCGGTGCGGCGCCACACGCCTGCGCTCCTCGACATGCCCGGCGTCGTCGGCACCGCGGTCACCTCCATGCCGGACGGCGGCGCCGGCGTCCTGATCCTGACCGAGCGGGCGGGTCTCGCCGGGTTGCCGCAAGCGCTCGATGGCGTGCCGGTCGCCGTGCGGGTCAGCGGCCGCTTGATGGCGTTCAGCGATCCGACGCAGCGCAAGCGGCCGGCCCCCATGGGTTTCTCGGTCGGGCACCCGGCGATCACCGCCGGTACGATTGGCGCGCGCGTGCGGGATGCGCTCGGGAACGTGTACGTCCTGTCCAACAATCACGTGCTGGCGAACTCGAATGGCGCGAGTATCGGCGACCCCGAGTACCAGCCTGGTCCGTTTGACGGCGGGACGGCTGCCGATCAGATCGCGACGCTGAGCGACTTTCAGGTGATTTCGTTTGCGGCCAACGGCAGCAATACCATCGATGCCGCGATCGCCCTCTCGAACCCCGCCGTGCTCGACAACGCCACGCCCGCGGACGACGGCTACAGCATGCCGAACTCGACGATCTACGGCGATGCCAACGGCGACGGCCTGTTCGACAACCGTGACGCGCTGCTCGGTCTCAACGTGCAGAAGTACGGCCGCACCACGAAACTGACGCACGGCCAGATCACCGGCGTCAATGCGACGGTCACCATTTGCTATGCCGTCTCGGGGTTCACCTGCACCAAGACCGCTCGGTACGTAGACCAGCTGATTATCTCGCCGGGAACGTTCAGCGGCGGCGGCGACTCGGGATCGCTCATCGTGACCGACGACGCGAACCTGAATCCCGTGGCCCTGCTGTTCGCGGGCAGCGCCTCGGTGACGATTGCCAATCGGATCGATCTCGTGCTCCAGCGCTTCGGCGTCACGATCGACGGCTTCGATCCGGCGCCGCCGGGTCCCTTCACGGACCTGGCCGTGACGAGCGTCAGTGGACCGACCGCCGCGGTGCAGGGCAGCACCTCCGCGATTACCGTGACGGTCAAGAACGTCGGCAACCAGGCCGTGCCGAGCTTCGACGTCGTGTTGCAGGACACGACCGAGCACGTCACGGCCGGGACGCAGACCGTTGCCGGCCTGGACGCGGGCGTCTCGACCACGTTGACCTTCGCGTGGACGCCAAGTGCCACCGGCGATCACGCCCTCGTTGCGCGTCAGACGCTCGCCGACGACCGGGCCACGAACGACCAACGGTCGGTGACGATTCCCGTCAACGCTCCCGTGACGGACATCGCGGTGACGAGCTTCAGTGGGCCGACCTCGGTGATCGTGGGTCACGGCGCCAACATCGGCGTGACGGTGACCAATGTCGGTAATCAGAACGTGACGAGTGACATCATCGTCACGCTGCAGGACTCGACCGCCGGCGTCACGCTCGGTACGCAAACGATCCCCGGCCTCGCGGCGGGCAGCGCCACGACGCTCGTGTTCCCGTGGAATACCACGGGCGCGGGCCTGGGTGGGCATACGCTCGTCGCGACGCAGGCGCTGGCCGACGACAACGCCGCCAACAACCGGCGGTCCGAACTCGTCACCGTGACTCCCAAGCCAACCGATATCGCGTTGACGAATGCCACGGGTCCCCGCTCAGTCGCCCAGGGAGACACGGCGCACGTCCTGATCACCGTGCAGAATGTGGGCGAGGTGGACGTGGGCAGCTTCACGGTCTTGTTGACGGACGGGTGGGCCGGGCCGACGGCGGGCACGGGAACGGTGAACGGTCTCCCCGTCGGCGCGTCGATCACGGTTGATATTCCGTGGAACACCACTGGCTTCGCGATCACAGGGCATACGCTGTTCGCGACATCGCAGCTCGCCGACGACAATTCGGCGAACAACGCCATCGGGATCGCGATCAATGTGACGAATCCGTCTGGACCCCCGCCGCCACCGCCCCCGCCACCGCCCCCGCCGGGGACTGATATCGGCATCACCGGCATCACGGCGCCGGCGCGCGTGACCCAGGGGGACACGGCGCACGTGGTGGTCACGGTACAGAACCTCGGCAGTCAGGACGTCACAGCGAATTTCGATATCGTGCTCAACGATGGGTTCGGCGGCCCGGAGCTGGGGAGGCAGACGATCGCTGGGCTCGCCGTCGGCGTAACCACGACGCGCACGATCAATTGGAACACCGCCGGCGCGGCGGTCACCGGGCACACGCTGTTCGCGACGGTGAACCTGGCGGACGCCAACACGTCGAACAACACCGTCGGGATCGGCGTCATCGTTCAGCCTCCGCCGGTGACCGACGTGGCGGTGACGAGCGTGGTCGCGCCGAGTGCGGTGACGCAGGGGAGCACCGCATCCATCGGGGTTACCGTGCAAAACGTCGGTGGCCTGAATGTCAGCGGCAGCTTTGATGTCGTCCTGACCGACTCGGCGTCGGGCGTGACGATCGGTACGCAGACGGTCACCGGACTTGCGGTCGGCGCGACTGCGACGCGCACGTTCTCATGGAATACGACCGGCGCCGCGGTGGGCAGTCACACCCTCGTCGCGACCCACACCCTGAGCGACGCCAACGCCGCCAACAACCGGGGCACTGCGAACGTCGGCGTGAACGCGCCGGTGACCGACCTTGCGGTTACCAGCATCAGCGCGCCGAGCTCGGTGACGCAGGGCAGTACGGCAGCGATTGGGGTGACGGTCCAAAACGTGGGCGGGCAGAATGTCAGCGCGACATTCAATGTCGTCCTGACCGACGCCACGGCTGGGGTGACGATCGGAACGCAGACCGTCACGGGCCTCGCCATCGGCGCGAGCGCGACGCGCTCATTCAATTGGACGACGACAGGCGCGGCGCTCGGCGGGCACACCCTGGTGGCGAATCAGAGCCTGACCGACGATAACGCCGCCAACAACCAGAGCTCGGTGACAGTCTCGGTCACGCCGACGCCGGCGGATCTGGCGCTCGCCAGTATCACGGCGCCCTCCCAGGTCACGCAGGGCGACACGGCGGCGGTCGTCGTCACGGTCCAGAATGTCGGCGGATCGGATGTGGCGAGCAGCTTCGACGTGGTGCTGACCGACGCGACCGCCGGCAATGTCGTGCTCGGGACGCAGACGATCGCCGGGCTTGCCACTGGCGCGAGTGCGACCCGCACCTTCAACTGGGCCACGGGTGCAGTGGCGATCAGCGGCCACATCCTCACCGCGACGCAGAAGCTGGCCGACAACAACCCGAGCAACAACGCGGCGTCGATCGCGATCACGGTGACCGCGCCCAGTCTCCATGTGGGCAATCTCAACGGTGTGGCCGCGAGCAACGGCAATACGTGGACCGCCACGGTGCAAATCACAGTGCACGACTGGCGGCACAATCTGGTGACCGGTGCCACCGTGCAGGGCGCCTGGAACGGCACCGGCCCCAACGCGACGTGCACGACGACGGGCGGCGGCAATGGGGTTTGCAGTGTCGTCCTGGCGTCCATCCCGAACTCGACGAAGGCCGTCTCGTTCGCGGTGACGGGCATGACGCTGGTCGGCTACACGTACAAGTCGTCCGCCAATCATGATCCGGATGGGAGTAGCAACGGTTTCTCGATTACCGTGAAGCGCTAGTGCGGTATGCACGCCTGACGACTCTGGTGCTGCTCGCGGGGGCATTGGCATGCTCCCGCGCGCAGCCCGGGGGAGCCCCGGTGACCACGAAGAGTATCGATGACGTTCTCGCCGCGCACACCGATTCCCTCATGAAGCTGCCCGGCGTCGTGGGGACGGCGGTGGGTGTGTGCGACGGCGAGCGCTGTATCAAGGTCCTTGTCGCCGACTCCAGCTCGCGCACCAAGAGCCGCATTCCTTCGCGTCTCGAAGGGTATCGCGTCGTGGTCGACGTGACTGGACCGATCCAGCCGAGGTAACCTGCCTACGGTGTAGCCCTCGGCTCCACGCCGATTTGCCGCCACAGATAGACATAGGTCAGCGCCAGTTCCTTGGCGACCTGGGCGTTCGTGACCCCGGCGCCGTGTCCCCCTTCCGTGTTTTCGAAATAGTAGAACGGAATCCCCATCGACTCCATCCTGGCGGCCATCTTGCGTGCGTGGCCCGGATGCACGCGGTCGTCGCGCGTCGTGGTGGTGAACATCACCGTCGGGTACTTCGTGCCGGGCTTCAGGTTCTGATAGGGTGAATAGCGCGAGATGTAGGCCCACTCCTCGGGCTTGTCGGGATCGCCGTACTCGGCCATCCAGCTCGCGCCTGCCAGCAAGTGATTGTAGCGCTTCATGTCGAGCAGCGGATTCTGAATGAGGACCGCGTTGTAGAGCTCGGGGTGCTGGGTGAGCGCGACGCCCATCAGCAGCCCGCCGTTCGATCCGCCGCGGATTCCCAGGTGCTGCGGGCTGGTGATGCTGTCGCGGATCAGCTGCTGCGACACCGCCGCGAAATCATCGTAGATGCGCTGCCGGTGCTCTTTCAGTCCGGCACGATGCCAGTGCGGGCCGAACTCGCCGCCGCCGCGAATATTGGCGAGCACGAAGACGCCGCCGCGCTCGAGCCATCCTGCGCCGGTGTGCGTGCTGTAGGACGGCGTGCTGGGGATCTCGAATCCGCCGTAGGCGCCAAGCAGGGTGGGGTTGGTGCCGTCCCGCTTCATGTCGCGGCGATGCACGACGAAGAACGGGATCTTGGTGCCGTCCGCCGACGTCGCTTCCTGCTGATCGACGACCAGTCCCGCCGCATCGAACATGGCCGGGAGGCGTTTGACTTCCGCGACGCTGCCGTTCTCCGCCGTCCCGAACAACGTTGTCGGCTGGATGAAATTGGTGAAGGTGAAGAAGTACCGGTTCGAGTACGCGGATGTGGCAACCACGCCGACGGTGCCAAGATCGGGTGCCGGCACTTTGTCGAAGGTCCAGCGCCCGCCCTGATAGCGGTAGCGTCGCAGCTCGCCTCGCACGTTGTTCAGGATGTTGAGCAGCAGGTAGTCACGCGTGGACGTCACGCTATTGATGGTCTCACGAGGGCCCGGCTGCGTCACGAGCTGAAAGGCGCGTTTGCCGGCGAGAAAATCGTCGACCGACATCGCAATGAGCGAACCGGTCGGCCAGGTCTTGCCGCTGACGGTCCACGGATCGCGCACGTACACCACCAGCTGGCCTTGGACGAGACGGATGTCGGCGTCGGCGGGCGTGTCGATCTTCACGATCTTCCTCTGGGCGTAGAGGTATTGCGCCCGGTGGTAGAAGTCCGTCCCGTCCGTGATCATGAGGTAGCGGCGCGCGCCGTCATTCGTGCTGAATGATCCCGCGCTCACATGGTCGGCGGGCGCTTCGTACACCGTGGTCGCAGTCGACAACGGAGTGCCGCGCCTCCAGAGCTTGATGATGCGCGCATAGCCGGAGGTCGTCATGCTGCCAGGTCCGAAATTCGTCCCCACGAGCAGGGTGCTGTCGTCGACCCAGGTGGCGCTCGTCTTTGCCTCGGGGATCGTGAATCCGCCGGCGACGAACTGCCTGGTCGTCAAATCAAACTCGCGCCGTTCCGTCGCGTCCGACCCGCCGCGCGACAGGGCGAGCATGCAGCGCCGGTATTCGGGCTCGAGGCAGGACGCGCCCGCCCAGGACCACGTCACGCCCTCCGCCTTGCTCAACGAATCGAGGTCGATGACCGTCTCCCACGACGGAGTCGCGCTGGTGTAGCTCGCCCAGGTGGTCCGCCGCCAAATGCCGCGCTCGTGATCGGCGTCCTGCCAGAAGTTGTACAGCGAATTCCCGAGGATGCTGGGGTAGGCGATTTTGTCTTTGGAATCGAGGATCTGCTTGAACCGATCGTAGAGCGTTTGATAGAGCGGTCCCTGGCCGAGGACGGCAATCGTTGCCGCGTTCTTGGCATTCACCCACTCCATGGAATGCGCACTTTCGACGTCCTCGAGCCAGACGAATGGGTCGTCCGCGGGGGCGCTGGGAGAAGTCGGCTGCTGCACGGCGAGGGCCAGGACGAAGAGCAGGTGAGGCATGGCAGGCTCCTGGTGAAACGTTCATGACGGCTTTCCAAAGCTACGAGCCAACCCTTTGGTCCACTAGGAGTTTTGGACCTACCGTCAATCCCTCCGGCGATTAGCTTCCCCCCGGAATGAATGTCATTCCCCAGCGCGTCAAAGACGGGTTTGTCAGGTTGCTCGGACCGCTGGCGCGTCTGCTGATCACGAGCGGCGTGCATCCGAACACGATTACCACCGTGGGAACCTTGGTGGTGGTCGGTTCCGGCGTGGCGTTCGGCACGGGCGCCGTCCGGCTCGGCGGATCGTTGCTGCTGATCAGTGGGATACTCGACCTGCTCGACGGGCAGGTGGCGCGCCAGGGCGGCAAGATCACCGCGTTCGGCGCGTTTTACGACTCGACGCTCGACCGGATCGGCGAAGCGGCGGTTTTTGCGGGGCTGATCTTCTATTTTTCTAACGGCCCGTTGCCGGCCGACATGAAGCCGCGGGCCCTCGCGGCCGGGCTGGTCGCGCTCGTCGCCTCGCTCCTGGTATCGTACACGCGGGCGCGGGCCGAAGCGCTCGGCGTCGAGAACAAGGTCGGCATTGCCCCGCGCGCCGAGCGGATTCTGTTGCTCGGCGTGCCGGCAGTGGTCTTGGGCGCGGGACCGGGGCGCCCCGGTGTCGTGCTGTTCTGGATTGTGGCGGTGCTCGCGCTCGTCTCCGCGATCACGGTGATCCAACGGGTGGCGCACGTCGCGCGCGTGGCGCGGGGCGCGCCGCCACCCTCGCCGATTCCTAAACGTGAGACGTTGCCTGGCATGGCGGCCGCACGCCGCAAGGGACATTGATGGCACGGGATCAAGCGGTCTTGACCGGCGGCGCACGCGAGATCGCGCCCGCCACGGGAAAACTGGGCGTGATGCTGGTGGGCCTGGGCGCCGTATCCACGACGTTCATCGCCGGCGTCGAGAATGTGCGGCGCGGCCGCGCGCTCCCGATCGGGTCGCTCAGCCAGATGGCGACGATCCGGCTCGGCAAGCGCACCGACAAACGCACGCCGAAGATCAACGAGTTCGTCCCGCTCGCCGATCTGAAGGATCTCGTGTTCGCGGCCTGGGACCCGATTCCCGACGACGCGTTCACCGCCGCCGTGAAGGCCGGCGTCCTCGACCGGCACGAGCACCTCGAGCCGATCAAGGACTTCCTGCAGAACATCAAGCCGATGCCGGCCGTCTTCGACCAATACTACGTCAAGCGGCTGCAGGGGACGAACGTCAAGCGTGGCAAAAACAAGCGCGAGCTCGCCGAACAGCTGCGGGCGGACATGCGGAACTTCAAGCAGAGCGCGAAGCTCGATCGCATTGTCGTCGTGTGGTGTGCGTCGACGGAAGTCTTCCTCACGCCCGGCCCCGCGCATCAGACGCTGGCCGCGTTCGAGCAGGCGATGGAGCAGAACGACCAGTCCATTGCCCCGTCGATGCTCTACGCCTACGCCGCGCTGATGGAGCACGTGCCGTTTGCGAACGGCGCGCCCAACCTGACCGTGGACCTGCCGGTGATGGAGAAGCTGGCCGAAGAGCACCACGTACCGATCGGCGGCAAGGACTTCAAGACCGGTCAGACGATGATGAAGAGCGTTCTCGCCCCGGCGTTCAAGGCGCGCATGCTCGGCCTCTCGGGCTGGTATTCCACCAACATTCTGGGCAATCGCGACGGCGAGGTGCTGGACGATCCCGAGTCGTTCAAGACCAAGGAGGAGTCGAAGCTCGGCTTGCTCGAGCACATCCTCCAGCCCGACCTGTATCCCGAGCTGTACGGCAAGGTCTATCACAAGGTCCGGATCAATTACTACCCACCCCGTGGTGATAATAAGGAAGGGTGGGACAACATCGACATCTTCGGATGGCTCGGCTATCCGATGCAGATCAAAGTCGATTTCCTCTGCCGCGACTCCATTCTCGCCGCGCCGATCGTGCTCGACCTCGCGCTGTTCTTCGATCTCGCCGGGCGGGCCGGGCTGTCGGGCATCCAGGAGTGGCTGTCGTTCTATTTCAAGAGCCCGCAGTTTGCCAAAGGCCTCTACGCGGAGCACGATCTCTTCATCCAGCAGACGAAGCTGAAGAACACGCTGCGCTGGCTGATGGGCGAGGAGCAGATCACGCACCTCGGCATCGAGTACTACGAATACGCGGAGAAGTAAACTCCCGCTTCCCACCTCACACGACCGGCACCACCCAGGAGATCGTTGCGCATGACGAGTTCGACGCCGCTGCTCGCGTTCCTCGGATTCTTCCAGGACGCCGCTGCCCCCGCACAGCACGCCGCCGGAGGTGAAGCGGCGCTCGTGCTGCCGAATTTGAATCAGGCCATGTTCCTGGGTGGGATCGGCGGGCGGGCCCTGCTGCTCTGGGGGCTCGTGGTTTGTGCGCTCGGCCTGCTCTTTGGTCTGGCGCAGTACACCCAGCTGCGCAATCTCCCCGTGCATCGGTCGATGCGGGAGATCTCCGAGCTGATCTACGAGACGTGCAAGACCTATCTCACCACGCAGGGCCGCTTTCTTCTTATTCTGTGGCTTTTCATCGGCGCCATCGTCGCCGTCTACTTCGGGACGCTGGCCCAGACCACCGACGCGACGGGGGCGGTGGTCCGCGGCTTCCCGGCGATCAAGGTGATCGTCATTCTTTTGTTCAGCCTCGTCGGCATCGCCGGCAGCTACGGGGTGGCGTGGTTCGGGATCCGGGTGAATACGTTCGCGAACTCGCGCACCGCCTTCGCCAGCCTCACGGGCAAGCCCTATCCGAATCATGCGATCCCGCTCAAGGCGGGCATGAGCATCGGGATGCTGCTGATCAGCGTCGAGCTGTTGCTGATGCTGCTCATTCTGCTGTTCATCCCGGGTGATTACGCCGGTCCGTGCTTCATCGGCTTCGCGATCGGCGAATCGCTGGGCGCGGCGGCGCTGCGGGTCGCCGGCGGCATCTTCACCAAGATCGCGGACATCGGGGCCGACCTGATGAAGATCGTCTTCAAGATCAAGGAAGACGATGCGCGGAACCCCGGCGTCATCGCCGACTGCACCGGTGACAACGCCGGCGATTCCGTGGGACCGAGTGCCGACGGGTTCGAGACCTACGGCGTGACGGGTGTCGCGCTGATCTCGTTTATTCTGCTCGCCGTCCACGAGCCCCTGGTGAAGGTGCAGCTGCTCGTCTGGATCTTCGCGATGCGCGTCATGATGATCGTGGCCTCCGGATTCTCCTATTTCCTCAACGCCGCCGTCACCAAAGCGCGCTATCAGACCGTCGACCACATGAACTACGAGGCACCGCTCACCACGCTCGTCTGGCTCACCTCGGTGGTCTCGGTCGCCCTCACGTTTCTGGCGTCGTGGCTCTTGATTCCCACGCTCGGCGGCGATCCCACGCTCTGGTGGAAGCTGTCGCTCGTCATCACGTGCGGCACGCTCGCCGGCGCGATCATCCCCGAATTCGTGAAGGTCTTCACCTCGACCGGCTCGCGGCACGTGCGTGAGATCGTGACCTCGTCCCGGGAAGGCGGGGCGTCGCTGAACATTCTCTCCGGATTCGTCGCCGGGAACTTCAGCGCGTTCTGGTTAGGGATGACGATGATGGTGCTGATGGCCATTGCGTACGGCGTCAGCACGGCGGGGCTGGTGAGCCTGATGATGGCGCCGGCGGTGTTCGCGTTCGGGCTGGTCGCGTTCGGATTCCTCGGGATGGGGCCGGTCACGATTGCCGTGGATTCCTACGGCCCGGTCACCGACAACGCCCAGTCGGTCTACGAGCTGTCGCTGATCGAGCAGGTGCCCCACGTGCGTGCGGAGGTGAAGAAGGACTTCGGGTTCGATCCGAACTTCGCGCGCGCCAAGGAGAATCTCGAGGAGAACGACGGGGCGGGGAACACGTTCAAGGCGACCGCCAAGCCGGTGCTCATCGGCACGGCGGTGGTCGGCGCCACGACGATGATCTTTTCCATTATCGTAGCGTTGACGCATGGGCTGCAGCCCGAGCTCCTGTCGAACTTGTCGATTCTGCACCCGCCGTTCCTGCTGGGCCTGATCACGGGCGGCGCCGTGATCTACTGGTTCACCGGCGCCTCGACGCAGGCGGTGACGACCGGCGCGTATCGCGCCGTCGAATTCATCAAGGCGAACATCAAGCTCGAGGGCACGACCCGGGCGTCGGTGTCGGACAGCAAAAAGGTGGTGGCGATCTGCACGCAATACGCGCAGTGGGGGATGTTCAACATCTTCCTGACGGTCTTCTTTGCGACGCTCGCGTTCGCGTTCTTCGAGCCGTACTTCTTCATCGGCTACCTGATCTCGATCGCGCTGTTCGGCCTGTACCAGGCCATCTTCATGGCCAACGCGGGGGGCGCGTGGGACAACGCCAAGAAGATCGTCGAGACCGAGCTGAAGCAGAAAGGCACGCCGCTGCACGATGCCACCGTCGTCGGCGACACCGTGGGCGACCCCTTCAAGGATACGTCGTCGGTCGCGATGAATCCGATCATCAAGTTCACGACGCTGTTCGGCTTGCTGGCCGTCGAGCTCGCGGTGTCGCTCACGGCGCAGCGCGGCGCGAGGCTGAGCCTCGTGCTCGCGGGCGCCTTCCTGGCCATCGCGCTGGTATTCGTCTGGCGGTCGTTCTACGCCATGCGGATCGGCGCCGCCGTGAAGACGCCGGTGCGGTAGCGGGGGCCGGGTGACGTCCGCCCAGCTCGCCGTCACGGCGCTCGGCGCCGTCGCCATCGTCTGGGTGCTGTGGTACTTCCTCGTCTCGCGCGGCAAGGCGGTAGCCGCCACGGCCGGCGCGAGCGGGGTCCAGGAAGTGCGCGTCATCGTGAAGGGCGGGTACACGCCCGACACGATCGTCGTCCAGGCGGGGAAACCGGTCCGCCTGCAGTTCTACCGCGACGAGACGGCCGACTGCTCGGAGCGCGTCGTGTTCGAGCGCTTCGGCATCGATCAGCAGCTGCCGCCGTTTCAGACCACCGCCGTCGAGTTCACGCCCGACCAGCCAGGCGAATATCCGTTCCGCTGCGGTATGAACATGCTCAAGGGTCTGCTCGTCGTAGAGCCGCCCGGCGAGCGCCGTGCCGCGTCGTCGCCGCACAAGTTCCACGGCGCGACTCATGAGTAAGAGCCGGATCGTCCTGCCGATCGAAGGCATGACCTGCGCCAGCTGCGCCGCCACGGTGCAGGAGGCGCTGACCGGTGCGAGCGGGGTCACGTCTGCGGGCGTCAATTTCGCCACGAACAAGGCCGCCATCGAGTACGACGCCGCGCAGACCAACGTCGCGCAGCTGATCAAGACAGTGCGCGAGGCCGGCTACAACTGTGGCAAGGCGTCGGTGACGTTCGGTATCGTCGATTTGCATTACGCGCCGAGCGTGACGCCGCTCGAGCAGTCGCTGTCGAGGGTCTTAGGCGTGATCCGCGCCGTCGCCAACCAGGCGACCGAAACCGCCACGGTCGACTACGTCCCCGGCGTCGTGAGTGCCGAGGATCTCGAGAAGGCGGTCGGAGCCGCGGGCTTCGAGGTGGCGGCGCCGATTGCGGCGGAGGATCCGCTGGAGCGCGAGCGCATCGCCCGCAGCCGCGAGATCCGCACGCTGACCTGGAAGTTCGTGGCGGCAGCCGCGGTCACGATCGTCGCGATGATCGGCTCGATGCTCCTGATGGCCGATCGCCCCATGGGCGAGAACGGCACGATCAAACAGGTGGATCTGCTCGGACGACTGCTGATGCCCGTCGCGGTGTGGCTCAGGGACTGGGTCGCCGGCCAGGGCTGGGGGCCGGCGCTCGACCTGAGCTGGATCCAGTGGGGTCTGGCGGTCATCACGCTCCCGGTGGTCGCCTGGTCGGGCCAGCAGTTCTACAAGGGCACATGGAGCGGCATCCGGCACCGCACCGCGGACATGAATACGCTCATCGGCGTCGGAACGGGAGCCGCATACGTCTACTCGCTCATCGCGACGGCGGCGCCCGGCATCTTCCTGCGCGCCGGGCTCCCCGCCGACGTCTACTACGAGGCGGTCGCCGCCATCATCGCGCTGGTGCTGCTCGGGCGGCTGCTCGAGGCGCGCGCTAAGGGCCGCACGTCCGAGGCGATTCGCCGGCTCGCCACATTGCGCGCGAAGGCGGCGCACGTCGTGCGTGAGCGTCAGGAGATCGACATCCCGGTGGAAGCCGTGGTGGTCGGGGACCTCGTGATCGTCAAGCCGGGCGAGAAGGTGCCGGTCGATGGCATCGTCACGGAAGGCGCGTCGGCCGTCAACGAGTCGATGTTGACCGGCGAGCCGATCCCCGTCGGCAAGAAGCCCGGCGACGAAGTCATCGGTGGAACCCTGAACACCACGGGCAGCATTACCTTCCGCGCCACGCGCGTCGGCAAGGAAACGGCGCTCGGCCAGATCGTGCAGCTCGTCGAAGACGCCCAGGCGACCAAGGCGCCGATCCAGAAGCTCGCCGACCGGGTCGCCGGCCTGTTCGTGCCCATCGTCATCGCGATTGCGATTGCCGCGTTCGTGGCCTGGTTCGATCTGGGTCCGGGTCCCGAGGCCCGCGCCCTCGTCTTCGCGACGGTCGCGTTCGTAACCGTGCTCATCATCGCGTGCCCCTGCGCGCTTGGTCTGGCGACCCCGACCGCCATTCTGGTAGGGACCGGCAAGGCGGCGGAGTTCGGGATCTTGATCCGCAGCGGGGAAGCGCTGGAACGGCTCGCCAAGGTGCGCACGGTGCTGCTCGACAAGACCGGCACCATCACCGAGGGGAAGCCCACCGTCACGCACATCGTGACGGCCAAGAAGCCGGACGGCACCCCGATCAGCCCGGCCGACGTGTTGAAGTGGGCGGCGTCAGTCGAGCAGCGCTCCGAGCATCCGCTCGCGCTCGCGATCCTCAAAGCGGCGCAGGATAAGCAAGTGTCGCTGCTTCCCGTCGAGAAGTTCGCCGCGATGGAGGGCCGGGGCGTGCGCGGCACGGTGGACCGCCGCATCATCGAGGTGATCTCGCTGCGCCATGCGCGCGAACGCAGTCTCGAGCTGGGCTCGCTCGGCGGCGACGCGGATCGGCTCGCGGCGCAGGGCCGCTCGCCGGTGATCTGCGTCGTGAACAACACGGTCTATGCGGTCATCGCGATCTCCGATCCGATCAAGCCGACCTCCAAGACGGCGATCGAGCTGCTGAAACGCCGCGGCATTTCGGTCATCATGGTCTCGGGTGATTCGAAGAAAGGCGCCGAGGCCGTCGCCGCCGAGGTCGGCATCGACGAAGTGATCGCCGAAGTGCTGCCCTCGCAGAAGGCGGATCTCGTGAAGAAGCTGCAGCGCCAGGGCGGCGGGGCGCACGTCGTGATGGTCGGCGACGGCATCAACGACGCGCCGGCGCTGGCGCAGGCCGATGTCGGCATCGCGATCGGCACCGGGACCGACATCGCCATGGAAGCGTCCGATGTGACGCTGATTCGCGGCGACCTGCGGGCCGTGTTTACGGCGATCGAGCTGGCACGCCGTACCATGCGGACGATTCGCTGGAACCTGGTCTGGGCGTTCGGCTACAACGCGGTGCTGATTCCCGTTGCCGCGGGCGCGCTGTATCCGGTGACCGGATGGCTGCTGTCCCCCATCCTCGCGAGCGCGGCGATGGCGTGGTCGAGTCTGTCGGTGGTGCTCAATAGTCTGACATTGCGGGCGTTCAAACCCCGAGGAGCGGCGAGTCATGCGTTACTTCCACAGAACTAGCGCGAGTCCCGAAGCCGTGCTGGACGTGGCGAAGAGCTTCTTCGGCGGGCGGCTGGCACCGGCCGAGGAGTCGCCGCGGCGCCGCGCGTATCAGGGGACGTTGGGCCGCATCACGATCAGCGCGAGACCCGAAGGTGGCCACTACACATTTGTGGAGGCTGCGACCGATCAGGTGGGAGAATCGGAGCTCGACAAGCTCGCCAAGCGGTTTCTCGCGGAAGTGCACCGGCTCGTCGAACCGGCGCACGTCATGCGCGGCGCGTACTAGCCGGCGACCTTCGCGCCGTAGCCTGCCTTCGCGACGGCCGCCAGGAGCTGGTCGGTCGTCACAGAGTCGTCATCGAAGTCCACCTCGGCTTCGCCGTCCGTCAAGTCGATGATGGCAGAATAGACGCCGCTCACACCTTTCAAGGCCTTCTCCACCTTGGCTTGACAATGGCCGCAGGTCATTCCCGTCACGCGAAGCTTGATGTTCGCCATGGCTCTTCCCCCCCGGCTATAATTTAGGGCCATGGCTCTCCCCGCGACTCGGCCGACTGCAGCCTTTCCCTCCGGGGCCGCGTTGTCGGGTGACCAGCTCCTCGAGATTTACTACTACCTTCGCCTCACGCGGACGCTGGAAGAGCGGCTGGTCGCGCTGTACCGCCAGACCAAGGTCATCGGCGGTCTGTTCCGCTCCCTGGGGCAGGAGGGCGAGTCGGTGGCCTCCGCCTACGCCCTGGAGCGCGGCCGCCACAAGGACATCCTGTCGCCGCTGATCCGCAACCTCGGGTCCCTGCTCGTGATGGGTGCCCAGCCGATCGAGATCCTGCGGCAATACATGGCCAAGGCGGACAGCCCCACGCGGGGCCGCGAGCTGAACGTGCATTTCAACGACCTCGAGAAGGGCTACCTCGGCCAGATCTCCCACCTCGGCGACATGATCCCCGTAATGGCGGGTATTGCGTTGAGCTTCAAGCTGCGCGGCGAGCCTCGCGTGGGGCTCGTCTATATCGGCGACGGCGGGACATCGACCGGAACCTTCCACGAAGGCCTGAACCTCGCGGCGGTGCAACGCCTGCCGCTGGTCGTGATCGGCGAGTACAACCACTGGGCCTACTCGACGCCGCCCGAGAAGCAGTTCGCGGTAAAGGACCTCGCCGAGAAGGCCAAAGGGTATGGCGTCCCGTCCGTCACGGTGGATGGAAACGACGTGTTCGCGGTCTACGAAGCGACGCGGTTTGCGGTCGAGCGCGCCCGCCGCGGCAAAGGCGTGCATTTCATCGAGGTGAAGACGTACCGCCGCAAAGGTCACGCCGAGCACGACGACCAGCACTACGTGCCGAAAGCCGATCTCGAGAAGTGGGGGAGCGAAAACGATCCGGTCGATCGCTACACGCAGCGGCTGCTGTCCGCCGACATGGTCGCCGAAGGCGACTTGAAGGACATCGACGATCGGGTGCGGGTCGAAGTCGACCAGGCGACGGATGCGTGCGTGGATGAGCCGCTGCCGCCCGGCGAGAGCGCGCTGCCGGGCGTGTATGTCGAGCCGGCCGCGGCCGACAAGCTCTGGTTCAAGGCGCTGTGATGGCCGAAGTCACGTTCCTCGAAGCGCTGCGCCAGGGCCTCTGGGAGGAGATGGAGCGCGACGAGCGCGTCTTCATCCTCGGTGAGGACGTCGGGCTCTACGGCGGCGCCTTCAAGGTCACCGACGGCTTCGCGAAGAAGTTCGGGGAATCGCGCGTCATCGATACACCGATCTCGGAGGCCGCCATTGTCGGCGCCGCTGCCGGCGCGGCGCACATGGGTTTGCGCCCCGTGGCGGAGATGCAGTTCATCGACTTCATCTCGTGCGCCTACGACATGCTCACCAACTATGTCGCCACCGCGCGCTATCGCGCCGGACTGTCGACCCCCATGGTCGTGCGCGGCCCGTGTGGCGGCTACGTTCGCGGCGGCCCGTTCCATTCGCAGAATCCCGAAGCGGCGTTCCTCCACACGCCCGGCCTGAAGATCGTCTATCCGGCAACCGTGCGGGACGCGAAGGGTCTCATCAAGGCATCGATCCGCGATGAGGATCCCGTGCTCTACCTGGAGCACAAATGGCTCTACCGCCGCATCAAGGAGCAGCTGCCCGAGGGCGAGGAGATCCTCACCCCGATCGGAAAGGCGCGCACCGCGCGCGACGGGACGCATCTTTCCATCATCAGCTACGGCGCCACGCTCTGGAAATCGCTGGAGGCGGCCGAGCAGCTCGACAAGGCGGACGGCCTGTCCGTCGAAGTGCTCGACCTGCGTACATTGCTGCCGCTCGATGACGCGGCGATTGTTGCGAGCGTCAAGAAGACGAACAAGGTGCTGATCGTCCACGAAGACACGCGCACGGGCGGGATCGCGGGCGAGATCGCGGCGCGGATCAACGAGCAGGCGTTCGAATGGCTCGACGGGCCGATCATGCGCGTGACGGCGCACGATGTGCCGCTGCCGTATGCGCCGACGCTCGAGGATTTTGTGCTGCCGCAGACTGACGACATAGTGAAAGCGGCGCGGTGGTTGGCGAAATACTAGGTGCCTGGTGTCGGGTTCCTGGTGTCTGTGGCATTTCTGACACCAGACACCTGACACCAGAAACCGCTCTGGAGAAAACATGGCCCGAGTAGATGTATTGATGCCGCAAATGGGCGAGTCGATCGCCGAGGGCACCTTGAGCAAGTGGCTCAAGAAGGTCGGCGACCCCGTGAAGCGGGACGAGCCGCTGTTCGAGATCTCGACAGATAAGGTCGACGCCGAGATCCCGGCGCCGGCTGCCGGCGTGTTGGCGGAGATCAAAGTGCAGGAAGGGCAGACGGTACCCGTGCAGACGCTCGTCGCGGTGCTCGAGACGGAGAAGGGCGCGGCGCTGCCTGCACCCACGAAACCGGAGCCGCCGAAAGCGGCCGCACCGGCGCCGGCACCGCCACCCGCAGTCCCGAAGCCCGAGCCCCCAGCCCCTAGACTTGAGGCCCCAGCCCCTGTCAGAAGCGGCGACGGCGGCATCCAGACCGCCGAGCAGCGCTTGCGCACGAAATCCACACCGCTCGTCCGGAAGATCGCGGCCGAGCATAGCGTCGACATCTCGCGCATTCCCGGGAGTGGCTTCGCGGGGCGTGTGACGAAGCAGGACATCCTCGGCTACATCGAACGTGCCCCGACGGCCCCAGGCCCGAGGCCCCAAGCCCCAGGCCCGAGTGCCATCGAGCACCCCGCCGTCGAGCCCTGGCCAGGCGATCGGGTCGAGCCGTGGTCCCGGATCCGCAAGATCACCGCCGACCACATGGTGATGTCGAAACGCGTCTCGGCGCATGTGGCGAGCTTCTTCGAGGTCGACTTCACGCGCGTGGCGCAGCTGCGCGCCAAGGCCACCGAGAAACCGACGTTCCTGGCCTACATCGTAAAGGCCTGCGCCGAGAATCTGCGCAAGCACCCCATCGTCAATGCGGCCGTTTCGGGCGACAACACGATTTACCGGGCCGACGTCAACATCGGCATCGCCGTGGCGCTGGACTGGGGTCTCATCGTGCCGGTGATCAGGCATGCCGACGAGCTGTCCTTGATGGGGATCGCGCGCGCGATCAGCGATCTGGGGGAGCGGGCCCGCACCAAGAAGCTGTTGCCCGACGACATCCAGCGCGGCACGTTCACGATCACGAACCCCGGCGGGTTCGGGCCGTTTGCCGGCATTCCGATCATCAACCAGCCCCAGGTGGCGATCCTCGGCGTGGGCGCGATCGAAAAGCGTCCCAAAGTCGTGACCGCCGACGGCACCGAGTCCATCGCGATCCGGACGATGGGCATGCTGACGATGTCGTACGATCATCGCGTCGTCGACGGCGCTGATGCCGACAAGTTCCTGGCCGACGTCAAAAAGCTGCTGCAGGAGTTTCCCGAGGGAGCGCTGTGAAGATGCCCAAAGTCCTGACCGCCGCGCGCGTGCGCGTGCCCACCCAGAACGAGACGGAGTACGTCAACACGCTGCGCGAGCTGAGCCAATTCGCCGACGCGCGCGGCCAGCGCATCTGGCTGTTCCGGAACGCCAAGGACCCGCGGTTGTTCATCGAATTCTCCGAGAGTCCCACGGAGATGTCGCACCGCGCCCAGGCGTCCCGCCTGCCCGAAGAGATCCAGTTGGAGAAGCGGCTCCAGGCGTTGGCGACATACGCGCCCGACGCCTGGGAGCTGTGGAGTGAGGTTCCCGTCGCCACCACCTCACAGGCGTAGCGCCGCCCATGGCACGCCGCACTCTGACGGTCGATGGCGAGCGGTGGGAGGTCTATCCGTCCGGCCGCGTGACGGTCTATAGCCGCGATCAGTTCGGTCTCGTCTTTGAGCACGGGACGGGGCCGCAGCGCCGCCGCCGGGTGACGCATTTCTCGCCGCTCGGCGCCCGCTCCGCCGAGCGCGCGTTCACGGAACTCCCCGAGCGCGACCTGCTCGAGCTGCTCCGCCAGTCGCAGCCGGCGTGGACCGCCCCCGAGGCCGATTACGCCGCACATTGATTTGCACTGCCATTCGACGGCCTCCGACGGCGAGTGCGAGCCGGCGGACGTCGCACGCCGTGCGCGCGCGGCAGACCTGGTCGCCATCGCGCTGACCGATCACGATTCGACCGATGGGGTGGCGGGCGCGGCGCAGGAAGGCGCGAAGCTCGGCGTGCGCGTCATCCCCGGATGTGAGTTCAGCGTGCGCGCGCCGTGGGGCGAGCTGCACGTCCTCGCGCTGTTTCTGCCGCAGGCCGACGAGCGCCTCCAAACGTTCCTGCGCGACACGCGTGCCGCGCGGCGCCGGCGCGGTGAACAGATCATTGCCAAGCTGCAGGGCCTCGGGGTCGGGATCGATCTGGAAGACGTTCAGGCGCAGCTCGGAGGAGACGGAAGGGCGCTGGGCCGGCCGCATGTCGCGCGGGCACTCGTCGACTGCGGCGTGTGCGACACCGTGAGCGACGCGTTCCGCCGCTATCTGGGGCGCGGCCGCGCCGCCTACGTCGAGAAGCCGCTCCCCAAGCTCGGGGAAGTGGCCGACCTGGTGCACACGGTGGGCGGCTTGACCGCGGCCGCGCATCTGGGTGATCACGGGAAGGAAGCGCAGCTGCGCATCTTTCAGGATCAGGGACTCGATTGTGTCGAAGTCCGCCATCCCAGCCACGCGCCGGCGGTCGAGCAGCGGCTGACGCGGATTGCCGACCGCTTGGGACTCGGCATGACCGGGGGATCGGACTGGCACGGCGAGAGCGAGTACGGGGAATCCCATGCGCCGCTCGGGGGCATGCGCGTCCCCGACACCTGGCTGGAACCGCTCGAGCATCGCCTCGAGCTCACAACGAGGAAACGGGATGAGCGAGCCGCTGCCGATCGGCAGTAAAGCCCCTGCGTTCACGGCGCCGGCGTCGGACGGGCAGACCTATGCGCTGGGCGATCTGTTGAAGCATGGTCCGGTCGCCCTGGTGTTCTACCCGGGCAACAACACGCCTGGCTGAAACCGCCAACTCTCCGCCGTGCGCGATGAGATCGCCAAGTTCAACGCAGTGAAGATGCAGCCGTTCGGGGTGAACCCCGCCGGCGTCGACAGTCACAAGGGCTACGTCGAGAAGTTTCGCTTCAATTTCCCGCTGCTGTCCGATGCCGAGCGCGCGATCGCCGGCGCGTACCACGCGCTGAAGGAGGACGGGAAGGGCATTCAGCGCACGGTGTACGTGATCGGCCGCGATGGCACGGTCCGGTTTGCGCAGCGCGGCGCCCCGCCGGTGGACGACATCGTCCGTGCCGGCTGACCTGCGCGGGAAGGTCGTCCTCGTCACCGGCGTCGGTCGCGTCGGGCAGATCGGCCACGCGGTGGCGCGCGCCCTCGGCCGCGCCGGCGCGAAGTTGCTGCTCGCCGACGTCAATGCCGTGGGACTCGCCGACCGTGTCAAGGAATTCGCGGCCGAGGGGATCGCCGCCAAGTCGTCTGCCGGCGACTTGACGCAGCCCGAGGTGGCGCGCGCGGCAACGGCCGCCGCGCAGGCGCAGTTTGGCGGGCTCGATATCGTGGTGAATGTCGCGGGCGGGTTCTTTAGCTACGGACCCTTCACCGACGTTAGACCTGAGCTGCTCGATCGTGAGCTCGCCGTCAACTTCAAGACGGCATTCTTCATGTGCCAGGCGGCCGTGCCGCTGCTCCTCGCGCGTGGCGGAGGGTCCATCGTCAATTTCGCGTCGATCGCGGTCGTCCGGCCGCTGATGCACATGTCGGCCTACAGCGCGGCGAAGTCGGCGGTGGCCGGTCTCACGCGCGAGCTCGCCCGCGAGTACCGCGACGCGAACATCCGCGTCAACGCCGTCGCGCCCGCGACGGTGCGCACGGCGGACAACCTCGCCCAGATGGGCGACAAGGGGCCCCTCGTCGAGCTCGACGAGGTGGTGCATACGGTCCTGTTCCTGGCCAGCGACGAATCGAGCGCCATCACCGGTCAGATCGTCCCGATCACGGGGAAGGCGTACTAGTGCAGCTCGAGGGCAAAGCCGCGCTCGTCACCGGGGCGGGGACGCGGATCGGTCAGGCCATCGCCATCGGGCTGGCCGAGTCCGGCTGCGACGTCGCCATTCACTATCACGGCTCGGCGGAGGGCGCTGCAGCGACGGCGCAGGCGGTTCGGAAGGCGGGGCGGAGTGCGGAGCTGTTGCCCGCCGATCTCAGCGACGCGACCGCGGCGCACGCGCTCGCGGATCAGGCCGCCCGCGCGTTGCAACGCCTCGATGTGCTCGTGAATTCCGCCGCGATCATGGTGCGCCAGCCGATCGAGACGGTGACGCCCGAGAGCTGGGACAGAACTCTCAATGTGAATCTCCGCGCGACGTTTTTCGTGTCGCAGGGAGCAGTCCCGCATTTGCGCCGCGCCAAGGGCAAGATCGTCAATATCGCCGACCTGGCCGGTCTCGAACCGTGGCCCGCGTATATCCCGCACTCCGTCAGCAAGGCCGGCGTCGTGATGCTGACGAAGGCGCTCGCGCGCGCCCTCGCGCCCGACATCGCGGTCAATGCTATCGCGCCCGGCGCGGTGCTCATGCCGGACGATTGGGACGAGCAGTCGCGCGATCACATCCGCGCGACGAGTCCGCTCGCGCGCCTCGGTTCGCCCGCCGACGTCGTCGCCGCCGTCCGGTTCCTCCTTGCGGGCACCGACTACGCGACCGGCACCGTGCTCGTCGTGGACGGGGGGAGACTCGTCCGCTGAGCGACGTCGTCGTGGTCGGTGGTGGTTGCTACGGCACGTTCTACGCGTCTCAGCTGGCCAAGGCCAAAGCACGCGGGAAGACCGATTACCGTACCGTCATCGTGGTGGATCGCAATCCGGATTGCCAGGCCAAACGGGAGTTGGGCGAGGCCCGAGATCGCGAGTTTGTCGTCTCCGATTGGACGACGTTCTTCGATCAGTTTTTGACCGTCCGACCGTCCGACGGTCCGACCGACGACCAGATCGTTCCTTCTCCCCACATGCCGCACCTCATGTTCGACTGGGTGCTCCGGCGGGCGCGGGCCCGCTGGCCCAACCGGACGGTGGCGGTCGAGCCCGTCCCCGGCACGTTTCCGACGCCGTACGACCGGCCGGGCGCGGATGACACACGGTACGTCTCGTGGGCGGACTGGATCTGTCCAACGCACTGCATCGAGCCGGCCCTTTGTCCCGCGATCGGCGCTCCCCGGACCTGGGAGATGGGAGACTCGGTCCGGGAGCTGGCCGACCAGTTGCGCGCCGGTGGCCGCGCGGTCACTGGGCCCGCCTTGTTTGTCTGCAAGCATCAGGTGTTTGGCGTTGGCATGTTTTCGGCGGAGGCGGTGCGGGCTGGCGATCGGCTGGTCGCGGAAGCGGGTGCAAACGGTGAGCCTGCGGAGATCTTGGTCGGAACGATTTCGAGCTGCCATGGGGCGTTGAATCTGCTGAGGCTGGGAGAGCTGTCGTCGGTCGTCGGTCATCGGGTATCGGTCCGATGACCGACAACCGAGTACCGATGACCGCTGCAGAGCGTCAGCGCTATCTCGAACATGCCCAGGATCTCTTCAATCGTGGCGAATTCTGGTTGGCGCACGAAGCGTTGGAAACAGTCTGGCGTTCTATTATTAGGGAAGACGAGGCGAGGGGTTGGCAGGGACTGATTCAAGCGGCCGCCGCGTTGCTGCACCGGGCGCGCGGGAACCGCCACGGCACCGTCGTCGTTGGAGCGGCGGCGCTCGAGAAGCTGGCAGGACCGCAGCATCCTGACATCGAGTTCGAAACCGTACAATTTCGCGCGCAGCTCGCGCGCGCCCTGGCGGGGGAGGGTGACCCTCCGCGACTGGAATTCCGAGACGTATGACCAATCGGACCGCACTCAACTACGACGTGGTGATCGTGGGCGCCGGCCCAGCCGGGCTGTGCGCCGCGCTCTACGCCGGCCGGGGCCTGCTCAAGGCCGTCACGATCGAGCGCGGGGCGCCGGGCGGCGAGCTCCTCAACACCGATCTCATCGAGGACTACATCGGCTTCGAGAGCATCAAGGGGTGGGAGCTGGCGCAGAAGATGACCGAGCACGCGAAAAAGTTCGGCGCCGAGATCGTGACCGACACCGTCGAGCGGATCCGCCGGGGCGCGGATGGCTGGTTCGACGTCGAGACGGCGCGCGGAAACATCTATCGGAGTCAGGCCGTCATCCTCACCGCGGGTGGCACGCCGGTGAAGCTGGGCATCCCCGGCGAGAAAGAGTACGCCGGGAAGGGCGTGTCCTACTGCGCGGTGTGCGACGGCGCGTTCTTCAAGGGGGAGCGGCTGGCGGTGGTTGGCGGCGGCGACGCCGCGGTCGAAGAAGCCGATTACCTCACCCGCTACGCGAGCAAAGTGCACATCGTGCATCGCCGCGAGGAGTTCCGTGCCTCGCAGCTGCTGCAGGAGCGCGCCTTCGCGAATCCCAAGATCGAAGTCATCAGGAATACGATCGTTCCGGAAATCGCGGGGAACGAGAAGGGAGTGACCCACGCCGTGCTCGAAGACACCAGCAGCGGCAATCGGTCGAATCTCGATGTCGGTGGCGTGTTCATCTTCGCGGGATTCAAGCCGAACACACAGCTCGTCGACGGCCATGTCGATCATGACGCGGGCGGCTATCTGATCACCGACAACCGGATGATGACCTCGATGGCGGGACTGTTCGCCGCGGGGGACGTGCGGAGCCAGGTCACGCGGCAGATCACCACCGCGGTCGGAGACGCCACGACCGCCGCGATCGCCGTCGAGAAGTTTCTCAAGGCCAAAGGCAAGAAGTGAAGATCGTCCCGATCCCGAACGGCATGTTCGCCGAGAACTGCTACCTCGTCGTCGACGCGGCGGCGCGGGAGTGTGCCATCGTGGATCCGGGCGAGGAAGCAGGCCTGATCCTCCACAAGGTTCAGGAGACCGGCGCGCAGCCCGTCGGCATCTGGCTGACACACGCGCATCTCGACCACGTCCTCGGCGTGCCGACAATCGCGGCCGAAACGAGGGTGCCGGTGTGGCTGCATCCGGCCGACCGGCCGCTGTACGACGCCGTTCCGGAGCAGGCCGCGTGGTTCGGTCTTGCTCCACCCGGACCGCTGCCGGCTCCCGATCGGGACCTGTCCCATGGCATGCGGTTGGCGGTAGGCAACCTCAGCTTTGAGGTCCGGCATGCGCCCGGGCATTCCCCGGGGAGCGTGTGCTTCGTGGCTCCGGGCGTGGCGCTCGGCGGGGACGTGCTGTTTGCCGGCTCCATCGGCCGAACCGATCTGCCGGGCGGCGACTTCGACACACTGATCGCGAGCATCGAGCGCGAGTTGCTCCCGCTCCCCGATGACACCATCCTCTACAGCGGACATGGACCTGAAACGACCATCGGACGGGAGCGCCAAACCAATCCCTTCCTCACCGGCGTCTACCGGATCGGCTGAGACGCCCGCCCGGGCGCGGCCGCGCTGTCTCCGATGCGGGGCCGAGGTCCAGCCGAAGCCCTGGGGGTGCAAGAATCCGTGCGCCAATTGCGGATTCCTCTATCCACTCGGCGACTGCTCTGATTGAACCACCTCATCGCAATTCTGCTCCTGGCGATCGACTGCATCGCCCGGGCATGGCGCATTGAACTCGCCACGGGGGCTGCCGGCGGGCAGCTGTCGTTTCAGGACGGGCTGCGGCTGAATTTGTATGGCGAAGCGGCGTGTACCTTCACGCCGAATCGTCTCGGTGGCGAGCCGGCGCGCTTCCTCGGCATGACGTGGTCGGGGCTGCGCGTCGTGCAGGCGCTCGTCGCCCTGGGTGTGGAGGTGACGGCCGAGTGGCCCGTGTTCGGAATTGTCGCGGTCGCGCTCGCGGCGTACTACGTGCCCGATTGGAGCGCGGCCGCCGACCGTTTTCTCACGCACAGCCTCGCGCGTGACCTCCTCGGGATCGAGCTCATCGCGCTGGTCGCCCTCCTCGTCGTCTGGACATTGCAGCGGCTGGTGCGGCCCGGCGCGATCCGGCACCGGGTCCGGCGGCAATGGCGCGTCGCCCTGGCCCACGTGCGCCGCGCGCCCTGGTGGGTGCTGTTCGGCGGAGCGCTGCTGACGGTCATCAGTCTGGCGGCGCGCGCGCTGATCCTGCCGGCACTGGTGTGGGGTCATCCCGACGCGCCGTCCTTCGGCGTGATGTTTTTCGGATCGTTGGCATTGCTGCATGCCCCGCTCGTCGTGCCGCTGCCGTCGGGCGGCGGCGGCATCGAAGTCGCATTCCTGTCGGGATTCGCGGGTGACTTCGGCCCCGGACATCAGGTGATGACGCTGCTCCTGTGGCGGTTCTACACGACGATTCTGCTGACGGTGCTCGGTGTGTACCTGCTGGTCCGGACGCACGGCGCGGCAGCGGCGAAGGATCTGTTTACCGTCGGTTGGTTCCGGCGGCGCTAGCGAGGACTGATTCTATGGGCGATTCTTGGCTCGAGACCAACGGCATGGTGATGGGGGGGGCAGTGAATCAGACGCGCACCGAACGTGATCCCCTGGGCGAGATGCCCGTGCCCGCCGAGGCGCTGTGGGGTATCCAGACCGAGCGCGCGCGGCAAAACTTCCCGATCTCCCATCTCCGACCCCTTCCCGCCTTCGTCGACGCCGTCATCCGGATCAAGAAAGCCGCCGCGCTCACCCACCGCGAAACTCGCCGCCTGGACGCGAAGCTGGCCGACGCGATCGTCACCGCCGCCGATGAGGTGCTCGCGGGCGGGCACCGCGAACACTTCGTGGTCGACCCGTATCAAGCCGGAGCCGGCACCTCGCACAACATGAATTGCAACGAGGTGCTCGCGAACCGCGCCAACGAGCTGCTCGGCGGGACACGCGGCGCCTACCAGCCGGTGCATCCCAACGATCACGTGAACATGGCGCAGTCCACGAATGACGTGATCCCGACCGCGATCCGCCTCGGCGCCCTGGCGCTGCTGGCCCCGCTGACCGAGGCGCTGACGCGGCTGGCGCGCGCGTTCGCCGCGAAAGGGAAGCAGTTCGACACGATTGTAAAGTCGGGCCGCACCCACCTGCAGGACGCGACGCCGATCCGCCTCGGCCAGGAATTCGCCGCCTACGCGCACACGGTGGAGCGCAACCGCGACCGCATCGCGCGCGCCGCGGACGACCTGCGCGATCTCGGCATCGGTGGGACGGCGGTCGGCACCGGCCTCAATGCCGAGCCGCAATACCCGAGGCTCATGGTGAAACACCTCCGCGTGATCACCGCGCTCGAGCTGCGGGAAGGCAAGGACCTCGTCCAGCTGATGCAATCGATGGGCGACGCGGCGGCATTCTCCGGCGCGGTGCGCACCTTCGCCGCGGATCTCGGCAAGATCGCCAGTGACCTGCGGCTGCTGGCGTCGGGACCGCGCACCGGGCTCGCGGAAATCGTGCTGCCGGCGGTTCAGCCGGGGTCGAGCATCATGCCGGGCAAGGTGAATCCATCGATTCCCGAAATGGTGAATCAGGTCTGCTTCCAGGTGATCGGCAATGACGTGACCGTCACGGCCGCCGCGGACGCGGGCCAGCTCGAGCTGAACGTGATGATGCCGGTCATGGCCCATAACATCCTGTTCTCGATGATGATTCTGACGAACGCATCGCGTGTCCTCGCGGAGCGCTGCGTGGAAGGGATCGAGGCCGACGCGGCGCAGAGCGCGCACTGGCTCGAGCGCAGTCCGGCGCTGGTCACCGCGCTGGCACCGAAGATCGGCTATGCCGAGGCCGCCAAGCTGGCCAAGGAAGCGGTCGCGAAGAATGTCACCGTGCGGCAGCTCGTGATGGAGAAGGGGATCCTGAAGGGAAAGGAGCTGGACGAAATCCTGGATTTGCGGGCGATGACGGAGCTGGGCGTGCCGGGCGAGCGCAAATAACTCTCACAGCGGAGACGCGCACATGAACAGCTGGATCGTGGCCGGTCTGATCGCAGGCGTCGTGGCGTATCTCGCCGATTGGGTCGTGTGGAGCAAGGTGTTCACGACCGGACTGGAGTCGTTTGGGATGCAGATGGCGCCGGACGAGATGAAGCAGTTCATGGGGCCGGCGCTCATGAAATCCGCGGTGCTGGCGCTCGCGTACGGCGTGCTGTTTGCGTGGTTCTACGGGCGGTTCCGCGGCGCGCTGTGGGTGCAAGGCGGGGGGCCGCTGGCCGGAATGGAATTCGCGACGGTGCTGTGGGTCCCGATTTGTCTCGCCATGTTCGGCAGCAGTGTCTGGTACGTCAAAGCCAAGCCGCTCTCGATGGCGACCTGCTGGGCGTGGCTCATTCGCATGAACGCGGCCGGTCTCGTGGTCGGGCTCCTCATGAAGTGACCCGAGTCACGGCACTCGCGAGCGCGATGGGGTAAAAGTTTTTCCATGCGTACCCTCTCGACGGTCCTCATCGCGCTTGTGATTGCCGGTCATGCCGCGGCGCAGCGTCGCGTCCGCATTGGTCCCACCATTTCATCCATCTCGATCGAAGACGGCAGCGGCGCCGGCCAGTCCTTTTCGGGCTTTGGCGGCAGCCTCGCGTTGCTCTCCGGCGACGACGGGGAAGTCGGCATCGGGGTCTCGCGGTTCGGCGATCTCTCGAACAACAGCTGCGTCCGGCAGATGACGTTTTTCGGACTCGAGTCGAACTACTATCCCGTCGGCGCAAAAGGCGTCGCGCCCTATGCCTCGACGTCGGTCGGCCTGGCGCGTGTCACCGATCAAGACGCGGGCCTGCTCGGCATTTGTACGGGCGCGCAGGCCACCAGCCAGCTCGGGTTGGGCTTCGGCCTCGGCGTGCGGCTGAATATCGGCAACCAGGCCGCCGCGCTCGTCGAGGGACGATTCTTTCAAGTCCCGAACAGCGCCATCCAGGCCCTCGAAGGCCGCGCCAACGTGTCGTTCGCGTTCGGGAGTCCGCGCAAGAAGACCGAACTGCTCAACGGTACGATGGGCCCGGCCATCGGCGTGCTCGCGCGACTCAGCGGACCGATCGAAGGGCGAGGCCCGACCGTCGGTGTTCGATTCCGGCGCGATACCAAGAAGAGGGGTTCGCTCGGCCTGCAAATTGATTACGCCCCGTTGCGCGTGACGACGGGCTGCTCCAGTAACTGCCAGCCATACGCCGTGCTGTTCGCACCGACCTACGAGCCGTCTCTGTATCCCGCCTGGGGCCGGATCTATGCCGGTGTCGGCTTCCTGCTCGCAGGCTTCCCATCGCTCGGTGCTGATCGCGGCATGGCGCAGGGCCTCCACGGCGGCCTCGGTGTCGACGTTTACAGCGGCCCCACGTTAATGGTGAACGTCAACACGCGCGCTCTGTGGATTCAGCGCAAGGATCCCGCGAACCGCAACGTCTTCGTCGTGCAGGCGGGTGTCAGCCTCAGTCCCAGACTCGAGCACCACGCGGCCATTGAATCCCGATAACGTCTCTCGCATATTCTCCCCATGCGCGTCACCACCTGGGCGGAATACGGCTTAATCGTCTCGATTCATCTCGCGCGGCAAGCAGGGAAGGGACCCGTCGCCGCGCGTGAGCTGTCCGAGCAGGAACGCCTCCCCCATGACTACGTCGAGCAGATCATGCTGCGGCTGCGCCGCGCCGGTCTCGTCGAGTCGGTGCGCGGGGCGCGAGGCGGC
>DATLXS010000174.1:0-6890 GCA_035575675.1 Gemmatimonadales bacterium
CGGCCGCCGGGCGTCCCCGAGATGTGGGTCGTGCTCAAGGCCAAGCACTCGCCTTTGGCGCTCGTGGGCGCCGTGCGCGACGCCGTGCGGCAGGTCGATCCCCAGCAGCCGATCGGCGATCTCATAAGCCTGGATCAGGCATTGTCGCGCTCGACGGCGGCGCGGCGGTTGAGCATGACGCTGCTCACGTTGTTCGCGGCGCTGGCGGTGCTGCTCGCGTTGATTGGGATCTACGGCATCACGGCGTACGCGGTGACCCAGCGCACGAGGGAGCTGGGTCTGCGCATGGCCATCGGCGCCAGGCCCGCCGAGGTCGTGGGCATGCTGCTGCGGGAGAATCTCTTGCTCGTGATCGTCGGCCTCGTGCTCGGGATGGCGGGCGCTGCGCTGGCGACGCGCGCCCTGCGCACGATGCTGTACGGCGTCTCGACGCTGGACGCCGTGACGTTCGTCGGTGCGGCGTTGGTGCTCGGCGGGATCGCGATGCTCGCCACCTATGTCCCGGCCCGCCGAGCCGCGCGGATCGATCCGATGGTGGCCTTGAGGTACGAATGATCGACGCCCTCGTACAGGACATCCGCTACGGCATGCGCTCGTTGGCGCAAAGTCCCGGTCTGACGCTCGGCGTGGTGCTCACGCTCGGGCTCGGGATCGGCGCGAACGTCACGATGTTCTCGCTCGTGGATCGAATGTTGTTTCGTCCGCCGCCGTTCCTGCACGCACCCGACTCCACACACCGCGTGTACCTCATGTCCACGTACGACGGCACCGAGTACGCGTCCAGCGGCGTACAATACCCGCGCTATGTCGACCTGACCGGCTGGACCTCGTCATTCTCGCGCACGGCGGAGTTCGCGGAGGCGGAGCTCGCCATCGGAACCGGTACCGATGCCCGCGAGATGCACGTCGGGGTGGTGAGCGCGAGTTTCTTCGCCTTCTTCGACGCCCCGCCGACCCTCGGCCGCTACTTCACGGCCGACGAAGATCGGCCGCCCAGCGGGGCGGCTGTCGCCGTGCTGGGTTACGGTTTCTGGCAGACGCGTTACGGCGGACGTCGCGACGCGCTCGGCACCACCGTCCAGATCGGCCCCACGCTTTACACGATCATCGGTGTCGCACCCCGAGGGTTCGTCGGCTTGTGGCCCGACCAGCCGCCGGCCGCGTTCATCCCGATCACCAGCCATGGGAGCGCGACGGCGCCGAGATTGTGCTCGGCGCCGTGCACAAGGCGCAGCTGGTGGAGTACCTACAGCTGGATGTGGGCCTCGATGATCGTGCAGCGTAAGCCCGGAGTGAGCGCCGCTGCGGCCGACGCCGATCTGACCCAGGCCTATCTTCGCAGCTACGCGGTTCAACAAACCGAGTCCGCGGGGCTCCCTAAGCCCGAGGTCACTCGCCCGCACGCCGCGATCGGGTCGGTCCTCAGTGAGCGCGGTCCCGATCAGTCGAGCTTCGCCAAAGTCGCCACGTGGGTTTCCGGCGTGGCGGTCATCGTGCTTCTGATCGCGTGCGCGAACGTCGCCAACCTGTTGCTCGCCCGGGCGATCAAGCGCCGCCGCGAGATCGCCATCCGCCTGGCGCTTGGCGTGAGTCGGACGCGGTTGCTGTCGCAGCTCTTCGCCGAGAGTCTGCTCCTCGCCGGCCTGGGGGGGCTTGCCGGGCTCCTCATCGCCGAGTGGGGGGGTGCTCTGCTGCGCGCCGGATTCCTGTCGAAGTCGGCGGATGTACGTGTGGTCGGGGATCCCCGCACCCTGCTCTTCGCCGGCGCCGCGGCTGTGTGCGCCGGCATCCTCACCGGGCTCGCACCTGCACTCCAGGCGTGGCGTGCCGATCTGTTCAGCGACTTGAAAGCCGGCACGCGCGAGGGAACCTACCGCCGCTCGCGCACGCGGGTGGTCCTCCTGGTACTGCAGGGCGCGCTCTCCGTTGTGCTGTTGGTCGGCGCCGGCCTTTTCGTGCGGAGCCTGCAGCACGTGCGCGCCGTGCCGCTCGGCTACGACGTCGGTCCCGTTCTCCTCGTGGACCTGAACATGCGCGGCGAGCGGGTGGACAGCGCGGCGCAGCTCGCACTGCGCCGCACGCTACTCGACAAGGCCCGCGCGATGCCGGGAGTCGAGCGCGCGACGCGGCAGCTCACCGTGCCTTTCTGGAATACCTGGAATGTGGGCCTCTACGTCGCCGGGATCGATTCGGTGAGCCGGCTGGGCAGGTTCGACCTGAACGCTGTGACGCCCGATTACTTCGCGACCATGGGCACGCGCATCCTGCGCGGCCGCGGCATTTCTGCAGAGGACTCGAGGAATGCGCCGCGCGTTATGGTCGTGAGCGCGGCGATGGCAAAGGTTCTGTGGCCGGGTCAAGACCCGATTGGGCGCTGCGTCAAGGTGAACGCCGACACCGCGCCTTGTACCTATGTCGTCGGCGTCGCCGAGAACATCAAGGAGCAGGAGCTGAGTGACGACCCCGGCCTTTTCTATTACATGTCGTCGGAGCAATGGCATCCCCAGGACGGGGGAGTCTTCGTCCGGGTCCGCGGGGAGGCCGCCCGGTATGCCGAACCCCTCCGTCGGCTGCTCCAGCAAGCGATGCCGGGCGTCTCGTACGTGACGGTCACGCCGCTGCGCGAGATCATCAGCCTCCAGACGCGATCCTGGCAGCTCGGCGCCACGATGTTCCTCGTGTTTGGTGCGCTCGCGGTGGCGCTTGCCGCCATCGGTCTGTACAGCGTGATCGCCTACAGCGTCGCGCAGCGTACGCACGAGTTGGGTGTTCGCGCGGTTTTGGGCGCCCAGTTCGGGGATGTCGTCCGGCTGGTGGTCGGCGAAGGTCTCGGACACGGCGTCACTGGCGTCGCGATCGGCGTGGTGCTCGCGTTGATCGGCGGCCGCTGGGTGGCGCCCCTGCTGTTCGAGCAGTCGCCCCGCGATCCGTTCGTGTTCGGGTTCGTGATTGCGGTGCTCGTCGGTGTGGCTGCGCTGGCCAGCTATCTCCCGGCCCGCCGTGCGGCAAAGGTGGACCCGATGGTGGCGTTGAGGCACGAATGATCGACACGCTCGCGCAGGACCTGCGGTACGCGGTACGCACGCTCGCCAAGAGCCCGGGCTTCACCGCCGTCGTCGTCCTCACGCTCGCGCTCGGCATCGGGGCGAACACCGCGATCTTCAGCGTCCTGGACGCCGTCATGCTCCGCAGTCTACCCGTAAGGAATCCCAGGGAGCTTGTCCATTTCTCCTGGGCAAGTCCGAAGTGGCCGAAAGTCGTCCATGGCATCAGCGGCGGCGAGTCAATGGGCCAAGACGAGTCCGGACGCACATTCGCTTCTTCCTTCCCCTATCCTGTCTTTCAGCGCTTCAACACCGACAAGACTGCTTTTTCGAGCCTATTCGGGTTCTACGATCTGGACCAGGTGAACGTCAGTGTCCGCGGCAGCGCCAGCTTGGCGCACGGCGTGATTGTGACCGGAGAGTTTTTTTCAGGTCTCGGCGTGCAGCCCATGCTTGGCCGCGCGATTACACCGGAGGACGAGAATCCGGGATCCTCTGGCGTTGCGGTCATCAGCTACAAATTCTGGCTCGATCATTTTTCGGGTGATCGAAGCGTCCTTGGACAGTCGATCGCGGTGAACAATGTTCCCTTCATCATCACGGGCGTCGCGCCGCCGGAGTTCTTCGGTGTCGACCCGCGTACGCCGATTGACGTCTGGGTTCCAGTGGGACAAATGGCGGCGCTGAGAATTCATAATGGGACGACCAGCTTTACTCGCCGCGACGCCTGGTGGATTTCGATTCTGGGACGACTCAAGCCGGGTGTCACCCAACAACAAGCCCGCTCCGCGCTCGATGTCCTGCTTACGCAGGAATCCACCTACGGCATTATACCCGCGCCACAGCCCGGGGAAATTCCGCACCTCGAGTTTTCCTCGGCGGCCAAAGGTCTCGACAGTCTCCGTACACAGTTCTCTGAACCCCTCCGCCTCCTGTTTGTCGCTGTTGGTCTCGTGTTGCTGATTGCCTGTGCCAATGTTGGAGGCCTCCTGCTCGCGCGTGGCACGGCTCGCACTCGTGAGATCTGTGTGCGCTTGGCTCTCGGAGCCAGCCGCTCGCGCCTGGCGCGACAACTTTTTACAGAGAGCGTTCTACTCGCGCTGGCTGGCGGGGCTGCAGGCGTCCTCCTTGCCGAGTGGGGTAGCCGAGTCCTAGTTGTTGCTGCGTCGCCGCCAGGACAGAATTTGCCGATTGCGGTCGGGATCAATCCGCTCGTCCTCGTGTTCGCATTGGCGGTATCCATGGCGACCGCCGTTCTGTTTGGGCTGGCGCCCGCGCTTCGCGCCACCCAGGTGGAACTCGCGTCCGGCCTCAAAGAAAAATCGGCGAACCAGCCGAACCTTCCACAATCTCGACTGCTTTCTCGCAAAGCCATGGTTATTGCCCAAACGGCGCTTTCATTGGTTTTGCTGGTGGGGGCCGGATTGTTTGTGCGTACGCTCGTGAATCTCGAAAGCCAGAATCTCGGCTTCAATGCGAGTCACGTCTTGCTGTTCGAACTCGATCCGTCGCAGCAAGATTACAAAGGCCAGCGTGCTGTGCACTTTTATGACGACCTGCTGAGCCGGATTCGCGCGCTCCCCGCTGTCGAATCGGCCAGTCTTTCCTCGCACGTGCTCCTATCGGGTGGCGGATCACACTTTACCGGCTTCGCGGCGGAAGCGAGCGCGGCAAACGCGCACGCCAACACCGGGGTGCATGTGAACTGGGTCAGTTCCGACTTCATCAAAACTATGGCGATCCCGCTCCTGGCCGGCCGCGATTTCGGCCCACAGGACAATGCGACCGCTCAACACGTCGTCCTGATAAGCCAGACGATGGCTCGCCAATTCTTCGGGAACGCAAATCCACTCGGCAGGTGGCTTACTCACGCTGACCTGCCATCTAGAGTCACGGTTGTGGGCGTGGTTCAGGATGCAAAGTACAGGAGCGCAAGTGAGCAGGAGTTGGCCGATCTCTACCTGCCTTCCTTGCAGCGGTCGGGTGATCTTGGCGGAATGAACGTTGAGGTTCGCACCCACGTCGATCCGCTGAGCCTTGTCCCCGAAGTTCGCGATGTCGTTGAGCAGATGGATCGGAACATTCCTGTTTCCAATGTGCGGACTCAGGAGGAACAGAATCGGGAATCTCTCTTCCAGCAGCGGCTCTTCGCGCGACTTGCGAGTCTTTTCGGCGTGCTCGCGCTGTTGCTCGTGTGGGTAGGCCTCTATGGTCTCGTGGCCTATGCCGTCACTCAGCGTACGCACGAAATCGGGATCCGCGTCGCACTCGGCGCCCCGCGAAAAGAAATTGTCACACTCGTCGTCGGGCAGGGTCTCAAGCCGACGCTAATCGGTGTCGCGATCGGCGTCTTGGGGGCGTTTGCTTTGACGCGATTCGTATCGAGCCTGCTCTATGGTGTGAAACCCACGGATCCACTGACCTTCATCGCTGTGCCACTAATTCTCGCCGGCGTAGCGCTACTGGCCAGTTACTTCCCAGCGCGGCGGGCGACGAAGGTCGATCCAATGGTGGCCCTGAGGTCCGAATGATCGACACGCTCGTGCAGGAGCTACGGTACGCGGTACGCACGCTCGCCAGGAGTCCCGGCTTCACGCTCGTTGCGCTACTGACGCTCGCCCTCGGCATCGGCGCCAGCACGGCGGTGTACACGGCGCTCGAACGAGTCGTGCTGGACCCGCTCCCGTATCCGGAAGCCGACCGGCTCGTTCAGCTCAAGAGCGCTGTGCCCGGCGTGGCTCCCGGCGCGGAGTGGAACGTTTCCGCCGGCGCTTGGTTTTTCTTCCGCGATCAGGCGCGCACCATCGACGCGCTGGGAACGTATCAGCGCTCCGGGGTCACGGTGCTCGCTCCGGGTCCAGAACGCGCCCGAGCGGCCTCCGTCACCGCTGGCATGTTGAGGATCCTTGGTGCCCAGGCGTCACGAGGCCGCCTGATCGAGGAGCCCGACGACGACCCAAATGGGCCCGCGGTCGTCGTGCTTTCCCACGGCTACTGGCAACGACGTTTTGGCAATGATCCACACGTCGTCGGGACCACGATCAGCATCTACGAGCAGCCGTATGAGGTGATCGGCGTAATGGCGCCCGGCCTCGAGCTGCCCCCGGAAGCGGGTGCACCGGCGGCGTTGCTGAGTACGGACCTGTGGCTGCCGCTCCGGCTCAATTCGGCCGGCCCGTTCTACAACACGCATAACCTTCCCACCATCGCCCGGCTGCGGAGTGGTACGCGACTCGATGCGGCGCAGGCGGAGTTCGACCGACTGACCGCGCGGCTGCCTGACGTCGTGCCGACGGCCTACCCGCGGAGCTTCATGCAGAGGTACGGCTTTGCGACTCGGCTGTACCCGCTCAAGCAGTACGTCCTTGGAGGAGTGGCCCGGAGCTTGTGGATTCTCTTCGGCGCCGTCAGCCTGGTCCTGGCGATCGTCTTTGCCAACGTCGCAAACCTGTTTCTCGTGCGAGCCGAGGCTCGGCGGCGGGAAGTCGCGATCCGCACAGCGCTCGGCGCCGGCGCCGGCGCCATCCTGCGACACTTCATCGCCGAGAGCTTCGTGCTCGCATCGGCCGGCGGCGCACTCGCGATGGTTCTGGCCTTGTGGAGTATGGACGCGCTCACCCACCTCGCGCCGGACGGAGTGCCACGACTGCAGGCGTTACGTCCCGACGGCAGTGTAATCCTCTTTGCGCTCGGATTGGTGCTGCTCGCGACGATTGCGGTGGCGGCGTTACCCGCGCTGCGCGCGATCCGACCGTCGCACGGAGCGGGGGGCACGAGTGAGCTGGCGCAAGGAGATCGAGGCCTGACCATTGGCCGCGAGAGTCAACGCGTGCGATCGAGTCTCGT
>DATLXS010000175.1:0-4689 GCA_035575675.1 Gemmatimonadales bacterium
ACGCGTCGTGCTTGCGTGCGCGTGGATGTTCGATATCGTCGTCGCAGCGCCCAGCCCGGCCCAGGCCGCTCCAGCATCGCAACCACCGCGCGAGTGGAGGTGTGCTCGCTGGCAGAGCTGCTCGCACGCGTGGGGCCAGGAGCCGCCGGCGGCGGCGTAGTCGAGTGACTTGAAGGCTATGTCGTCGGTCGCGCGCAGGTTGCCCCGGTTCATCTCGAAGAGCGCGTCGAGGACGCGGTCGTCGAACGAGGCGCGATCGGAGACCCAACCGGCCGGCGTATCCCCGAAGTGGCTCGCCAACTCGCGCACCAGCTCGACCACACCGCAGCCCTGCCGTTCGTGTCGCAGGCTCGGCGCTACTCCTTCCGACGGTCGTGCGGCAGCGGCGGCGCAGTGGTGGCTTCGACGTGGCCGCGGCCCGCCGCGTTCGCGACTTTCTCGAACGCAAAGGCCATCCCCACGAGCTTGCCATCGTCCCACGCGCGCCCCATCAACTGGATGTTGATCGGCTGGCCGTGGTTGTTGTATCCGGCGGGGAAAGCGACCGTCGGGATTCCGTTGGCCGCACTCGGCGTGTCGCGTCGGCCGAAACTTCCCTTGCTGCCGCCGCCGTCGTTCAGGCTGATGTCGCTCAGGAGTCCCGGATAGACCACCGCGTCGACGCCGAGATGATCGGCGCCCGCGGTGTCCATCCATGTTTTCGCCGTCGCCTGACGCCCTCGCCGGTAGTCGCGGAACACCTGCACTTCGGCGTCTGACATCCGCGGCGGGGGTGTCGCCGAGCAGGAGCTCGGATCCGGTCGCACGAACGCGACTTTCTTCTGCGAGCAGTTCACGTCCACCGGCGTGGAGATCCGGAACCCCTGCTCGGCCAGCTCGGGGTGAGTGTCGATGTAATGCCACCAGCCCTGGTCGCGGATGTTGCCGGCAGGCGCCTGCGGTGCCGGCGGGGTGTCGGTACCACCCACCGTCACGCCCATCTCGACGATCGTCGCGCCGGCGTCCACGATGAATTGCAGCGCCGCCTTCTCGGCATCGGTCGAGTTCGTCGTCCCAAACGGATCTACCCACGCAGACGGGACGTAGCCGATTCGTTTTCCGCGCAGCGCGGCGGGATCGAGCACCGATCGCCAGTCCGCGGGAGTGTGGCGGCCGGGCGCCGACGTTTCGGGATCGTCGGGATCGACGGCGACGACGACGTTCAACATATCGGCGAGATCGGGGACGGAGCGCGCCATGACGCCGCCGAAGTCGGTGAGATAGACGAGCGGCATGACACCGGTGCCACTCTCGAGGCCGTCAGTCCCGCGCAGCGTCACCAGGCTTGCGGCACTCGAAGGCCCGTACAGCGAATCACCGGTCTGCGATCCCATCGCTCCTGCCGCAAGGTTGGCCGCGAGTGCGCTGGCCGAACCACCACTCGACGCGATTGCCGATTTCGACGGATTGAACACATTCCACACCTGTCCCCACGCATCGTTGGAGTAGCCGCCGTAGGTCGCGTATTCCTCGAGTGCCGTCTTGCCGATGATCACGGCGCCTGCGGCGCGCAGCCGCGCGACCTGGAACGCGTCTCGCGCCGGACGAAATCCCGCAAAGGTCATGCTGCCGTTCGTCGTCGGCATGTCGAATGTGTCGTACAGATTCTTGACGGCGATCGGGATTCCGAGGAGCGGACCGGTGGCGCCCTTCCTTCTGGCAACGTCGGCGGCCGTTGCCTGCCGGATTGCATGCCGGGCCACGATTTCGAAGGCGTTGAACCCGAACTGCCCTTTGTCGTAGGCCTCGATGCGATCGAGATACGCTTCGGTGATCTCCCGCGACGTCGTGGTACCGGCTTCCATGTCGGCGCGAAGCTGACCGATCGTCTTTCCGACGACGTCGTACTTCACTCTCGTCGTTAGCCTTTGCGCCGCTGGCACGGGCGGCTGCGCAACCTTGAGCACGTTCACGTGGTTCTTCATGCACGCGGCGACGTCGAAACCGCCGGCCGTCAGGGCGGCGACCTTGAAATTGTCGATCGAGCAGACCTCGGCCAACGTCAGATCGCGGATCTCGGGAGCGCTGGCAAGGCTGCTGGCCGTGGCTTCAACCGCGGCGCGAACGCCGGCCGACGAGGTATCGGTGACCATCTGACCGAGGACGACGAAGTGCAGAAGCGATCGCGTCTTCCCCGGCTGCAGCGTGATCGTGTTCACGTAGGCCTGGAAGTTCGCTTCATGCCCGCTGTACGACAGCGGGTCGTTGAACGTGTCGAACAGCCAGTTGCCCGCAAAGGTCATCGCGCCGTTGAATGGTTCGGCCGGAGACGTGGGCGTGCCGAGCACCGTCACCTGCGGACCGCCCACCGGCGTCGATCCCGAGAGGGGTGTCGCGACCTCCACCCACGAGTCAGCGGCCGTCACGATGGCATCTCCACTGGACGTGTTCACGATCGCGCTCGAGTTGGCCGGCGCCGCACCGCTAGCGGTACCGATTCCCGATTGACCACCGAATGCGACTTTGATCGTGATAGGCGCTCTCGTGGTGTTGGTGAAGCTGTCGAGCCAGCGGCCCCAGTTCGCGTTGCTGTTGATGTAGACCGACCGCGAAATCGTGATGCCACCAAGGTCGATCGACCGCGTCGTCGTGAATCGGTTGACGCCGTCGAAAGCCAGGCCGTAGCCGCGCATGATCTCGCCGTTCATCCGCGGCGACGGCGTTGTCTGCACGAGAACCTTGATTCCCGCGAACCCGTTGATCGAGGTGCTGTAAGGCGGAGTGACACAGTTGTTGAACAGGCAATCGCCCGGGCCGGTTTGTGTCGCGCGGATGCTGCCGGTGTCGACGCGCGGAGGAGCGGCGTCCTGAATGCCCCACCAGGTGCCGGTTGCGTCGGTGACGTAGTTGAACGCTCTCGCCGGACGAACCTGCGCGAGCGCGAGGAGCGACAAGGCGGTGAGCACATAGCGGATACTGATGAGCTCATTGCGGACTGTGCGCATGGCACCCCTGGGGTGGTAAGTGGCGCGCATGATCCGCCCACGATAAAACGAGTGTCAAGAAGCACGAAGGAATTACAAGGGCGATTCGCCATCGACGGTGCTCGAACCGGCAGCGGGAGTGCGTGACAACGATGGGCGTCGGAGAAATGAGGTGTGGGCAGGAGATCGGCCTCGACGCCGCGCTCAAGGCGGCCGACGTGCGAGCGGTCCGGGTCGTCCCGCCGCCGACCGAGACCAACTTCGCCTGCGCCTGGCTCACCGGCTGGCTCGACGCGTGCGAGGCCGCGGCGATGGCCTACGCCGCCGCGGTGGTCGACGTTGCGATGACCCCGAAGCAGTAGGGCCGCGGGCGCGCGCCTTGCCCGGGCGGGCCGGATGCAGCGTTTGCTTTCTTGCGAGCATCTCGACGAACTTGGCGAGCCGCGCCGCGCGGGTCTCCGGTTTCTTGGCGGTCTGCAGGCGGTAGAGGATGGCGTAGCGGTTGCCGGCGTCGAGCCCGGCGAAGAACGCGGCAGCGGCCTTGTTGCCGGCCAGGGCGCGGGCGAGGTCGTCGGGAGTCTCCGAGGTCCGGGACGAGTCGTAGGCCGCGTCCCAGCGGCCGTCCTGCTTGGCGCGGTCGATCTCGCGAAGCCCGGCGGGGTGCATCTTGCCCGCGCGCACGAGCGCCTCGGCCTTGCTGCGGTTGATCTTCGACCACGGGCTCTTCGGGCGGCGCGGCGTGAAGCGCTGCAGCCACGCGCGATCGTCGAGCGGACGCTTCTGGCCGTCGATCCACCCCCACGTCAGCGCGACGTCGAGCGCCTGGGCGTAGGACAGCTCGGGAGCGCCGCCGCCCTTCTTGGTGATCGCGACGAGCGCGCCCGGCGCCGACGCGTGGTGAGCGGCGAGCCACTCGTCCCACTGCTGCGCGGTCACCCGGAGCGTCGGTTCTTGCGCCGGTGCGCGATTGCGAGTCGTGGGCCCGGGCATGAGGTATTGTGGCGCAAGCGATGACCCTGGTGACGATTCCGGCGCGCGAAGGCGCGGGCCTGCGGCTCGAGCGCGGACAGCGGCTGCGCCTGGTCGACCCGCTGGGCGGCCAGAGCGGCGATCTCGTGACGTTCCGGTGGGGCGACATCACCGAGTGGCTGTCCAACGGTCGCAGCTTCGATTACGGCGGCAAGCTGTACTTCTCGACGGGCGACGTCCTGTACTCGAACAAGAGTGCGCCGATGCTGACGATCATCGACGACGATGTCGGCAACCACGATTTTCTGTACACGGCGTGCAGCATCGAGATGTACCGGATCCAGTACGGGCTGACCGGCGACCATCCGAGCTGCCTGGACAACCTAACGCGGGCGCTGGCGCCACACGGGGTCGAGGCGCACCGGATGCCGACGCCCTTCAACTTCTTCATGAGCGCGAAGGTGCAGCCGGACGGCCGCCTCGTGATCTCGCCGCCGCGGTCGAAGGCGGGCGACGCGATCGTGCTCCGCGCCGAGATGGACCTCGCCGTGGGGCTCTCGGCGTGCCCGTCGCTCGGGTGCAACGGAGGGAGCACCAAGCCGCTCGCCTTCGAGATCTTCGGGGCCTGAGCAGAGCACCGCCCCCGGAATACCTGCCGTGGACGACGTGACCGACCTCGCGAAACCGCGGCGGGGCCGGCAAGATCGTGGGAAGACCCGTACGAGGTTTGCTTTTCGAGGTGGCGACAATCAACGTT
>DATLXS010000176.1:0-2173 GCA_035575675.1 Gemmatimonadales bacterium
CGGTCGCGCATCTCGTAGTAGAGCGGCGCGCGCTCCGAGAATTGCCTGACCCGCTCGATTTGGGCCTTGGACAGCCTTCCCACCCAGTCCTCCAGTCGCTCCACCGTGCGCGTCGCGCGTCGCTTCCTTCTCTCGGCCTCGGTGCCACGCAGGTTCTCGCGCGCGAACTTGCGGTTGTCCTCGGCGAACCGCTTCTCCATGTGCCTGACCTGCTCCGGGCTGAGACGATCGAGCACGGGGGCGATCCGTTCGGCAGCCGCACGCAGGCCTTCGCGCGCCTGCGCCATCAGGGAATCGTACCCCCAAACGATGTCCTCGCGCGAGAGGCCGCCGCCGAGGCGGCGCGCCGCTTCTTCGCAGAGGCGTGCGTACTTCGGCAGCGCCGTGGCGCGGTGCCAGTCGTGGAATGCATCGATGCGCTCGTCGAGCTCCTGGGCCTGCTCGCCGTGGACATCGAGATAATTTCCCGCGCGCCAGCGCAGCCAGGTATCGGCGTGGTCGTAAGCCAGCCGCACCGCGCTGCAGCCGGCGAGCAGCGACAGCGTGACGAGAATCGCGCTCAGCCTCGAGGGGGCGCTCACCAGAAGCTCTCCACGCTGATCTGGCCGGGGTTGCGGCGCCGGTGCTTGCGCAGGCCGCGCTCCACGAGCGCGGCGGTGGCGTCCTTCAGCATGTCAGGATTTCCGCACAGCAATACCTGGGACGATTCAGGAGCAATCTTGAGGCCCGCCGCCTGCTCCAGCCGCCCATCCCGCACCGCGGCCGGGATGCGTCCGGACAACGATCCCGGATGCGGCTCCCTGCTCACGAAGCTGATGTAACGAAGCTTCTGTTTTCTTGAAATTTCAAGAATCAAGTCCCGGTACACCAGTTCCTTCGCGTTACGCACCGCATGGACCAGGACGACGTTCCTGAACCTGCGCCACGGCGCCTCGGTGCGCAGGATCGAGAGAAACGGCGCGATCCCGGTGCCGGTGGAGATGAGCCACAGCGTCTCGGCGTCCGGCACCTCGGACAGCACGAGGAAGCCGGCCGGGTTGGGCGCCAGGTACAGCGTATCGCTCGGCTGCAGGCGCGCGAGAGTCGGGGAGAGCGGCCCCCCGGGCACCACGATGCCGTAGAACTCGTGGACCGGGTCCGCCGGCGGATTGACGAAGGAGAAGGGGCGCGCGATGCGCTCGCCGTCGATGTCCAGAGCGAGGCGCACGAACTGCCCGGCCTCGAATTGCAGCCCGGGCCCTTCGACGCGCAGCGAGAACAGCGCATCGGTCCAGTGCCGGTTTTCGAGCACCTTCGCCTCGAGCCATTGCGTGCTCATTGCAGTCTATAGGGCTCCAAACGGATGTCTTTCGGGTCCTGACCGAGCATCACGATCGCGCCGTTGCGCCGGTTGTTTCCCGTCTCGGAGAATTCGAAAGTGTAGGTGCGCACGATCCTCAGGCGGCCCTCTTCGTCGCGCGCCAGGCGCAGGCGCGCGAAAGACACCGTCTCATCGAGGAACTGCAGATCATATCGTGCGCAGGCGGAGCGCCCGGCCTCCACGGCTCGCTCCCGGGCGCGAAGGCTGTCGATCCACAGCAGCGCGCCGACGATGATGAAGACGATGGCCGCGGCTTCCCACATCGTCTAGGCATCCTCTTTGACCAGGTCGGCGCCTTTTTCCGCGATCGCGATCACCGCGGCGTTGATGTTGCCCGAGGGAACAGCGGGCATGACGGAGGCATCGATGACGCGCAATCCCCTCAAGCCCTTTACTTTCAGTTTTTCATCCACGACCGCGCCGATGCGGCAGGTGGAAGCCGGATGGAACACCGTCTCTCCCATTCCGCGGCAGTAGTCGAGCCACTCCGAGTCGCCCTGTACCCCCGGCCCGGGCAGGTATTCGGAGCCAACGTAATCGCGCATGGGGGCCGTGTTGACGATGCGCCGCACGAGCTTCAGCCCCTCGATCATGACGCGGCGGTCGTTCTCGGTAGCGAGGTAGTTATAGCGGATGGCCGGCGCGGCGGCCGGGTCCCCGCAACGGATATGTACCGAGCCGCGCGACTCCACCTGGAGCTGCGAGACGGCGCAGGTGAAGCCGGAGTGCCGGTGCAGGACCCCGCCGCGCTTGGCGCTCGAGAAATTGATGAAGTAGAGCTGCGCGTCGGGCCGCTTCAGGTCCGGCCGGGTG
>DATLXS010000177.1:0-2611 GCA_035575675.1 Gemmatimonadales bacterium
CTCACGGGAGGAGACAATGGGCCCACGTTTCTCGGCGCTCGCCGCGCTGCTACTGATCGTGCCAGCACGCCAGCAGGCGCAGCAACCGCTCGCGCCCATCGACTGGAAACAGGTAGACGCGGGGCTCGGCAAGTCCGGGACCTTGCAGCCGGACGGGGCCTACAAGGTTGGAATGCCGCGCAGTGACCTCCACGTCACCATCGGCGGTGTGACAGTGAAGCCCGCCCTGGCGCTTGGCTCGTGGGTCGCGTTCAAACAGGTGGGTGACACAGAGGCGATGCTGATGGGCGACCTCGTGCTGCTCGAGAGTGAGGTCGGCGCCGTCCTCGGCAAGCTGCAGGACGGCGGGATCGCGCAGACCGCATTGCATAACCACGTCCTGCACGAGTCCCCGCGGGTCATGTACATGCACATCGGCGGGCACGGCGCGCCGACCAGGCTCGCGGCGGCGGTCCACGCCGCGCTGGCCCTCACCACAACGCCGTTCAGTGCGCCAGCGGCGGCAGCGCCCGCGCAAAGCTTCGGCATCGACACCGCGCAGATTGCGCAAATCCTCGGCTACCACGGGAAGGTCAACGGTGGCGTGTACCAGGTGGGCGTGCCGCGGGCGGAGAAGATCACTGCCGACGGGATCGAAGTCGCTCCGTCCATGGGCTTGGCGACGGCGATCAACTTCCAGCCGACGGGTGGCGGCAAGGCGGCGATCACCGGGGATTTCGTCTTGATCGGAGATGAGGTGAACCCCGTGATCCGGGCCCTGCGCGACAACGGCATCGCGATCACGGCCCTCCATAGTCATATGCTGACCGACAGCCCGCACCTCTTCTTCATGCACTACTGGGCGAACGACGACGCGCTCAAGCTGGCGCACGGGCTCCGCGCCGCGTTGGACAAAATGAACGTCAAGAAGACTTAGATCGGAGGCATCACATGAAGACGATGACGTGGAGTGTTCCGGTTCTGGCCCTGGCCGCGGCGTGCTGGGGGACTACTCTCGCGGCCCAGGAAGAGGAAGGTGGCCACGGTGCGCTGGCAAAAGCCGTGATAGGCGCTCCGGTGTCCCTCAATCGTGGTCTGGCGGCGAGCGCAAGTCACGGCCAGCCGATTTCCGCCAAGTTCGAGATGGAGGAAGGGAAGCTGCAGCTCTCCGTTTACACCGTGAAAGACGGCAAGTTCTTTGAGGTGATCGTAGACCACAACACCGGTAGGGTGGTGAAGGCCGAGCCGATCGCAGCAGGCGAAGATTACACGGCCGCACAGAGCCAGAGCGCGGCGATGGCCAAGGCGAAGGTGTCCCTCCGGGCAGCGGTGGAGAAGGCCCTGCGAGACAACGCCGCCTATCACGCAGTTAGCATCACGCCGTCGTTGAAGGATGGCCGCGCCGTCGCCGATGTCACCCTCGCGAAGGGCGAGGAGATCAAGACGGTTTCGGTGCCGTTGTAACAACTGCCGAGGTGCGCCATCGAAAACGACGACCCCCTGATGACGTTTCAGGGGGTCGCATGCTGTGAGTTATGCTGTGAGTTTCTCACGACACTGCGGGTGATGTTCGGGCTTCCTGTTACGAGCGCCGGACTCATTGACTCGGGAGCATCCTGTGGAGCGGCACGTTCACGACGCGGAAGCGGCTGCGGCAGCCAAAGGTCCCCCAGAACACGAGCACGGGGCGCACATGGTGCAGGACATGCTACGCCGGTTCATCGGGTCGGCGATCCTCACGGTCCCGATCATCCTCTACTCACCGCTTGGCACCTCACTCTTCGGCCGCGCGCTCGCACCGCCGTTCGGGATGTCGCCCGCCCTCCTCGGTTTCGTCCTGACCTCGATCGTCGTCTGGTGGGGCGGGTGGCCGTTCGTGTCGTCCGCGGCGCGTTCGCTGCGGCAGGGCGAGCTCACGATGATGACTCTGATCGCGACCGGCATTCTCGTGAGCTACGTGTACTCGGTCGCGGTCACATTCGGGCTGCCGGGCGAGCCATTCTACGATGCTGCTGCAATGTTGACCGCCTTCAGTCTGCTGGGCCACTGGATGGAGATGCGGAGCCGTTTGGCCACTGGCCGGGCGGTCGAGGCGCTGCTCAAGCTCGCGCCGCCCACCGCGCGGCGCGTCCGGGATGGGCACGAGGAGGAGGTGCCGCTCGAAGCCGTCGCGGTGGGTGACATCCTCGCGGTTCGGCCGGGCGACACCATCCCGGTGGACGGCGTCGTGATCGAGGGTTCGAGCTACGTGGACGAATCGATGCTCACTGGCGAGCCGGTGCCGGTCGCGAAGGGGCCGCGCGACGAGGTCGTGGGTGGGACGCACAACCAGCGGGGAGCGTTTCGGTTCCGAGCAACCCGGGTCGGAGCCGACACGGCGCTCGCTCGGATCGTCGCCATGGTCCAGGAGGCGCAGTCCTCGAAGGCGCCGGCGCAGCGGCTGGCGGACCTCGCCGGAAAGTACCTGGTGATCGTGGCGCTCGCAGCCGGCGTCATCACGTTCGCGGCTTGGCTCGTGTTCGGACACCAGGGCCTCTCCTTTGCACTGTCGGCGGCGGTCGCCGCCATCGTGATCGCCTGTCCGGACGCGCTTGCGCTCGCGACGCCGACGGCGATCACGGTCGGCGTCGGG
>DATLXS010000178.1:0-9650 GCA_035575675.1 Gemmatimonadales bacterium
CCAGTCCAAGGTGGACGCGACACGCGCCTATGGTGCCGAGGTCGTGCAGCACGGCACCATCTGGGACGAAGCCAACGAGAAGGCCAAACAGCTGTGTGAGGAGCTAGGGGCTACCTACATCCATCCGTTTGACGACATGCAACTCATCACCGGCCAGGGAACGCTGGGTCTGGAAGTGTTCCGGGATTTTCCCGGAGTCGATGTCGCCGTGGTGCCGATCGGCGGCGGCGGACTGATCTCCGGGGTGTCGATGGCGCTGAAAGCGTCGAACCCGAAGATCAAGATCATTGGCGTGGAATCGTCCGATGGTCCGGCGATGCAGCAGAGCGTCGCCGCCGGCCGCGTGATCACGCTCGACAAGATCGACTGCATCATCGACGGCCTGCGCGTGAAGCGCGTGGGCGATCACACATTTTCCGTTGTGCAGCGTTTTGTGGACGACATCGTCACGCTCCCGGACCGCGAGATCTTCGATGCGATGATCTGGATCATGTCGCATTGCAAACTCGTGGTCGAGGGTGCAGCGGCTGCACCCGTCGCGGCGCTGTTGCATGGCTTGATCAAAGCTCCCGCCGGATCAAAGGTTGTGGCGGTGCTCAGCGGCGGGAATGTGAATCTCGATCAGATCAGGAATCTGAAGTGGAACTGAGAGACTAGGGGCCCTCAGGCAACGGCTTTGAGGAGTCCGGGGACCGGGATCAGCCGGCGATTCACCGGGTCGACCCCGAGTCCGAACCCTTCGAGCGTGAACGCGCCGAGCAGCGGCTCAGTGCCTGAGTCACCCCAAACGACGAGGGTCGGCTGGGTGCGTTCGTCGAGCCGGACGCGGACCCAGGCTATGGGATAGCGCACGGCCCGGCCATCCGCCAACACGAAGACCCGCTCCTCATCGGGCCGCACGCCGAGTCCCTCCAGCACGTCACGCGGGATCCACGTGTATGAAGCGCCGGTGTCTACCAGCGCCTCCATCAATGTGAAACGCTCTCCAGTGGCGCCGGCGAGGTGGAGGGTAACCCTGAACGTGCCCATGCCCGAATCTGGGCCGCGCGCCCTGTCAGACCGTAACCAATCCATTTCGCCCCCGTGCGTTACGGTTCTGATCGCCCCGCGCCCGTGACCGCACCCTTGGCCAGCTCCTCCTCCACCAACACCCGCCGCAGCGTCTTCAACGCACCGCTCTTCGGCAGCTCGGCGCGGAACTCGACGTCCCGCGGCACCTTGTACGCCGCGAGATTCTCACGACAATAGGCCAGCACCTCTTCCACGCTCGCCTGCGCGCCGGGCTTCAAGACAACGAACGACTTCACCCGCTCGCCGCGCTTCGCGTCCGGCAACCCGATCGTGGCAGCCTCGAGCACCGCCGGATGCGCCATCAGCACGCCGTCGACTTCATCGGGGAACACCTTGTAGCCTGAGACCACGATCATCTCCTTCTTGCGCCCGACGATCCGGTAGAAACCGTCCTCGTCCATGACGGCGAGGTCGCCCGTATAGAGCCAGCCGTCCCGCAACGCGTGCGCGCTTTCCTCCGGCATGTTCCAGTAGCCCTGCATGATCTGCGGACCGCGAATCGCGAGCTCGCCGACTTCCCCGCGCGGAGTCGCGGTGAGGCCGTCATCCATGTTCACGATTTTCGCATCGGTATTCGGAATCGGGACGCCGATGGCGCCGGCCTTCCGGAGCCCATTGACCGGATTCATGTGCGTCACCGGCGACGCCTCCGACAGCCCGAAGCCTTCCACAATGCGCGCACCCGTGAGCGCTTCGAACCGCTGCAAGACGTCTTCGGGCATTGGCGCCGATCCGCTGAAACAGCGCCGCACGCTGCGCAAGTCGCTCGCGCCGAGCTTCGGATAGTTGAGGATCGCGTTGAAAATCGGCGGGACCGCCGGCAATAGCGTGACCCCGTGCCGCGCGATCGCCCGCACGATTGCCTTGATGTCCCGCGGGTCGGGAATCAGGACCATCGCGCCCGCGACACTCATGGGAAAGTTCATCGCGGCGGTCATGCCGAACGAATGAAACAGCGGCAGGGCCGTCAGAAAGACTTCCTTCCCATGGGTCAATCCGGTGAACCAGGCTCGACACTGCTGCAGGTTCGCCGCCAGGTTCCCGTGCGTCAGCATGGCGCCCTTGGAGAAGCCCGTCGTACCACCGGTGTACTGCAATGCGGCCAGCGTCTCGGGCCGGGAATGTATGCGTGACTCGGGCGTCGCCCGCCGCATCAGCTTCATGAACGAGTGCACACCGGGTTCGGGCGCCACACTCGCCACCCGCGGTGGATCGGAACGGCCGAGCTTCCACCGCGCCAGGATGCGCAGCGGCAGCCGCATGTAATCGGGGATCGCGGCGACGATGTAATGCTCGATCGGCAGGCGCGCCCGCGCCGGCCGGATGCGGCTCTCGAACAAGAAGTCCGTGACAACCGCGACACGGCACCCGGCGTCTTTCCACTGATGCTCGAGCTCGCGCGGCGTGTAGAGCGGATTGGTCATCACCGCCTGCGCACCCAGCGCTAACGTCGCGTAATAGGCGATGACCGTCTGGGGAATGTTGGGGAGCTGGATCGCGACGCGGCTGTCGCGCGTGACGCCGAGCTCCCCTAAGGCCGCGGCGAATCGGTCGACATGGTCCTTGAGCTGCCGATAGCTGAGGCGGCGATTGAAGTAGATGATGGCCGTCGCATCACCGTGATCTGTCGCGGCGCGCTCGAGGAACTGCGACACGGTCAGCGCCTCGAGGTCGAGCGCCGTCGGCACGCCCGCCTCGTAAGCTTTGTGCCAGGGCCGAGTTTCCATCGGTTCTTCAAATAGGCGTGCCGGTACGGGCCGCCGCTAGCAGGATCCTGGCTGGGCCAGCGCGCAGCCCGTATCCTAAATGCGCCCATGACCGCTCCTGGCTCGACTCCGCTCGCGCGCAGCGCCCGTGTCGGTCTCGCCGTCCTCACGCTGATCAATCTCTTCAACTACCTGGATCGCTGGATCGTCGCCGCGCTCGCCGAGAGCATGAAGCACTCGGAGCTCCACCTGTCCGACACGCAGCTCGGCCTGCTGATGACCGGCTTTCTCGTCGTCTACATGCTCGCCGCGCCGGTGTTCGGCGCGCTCGGCGACCGGCGCTCGCGCACCCGCCTGCTCGGTCTCGGCGTCGGCATCTGGAGCCTCGCCACCGCGCTCGGCGGACTGGCGCGCAATTACGCCGGGTTGTTCGCGGCCCGCGCCGCGGTCGGCATCGGCGAGGCAGCGTACGGGACGATCTCCCCCGCCCTGCTCGCCGATTACTTCCCGCGCGACAAGCGCGGCCGCGTCTTCGCGATATTCTTCGCCGCGATCCCCATCGGCTCGGCGCTCGGCTACATCGTCGGCGGGCTGGTGGATCACTATTACGGCTGGCGGCAAGCCTTTTTCGTTGCGGGTATTCCGGGGCTCGTGCTCGCCCTCCTCGCGCTGCGGCTGTACGATCCGCCGCGCGGCAGCCAGGACGCCGGCGCGCCGCGCGCCGCGGGGTCCACCCGCGACGCGTACCGCACGCTGCTCCGCAACCGGCCCTATCTCCTCACCGTGCTCGGCTATGCCGCGTACACCTTCGCCATCGGCGCATTGGCGTTTTGGACGCCTTCGTTCCTCGAGCGGGCGCGCGGCATTCCCAAGGCGCACGCGACGGTGCAATTCGGCGCGGTCGTCGTGGTCACGGGATTCATCGGCACCTACGGCGGCGGCTGGCTCGGCGACCGGCTGTTGCGCGTGTCACAGCAGGCGTATCTGTGGTTTTCCGGAATCATCACGCTCGTGGCGGCGCCCCTCACCCTCGTCGCCCTCGCCGCGCCACGGCCTGGCGTCTATTGGCCCGCCATCGTCGCCGCAGAGCTGTGCTTGTTCGCGTCCACCGGACCGATCAATTCCGCCATCATCAACGTCGTGTCGCCGCACATCCGGGCAACCGCCGTCGCACTGAGCACTTTAGCGATCCATGTCCTGGGCGACGTGCCGTCGCAGCCGATCGTGGGCGCGATATCGGATGCCCTGTCGCTCACGCGCGCCGTTCTGATTATTCCCGTCGCCGTGCTGCTCGGCGGACTGATTTGGACATACGCGGCGTGGGTCGAATCGCGCGCGGAGGCTCGGGTCGACGCATGAGAGCGCTGCTCCGCGCGCTGCTCCGGGTGATGTTGCGAATTTTCTTTCGCCGCATCGAAGTGACGGGAGTGGAGCGGGTGCCGCGCGCCGGTCCGGTCATCTTCGTGCTCAACCACCCGAACGGGCTCATCGACCCCGCGGTGTTCCTCTGCCTCGCGCCGCGGCGAGTGTCGTTCCTGGCGAAGGCGCCGCTGTTCCGGATGCCGATCATCGGCGCGATTGTGCGAGCGGTCGAGGCCATCCCGGTCCACCGGCGCCAGGACGCCGGCGCCGATCTGAAAAAGAACGCCGAGACCTTCGAAGCGGCGCAGAGCGTGCTGGTCCGAGGCGGCACCATCGCGGTTTTTCCGGAGGGGACCTCGCACAGTGATCCCAAGCTGCGGCCGCTCAAGACCGGAACCGCGCGGATCGCGCTGGGCGCCGCCGCCGGGTTGCCGGCTGACCTGGCGCTCGAGATCGTGCCCGCCGGCCTCTACTACCGCGCGAAGCAGACCTTTCGCAGCGCCGCGTTACTCCACTTTGGCACGCCGTTCTCGGTCGAGGGCATCGCCATTGCACGGGGCGCGGAGCCGCCTGCCGGCCCGGTTCGTGAGCTCACCACCCGGCTCGAGCGGGCATTGCGGGACGTCACGCTCGAAGCAGAAGAGGTGGATGCGCACGCGCTGATTGCCCGTGCCCAGCACGTCCTCAGCGCCACGGACACGATGCCGGAGAAGCCCGCGCGCCTAGCCGACGAGTTCGCGCTGCGCCGGCGGCTGCTCACGGGCTACGACGTCGCGCGGCGCCAGTGGCCCGACCGCGCCGCCCGCCTCCAGGCTCGCTTGGAGCGGTTCGAAGCCTCACTCTCCGCCGCGGGTCTAGACGCGCAGCATCTCGCCCCGCGCAGCTATGGGTGGCGGAGCGTGGTCACGTATGCGGTGAAGAGCGTACTGTTTTTGACGCTCGGACTCCCTGCGGCGATCGTCGGCTGGTTCGTTCACTATCCGGCCTACCGCGCCGTGGGCTGGGTCGCGACCGGCGTCGCGAAAGGCGATGAGGATGCGCTCGCGACGGTCAAGGTCCTCGCGGCGGCGCTGCTTTTTCCGCTGACGTGGGCGGTCGTGATCGCGGCAGTGTGGCTGTGGCGCGGCCTCTGGCCGGCGCTGCTTGTGGCGCCCGCGCTGCCGCTGACCGGGTACGTGGCCCTGCATTTCGCGGAGCGCTTCGATCGCGTGGTCGGCGCGACGCGCGCGCTGGCGATCCTGCTGTTTCGTCGCAGAGCGTTCTTGCGACTGACCGCCGAGCGACGGGTGATTCGCGAGGAAATCCTGGAGCTGGGACGCGAGCTGGACGCTGGCTAAGCTACGGCGCGACGCGTACGGCACTCACGCGCACGGGCTCATTCTTCCCTTTGGTCGTGCCGATGCCGAGCTGGCCCTCGTTGTTTCCGCCCCAGCAGTACACCGCGCCGTCGGTCGTAACACCGCAGGTGTGGTAGTCGCCGGCGCTGATCATCGTGAGTCGCAGGTCGCCCTTCGGCGGCGAAGGCTTGGTGTTCCAGCCGCGACGCGTGAAGGAGCTGCCGCCGACCCCCAGCCGCCCCTCGAGGTTGTCGCCCCAACAGTACACTTCGCCGCTCGTCGCGACGCCGCAGGTATGCACGCCACCCGCGCTGAGCGAGCGGTACTTGATGGCGCCGTCGACCGCCGCGGGCGTCATCTGGTGCGACTTGCCTTTCAGTCGCTCGGCGAAAGACTCGCCGATGCCGAGGCGGCCATGCTCGAAGTCACCCCAGCAATAGGCGGTCGTATCCGTTGCGATCGCGCAGGAGTGGGAGCCGCCGGCCGTCACGAAGACGAACTTGACGTCGCTGGCGATCGCGAGCGGGACGTAGCTTCCCTTGACCGTATCGGTCGCCAGCTCGTTGTCCTTATTCCAGCCCCAGCAGTAGAGGAGCCCATCGACGGTGACGCCGCAGGAATGGTTCAGGCCTGACCCGACCGAAATGAATTTCAGGCCACCTGCGACCGCGATGGGAGCGTGCGCCCAAGTTGACCCCGGGCCGATGCCGAGCTCGCCGGCACGGTTGCTGCCCCAGCAGTATGCCTCGTGGTCTCCGGTGATCGCGCACGCATGCAGTCCGTTGACGCTGAGCGTGGCGAAATGCCGGTCGCCCGCGACGGCACGCGGGCGCAAGCTGCACGCGATCACCTGTCTGTCTTTTCCCTCACGGTTCGTACAACTGTCGGGGGCCGAGTCGCTCCCCAGCTGTCCCCATCCGTTGGTGCCCCAACAATACGCGATGCTGTCGGTCGTGAGCCCGCAGGTGTGGAACCGCCCGGCGCCGATCGTGGTGAAGCGGAGTCCACCGGCGACCGGCGCCGGCACGGTCTGCACGCCCGTATCCCCGGTGCCGAGCTGGCCGAAGCGGCCAAATCCCCAGCAGTAGGCGGCACCTGCCGTGGTTATCGCGCACGTATGCCAACCGCCGGCGGCGACCATGGAGAATTTGAGCGAATCCTGAGCGAGTGCTGCGGCGGGGAGACCAACGAGGAAGCCTATCGCGACGCGAGCGCGCATAAACCCTCCAGAGCGCTCAAGCATGGACGCGAACTGGCTTTCTGTCTAGGAGGGGCTAGAACTTTCCTCGGACAATCACGATGGCTATACCACTCGCCCGCAATTCCTGCCACGCCACTACCCAGCTTCTTCCGCCTTGTCCGATCGCCAGCTTCGGAGGATCCAGCGCCACACCTGAGGCACGCCGATCCATGAGATTCCCCATTCGCTGCACGGGGAACCGAAATGCTTCGATGACCGCATGCGATGTGCCGCCGGGTTTTTCTATACCCGCAACGAGATAGCGTCCGTCATTCGCCATCGCGATCGCGGGGAAATCCACCGCGCGCTCGCTCGCCGGCGTGCCGGACATTGCCGCTCCAGCGGGAGAGCCGTCCGCATTGAACGCTTGAAGAAACGCTCGCTGCTCCGATGAGCCCGCGGCCCAGCCAACCACGGAGCGCCCGTCTGCGAGCGTCGCGACAGCGGGGGACCGTGCCGAGGAGGCCATCGCTCTCGTGCGGCTCCCCCTCCGCACCAACACCTGTCTCAGGTCATCATTCTGAGTCCGTTCCCACGCGACCGTCACGTTCTGCGCCGTATCGAGAGCGACCACCGGATGGCTGTAACGAACGGCCTTCTCCGCTCCGGCGGTGATGACCTCACCGTCCGCAGCGCCGGACCGTGACACACGTCTCATGTACACGACGCCGCTGTCCGCGTCCGTCGGCATAATCCATGCGACCGCGATGTGGCCATCGCTCGCGGCGGCAACACCGAGCATCGTTTCCCAGCAGTGCTCGCTGGATACGCCCGTAACCGTTTGCCCGGAACCCTGAGCCACAAGATTGAAATCGAAACGGCGCACTTTCAGCCCCGGAGCGACTTCCCCACAGTCCGGCCCTGCGAAGACAAACGTGTTGTTCCCCGAGCGCGCAATCGCAACCTGGGGAGTCACTAGACTGCCGTGAAAGCTCTGCAGCACAATCTCCCGATCTACACGCGAGCTGCCGGGCGAGAGCCTTGAAGCGATAACCCGCTGGTCGCCGATTGCACCCCGCACGGTGACCACAACCACCGTCCCAGTCTCCGACATCACGACACCGGCAAGGAATAGCAGCTGGGTCGACCTGATCTCAACGGTGGGTTGTTGTGCCGATGCTGGCCGCACTGGCACACACGCGGCGAGCATGAGCGCGATGCGAGGAACGCGGGCGCTCGCCCAACCCTCCGTCAGCGGGACCGTCATGCGGCCTCCGGATGTCGTGAGGAGGCTTAGAGGTACCGCCTACGCCGATCGAGCACAATGCATCCACCGCGATTGTCATCCTGAGCGCCCGAAGGGCGCGAAGGAACTGCTTCTTCTTATCAGTGCGGCTTCCCGGGAAGGTTACTCCTTGCCCTCGTCTGCCCCCTGGACATATTGGCCAAGAACTCCAGAGAAAGTGGACCATGACGATCGGGACGCGACGCGAGTGGCTCAGAACAATGGCGGCGCTGGGCGCGGGCGCGCTGCTCCCCCGCCCGTTGATCAAAAGCTGGAGGCAGCCGGCGCAAGACCCGACGGCGGCGTTTCGGGCACAGATCGGCGCCGTCCCGATCCAGGCGCGGCAGCTCGGCGAGAATCTCACCCTGCTCTCAGGACCGGGCGGCAACGTGGTCGTGCTGCACGGCGCGGACGGACTAGTCGTGGTGGACACGTTCGTCGCGCCCGCGTGGCCCAAGCTCCAGGAGTCGCTCGCGGGACTGGGGGGCAGCGCGCCCGTGAAGTTCGTGATCAATACCCACTGGCACTTCGACCACACCGACAACAACGCGCCACTCCATGCCGCCGGGGCGACGGTGGTGGCGCACGCCAACACCAAGCGGCGGATGAGCGAGCCGCACCACCTCGCGGTGCTCGAGCTCGACTTCCCGCCCTCACCCGCGAACGCCCTGCCCCAGCGCGTGTTCACGGACCGCTACACGCTCGAGGCGAACGGCGAGCGGCTCGAGCTGTCGCACGTTCCGCCGGCGCACACCGACACCGACGTGACCGTGCGGTTCGACCACGCCAACGTGCTGCACGCGGGCGATGTGTTTTTCAACGGCCGGTATCCCTACATCGATGGCAACACCGGCGGCCGAGTTGACGGGATGATCGCGGCGTCGGAGCGCCTGTTGAGTCGCGCCGACTCGGGCACCAAGATCGTGCCGGGCCACGGCCCGCTCGCCAGCAGGGCCGACCTCGTGAAGTATCGCGACATGCTGTCCACCGCGGCGGACCGCGTCCGAAAACTCAAGGCTTCGGGCAAATCGTTGGAGGAATCGATTGCCGCCAAACCGTTCACCGATCTCGATGGCGACTGGGGCGCGGGGCGCTACAAGGGCGACGACTTCGTCCGGATCGTATATCTAACGCTGTAGCAGGCTTTCGGCGCTCAGGATGACATGCTCGCGTCGCTTACATTCCTCACACATACAGCGCCCTCCCTCTGAGAGAAGGCCATGAGCTTCTTCGCCTCGCTCCATCAGTACCGTGACGTCGCGCTCCTCCTGCTCCGTCTCACGCTCGGCACCATCTTCTTACTGCACGGCCTGCCCAAGCGCGGCCTCTGGAGTGCTCAGCCGTCGGACCGCATGCCCGCCAGCATGCTGCGCAACCTCCGCATCCTCTCGATCGCCGAGCCGGCGGGAGCCCTCGGCCTCATCTTCGGCTTCCTCACGCAGCTCGCCGCCCTCGGCCTCGTCATCGTGATGCTCGGCGCGATCACGTTCCTCAGGACCAAGGCCCATCGCAAGTTCAAGGAAGAGAACGCGCCCGGGTGGGAATTCGAATTCCTGCTCATGATCGTCGCACTCGCGCTCGCGATCATGGGCGCCGGGAAATTCGCGCTCGACCGACTGGTGTTCGGGGTCTAGGGGCCAAAATAATGTAGGGGCGCAGCATGCTGCGCCCCTACATCGCAACCCTCGCTGCCCTTCGCCGCTGTCTTT
>DATLXS010000179.1:0-18148 GCA_035575675.1 Gemmatimonadales bacterium
CGCCGGGCTCGGGATTGGCTTGGTAGTCGCCGCGACGATGCTCGGTGGTAAACCGGCCGCAATCGGTGGTGGAGTCGCAGTGATCGCGCAGCTGTGGGCGGTAGCGCTGCTCCAGCCGAAGATGCGGGCGCCGAATCCCGAATTCATGGCTCGCTGGCTCGGCGGCACGGGGATCCGGTTACTGGGAGTGGGCATCGTCCTGATCGTCTCGCGGACCGTGCCGGCCCTGTTGGGCTATGTCGGTGTGCTGTTGCCGCTCCTGTTCCTGGAAACGAGGTTTCTCAGGTGATTTTCCAGAAGCCCGACATCGGCGCGATGATCTTTCATCACACCGGCGACAGCAAGTTCGTCGAGCTGCCGTTCGGGTTGGGCGAGTGGCATCTGCCGGGCCCCTGGTATATCGCCGGCACCACGATCGACGTCTCGCCGACCAAGCACGTCGTGTTCATGATCCTCGCGGCAGTGCTCGTGTTCATCACGATGTGGTATGGCAGCCGCCAGATTGCGCGGCGTCATCGAGACGGCAAAGGCCCTCGCGGGATCGGTGCGGCCGTCGAAGGGCTGGTCCTCTTCGTCCGCGACGACGTGGCGATCGCGAGCATCGGCCATGGCGGCGAGACGTTTGCCCCGTACATCGTCACCCTGTTCTTCTTCATCCTCTACTGCAACATGCTCGGCCTGCTGCCGTGGGGCGCGGCCGCGACCGGCAACCTCGCCGTGACGGCGGCTCTCGCGCTCACCGCCTTCCTCACGGTCGAGATCTCCGGTTTTCGCGCGCTCGGACCAAAAGGCTATCTGAAAACGATCGTCATGGTCCCGCCCGGCATGACAGGCGCGGGCGCGGTGATCATGGCCGTCATCATGACGCCGGTCGAGTTGATCGGAAAGATTGTCAAGCCGTTCGCGCTCACGCTGCGGTTGTTCGCCAACATGACTGCCGGTCACTTCGTGATTCTGGTGCTGCTCGGTCTGATCTTCGTCTTCGGCACCGCGCCGCCATTGGTCCGGGGCGTCGTCGTGGTGGGGTCGATCGGGCTGACACTATTCATGATGTTTATCGAACTGATCGTCGCGTTCCTGCAGGCCTATATCTTTGCGCTGCTCACCTCCGTATTCATCGGACTGATGCGGCATGAACACTAGAACACTCCACTAGAGGACGACATGCACAACCTGCTCATGCTGCTCCAAGCCACCGAAGCGGCGGCGCTCAACAACAACGCCCTGCTCGGCGCGGGCATCGGGATGGGACTCGCGATCATCGGTGCCGGCATCGGCATCGGCCGCATCGGCGGCCAGGCTGTCGAAGCGATCGCGCGCCAGCCGGAAGCGTCGGCCGACATCCGTGGCGCGATGATCCTGACGGCCGCGCTCGTCGAAGGAGCGACGCTGGCGGCGTTGGTGTTCGCCCTGCTCTTCAAGTTGGCCTAAGTGCTGGCACTTCTTCAGGAAGCCGCGCACGAGACTGGCGGCGGTCCGTTCACGATCAACCCCGGGTTGATCATCTGGACGCTGGTCGTCTTCGGCATCCTGCTCGTCGTGCTGTGGCGGCTCGTCTACCCCGGGATCGTCAAGTTCGTCGAAGAGCGCGAGCACCGGATCCAGAAGCAGCTCGAGGATGCCGAAAAGGCGAACACCGAGGCGCAACGGCTGCTGGAAGAGCACAAGAAGCAGATCGCCGCCGCGCGGAACGAGGCGCAGGAGATCCTGGCCAAGGCCAAATCCGTCTCGGAGAAGGAGCGCGCGACGCTGCTCGCCAAGGCGCGCGAGGAGTACGACGCGCTGCTGAACCGGGCGCGCAAGGACATCGACGCCGAGAAGGAGAAGGCGATCCAGGCGCTGCGGCGCGAGGCGGTGGACCTGTCCATCGCCGCGGCCTCGCGCGTGATCGAGGCGAACCTCGACACTGACGCGAACCGCAAGCTCGTGACGGAGTTCCTCGAGAGCCTGGGCAAGGCGGAGAAGAGGAAGTGAAGAGCATCACCGTCGCGCGCAATTACGCGGAGGCGCTGTTCGCCGCGGGCGACACGTACGGCGACGTGCTCGACGCCGTCGCCGGCGCGATCTCGGCCGACGCGCGGATCGCCATCGTGCTCGAATCCCCGCGCGTGTCCAAGACGGCCAAGAGCCAGATTCTCGAAAAAGCGCTCAAGGGCGAAGCCCCCAAGGAGTTCGTGCGGTTTCTGCAGGCCGTGATCCGGCGCGGCCGCCAGGGACTGTTGGGCGAGATCGCCCAGGAGTATCAGGTGCTCTTAGATGTGAAGCTGAACCGCGTGCACGCCGGCGTCACGCTCGCCGCTGAGGCCGACGGGCGCACGCAGCAGTCGGTGGTCGAGCGGCTGACCAAGGCGTTGGGCCGCGAGGTGCGGGCCTACTTCCGAACCGACCCAAAAATCCTCGGCGGGGTAGTGGTACGCGTCGGCGATCGTATCTTCGACGGATCGGTGCGGCGGCGGCTGACGGCGTTGCAACGAAGAATGTTGACAGGAGAATAAAGGCGGCGAAGGGAGACCACATGAACGCGTTACTCTTCTCAGCGGTTGTCGCAGCAGTAGTCACTCCGGTAGCAGACAAACCTCCCGTCATCAAAGAATGGCCCGTGCCCTGGGGCGACACGCGTCCCCGCGATCCGTTCCTCGATCCGACCACGAACCGCGTCTGGTTCTGCGGCCAGGCGGGCAACTACATCGCCTATTTCCTCCCGGCAACCGGCGAGTTCAAGAAATACGACCTGCCGGCTGGCAGCGGGCCGCACAACCTGATCGTGGACAAATCCGGAATAGTGTGGTTCTCCGGAAACCTGGCGGGCTACATCGGCCGGCTCGATCCCAAAGACGGCAGCGTCAAGCAGTATCCGATGCCCGACCCGATGGTGCGCGATCCGCATACCCTCGTGTTCGACAAGAGCGGCGACATCTGGTTCACCGCGCAGGGCGGTAACGCCGTCGGCAAGCTGACGGTGTCGACCGGGCGCGTGCAGCTCATCAAGGTCCCGACGCCCAACGCCCGGCCCTACGGCATCAAGCTCGATTCCAAGGGCCGTCCCTGGTTCATGGAGTTCGGGACGAACAAGATCGCCACGGTCGATCCCGCCACGATGCAGCTGCGTGAGATCAGGCTGCCGCGGGCCGAGACGCGGCCCCGGCGGATGGAGATCACGTCCGACGACAAGGTCTTCTACGGCGATTACGCCGGCGGATTCCTCGGCCGCTACGATCCCGCGACGGGCAAGGTCGACGAGTGGCAGCTCCCGGGCGGCGCGGACGCGCGGCCCTACGCCATGGTGCGGGACGACGAGGACCGCGTGTGGGTGGTCGAGACCTCTCGACCGAACCGCTTCGTCTCGTTTGATGCCAAGACGCTACAATTTTCGGCGGAAACGCCGGTGCCGAGCGGCGGCGGCGTGGTGCGGCACATGATCTACGATCCCAAGAGCAAGTCGATCTGGTTCGGCACCGACAACAACACGCTGGGGCAGGCGACGCTGTCACCGCGCGCGCCGACGCCGCAGGTGCCGTAGAAAAGCGTACGGGCGCAGCATGCTGCGCCCCTACCTTCCCGGCGGGGGCCGGATATAATAGCGGCTCACTCGAACCGGAGCGCCGCAGTCATGTTCGCCCCCCGCCGTCTCGTTCTCGCGACGTGTCTCTTCGTGCTCGCGAGTTCAGCCGCCGCGCAACGACGTTCCCCTGCCGCCCCTGCCGCCCCTGCCGTCCCTGCAGCCCTTTTCGATACGTCTCTCTACAACGCCCTCGAGTGGCGCGAGGTCGGGCCGTTCCGCGGCGGCCGGGTCACCGCCGTCGCGGGCCATGCCGATCAGCCGCTGACGTTCTACTTCGGCGGCACGGGCGGCGGCGTGTGGAAGACGACCGACGGCGGCCTCACCTGGGCACCGATCTCGGATAAGGACTTCCGCGCCGGCTCGATCGGCGCGATCGAGGTCGCGCCATCCGATCCCAACGTGATCTATGTCGGCACGGGCGAGTCGCCGATTCGCGGCAACGTGTCGCCGGGCAATGGCGTCTACAAATCGACCGACGCCGGAAAGACGTGGACCCACATCGGGCTCGCGAACGCCGGCCAGATCGGCGCGATCCGCGTCCATCCGGCCAACGCCGATCTCGTCTACGTCGCGGTACTCGGCCACGCGTTCGGGCCCAATCCGGAGCGCGGCGTGTTCCGCTCGAAGGACGGCGGCAAGACGTGGGAGAAGGTGCTGTTCCGGTCCGACTCCGCCGGCGCCGTCGATCTCGCCATGGACCCCGCCAATCCGCGCATCCTCTACGCTTCGATCTGGCAGGCGCGGCGCGGGCCGTGGTACATGTCGAGCGGCGGGCCGGGATCGGGGCTCTTCAAGTCCACCGACGGCGGCGACACGTGGAAAGAAATAACCCGTAACGAAGGGCTGCCCAAAGGCGTTATCGGCAAAATAGGCGTCACAGTATCCGCGAATCATGACCGCGTGTGGGCGATCGTCGAAGCCGACTCAGGGGGAGTGTTCCGGTCCGACGACGGCGGCGACACGTGGCGGCGCACGAACGATGAGCGCAATCTGCGCCAGCGCGCCTGGTACTACTCGCACATCCACGCCGATCCCAAAGATCCGGAGACCGTCTACGTCCTCAACACGAGCCTGTATCGCTCCGTGGACGGCGGGCGCACCTTCACGCAGCTGCGCGCGCCCCACGGCGATCACCACGGGCTGTGGATCGCGCCGAACGATCCCGCCCGCATGATCAATAGCAACGACGGCGGAGCGACGATCAGCTACAACGGCGGCGCCACGTGGACCGGGCAGAACAACCAGCCCACCGCGCAGTTCTACCACGTCATCGCCACCACGCATGTCCCCTACAAGATTTGCGGCTCGCAGCAGGACAACAGCACCGTCTGCATCGCGAGCCGTACCGACGGGGGGACGATCGGGGAGAAGGATTGGTACGAGGTGGGCGGCGGCGAGAGCGGCTGGATCGCCGCGCGCGCCGACGATCCCGACATCGTCTACGCCGGCAGCTATAGCTACCTCTCGCGCCTAGACGTCCGCACCGGGCAGGAGCGCAACATCTTCCCCTGGCCCGACAACCCGATGGGGTGGGGCGCAGGCGATCTGAAGTACCGCTTCCAGTGGACGTTCCCGCTCGTGCTGTCGCCGTTCAATCCCAACGTGCTGTATGCCGGCGCGAACGTCGTCTTCCGCACGACCAACGAAGGCCAGAGCTGGGAAGCGATCTCGGGCGATCTGACGCGCAACGACAAGACCAAGGAAGGGCCGTCGGGTGGTCCGATCACGAAGGACAACACGAGCGTCGAGTACTACAACACCGTCTTCGTCATTGCGCCCAGTGCCAAGGATTCGGGGGTGATCTGGGCGGGGAGCGATGACGGGCTGGTGCACGTCACGCGCGACGGCGGCAAGACGTGGACGAACGTGACGCCGCCGGCAGGCGCGTTGCCGGACTGGTCGCTGATTTCCTCGATCGAGCCGTCGCCGTTCGATCCGGCGACGGCGTACGTTGCTGCCACGCGTTACAAGCTCGACGACTTCAAGCCGTACGTCTTCAAGACGCAAGACTTCGGCCGCAGTTGGCGCGCGATCACCGGCGGGATCCCGGACGGCCAGTTCGTCCGCGTGGTGCGCGAGGATCCCGCTCGACGCGGCCTGCTGTACGCCGGCGGCGAATTCGGCGTCTACGTCTCATTCGACGACGGCGCGAGCTGGCAGTCGCTGCAGCGCAACCTGCCGGTCGTGCCGATCCACGACCTCGTGGTCAAGGACAACGACCTCGTCGCGGCGACGCACGGCCGGTCGTTCTGGATCCTCGACGACCTCACGCCGCTGCAGCAGCTCGCCGACTCGGTGAGTCGTTCGACGCGCTTCCTCTATACGCCGCGCACGGCACTCCGCCGCGGCCTGGGCGGCGGGTTCGGAGGCGGTGGCGGGGGCGGACCCGTGGGCGTAGGTCGCAATCCGCCGGGCGGCGCGGTCGTCTTCTTCTATCTGAAGACTGCGCCCGACTCAGCGACCAACGTGAGTCTGGATTTCCTGGATAGCCGTGACTCAGTCGTGCGGCGCTTTACGCCCAAGCCCAAAACCCCGAGCCCCGATTCCCTCAAAGTGCACGCCGGCATGAACCGGTTCGTCTGGAACCTGCGGTATGCTGATGCCAGCCGCTTCCAGGGGATGATCTACTGGGCGGGCGGGACGGCGGGGCCGGTGGCGGTGCCCGGTACCTACAAGGTGCGGCTGACGGTCGGCGACTGGTCGCAGACGCGGCAGTTCACCCTGCTGCCCGATCCGCGGGTGAAGACGACGCCGGCGGATTATCAGGCGCAGTTCGATCTGCTGATGAAGATCCGCGACCGCGTAAGCGCTGCCAACGACGCGGTGCGGCGGATCCGTGAGGTGCGGGAGCAGCTCGATGGCGCCGCCACCCGTGCCCGCGGACTCCCCGGAGATGCGGGCAAGCGCATCGGGCAGCTGGCCGACTCGGTCAAGGGCCGGCTCGCGGCGGTCGAGGAGGCGATCTATCAGGTGAAGAACCGCTCGAGCCAGGATCCGCTCAATTATCCGATCCGGCTGAACAACAAGATCGCGGCGCTGGCGGGAGTCGTGGGGAGCGCCGACGCGGCGCCGACGGCGCAATCCGACCAGGTGTTCGGCGAGCTCTCGGCGGCGCTCCAGGTGCAGCTCGACCGGCTCAAGGCCGTGCTCGACACGGACATCCCGGCCTTCAACCGGCTTGTAAAGGAGAGTGACGTTCCCGCGATCATCCTCCGCTGAGGCGATAACGCAGGCCGAGTCCTACAGCGTAGCGCCAGGTGACTCGCCGTTCCAATTCGGACGGCAAGTCACCTGGGTCGAACCACGATTTCGAGAGGATCCCCTCGACTCGGATCGCGCCCGAGAACCGCTTCGCGACGGGCCACTCGTACGCCGCTGCGGCGACTGCGCCGCCGCGGGAGCGGGTCTCGGCGTCAGACTTCCAGAGGTGGAGGGAGGGTCCCAGTTCCGCTCGTATCGCTCCGCTCGACCCTATCCCTACCACCTGGAAGTTCACCAGCAGTTGTCCCTCAAACAGTTGCCCAGACGAGTTGTCCGTGAGCGTGAAGCTGGGAGCGGCGGCGGTCAAGCCCACGGGTGCGTAGGATGCCAGCAGATCCAGCCGTACTCTCTTGATCGCGCGATCCACGCGTACGCCGAACGCCGTCGCATTCCCGGGCCGGACGGTCGTAGGACCGCCGGTGTCAGTGGTCGCGCGCGACGATCCACGATAATGAGTGGTGCTGATCTCGAATCCCACGTCCCATTGCCCTGCTGCAGGAGTGGTTGTGACGGCTACGAGAGCAAGTAACAGAACGCCACCACACATGATGTTGGTCCTCAGTACATGACAAGGTTGATCCAGCCGTTCGTGATATTGTTGTCGCCTTTGACAAACCAGTTGTAGCCCGGATACGTGCTGCCTACGATGTCGTCTTCGACGGCAGTGCCGACCACGTCATCGTTGGTCTTGAAGAAGGACGCGATGGCTTGCCACAAGCTCTTGGCGGCGTTGGCGTATTTGTACGCCTTCACGACGGCGGTGCTCGAGTCGTTGCCACCAGTGAGGTTGTGATAGAGGCTGTCCACGACCTTGAAGAGCAGTTCTGCCCGTCCGACATCCGTCTTGATCTGGCAAGCCGTGTCGTCGTCCTCAACCACGAGCACACGCAGGTTCTGGTTTGGGTGGGCCGCGTTGTATTGATCAAGCTGTGTCTTGGAGAACAGCAGCACGTTTCCCGACCAGTCGAGGTCATTCTGGTCGAACGTGTACGGCCCGCCGGCGTGCTCGCCCGCGCACTGATAATCGAACAAGGAATCCGTCGTACCCTTCTGCCCGAGAATGTGCACCTCAAATTCGGGCGACCCCTTCAACCAGCCTTCAAAGTCTTGTACGAAATGGCTTTTGGTCATGTACAACCCGGGCGCCGGCGGTGGTGGGGGTGTGACGCCCCCGATGGTGCCCCCCCCGCCGTCGCACTCCGCGATGCACTCGACGACCTTCGCCGGTGGCCGCGAGAAGTCGGTCTCGACCGGCACCACCGCCAGTACGGGGGTGGCCGGCGGGGTCCTCGGGTCCAGCAGCTGTCGCCGCCCGTCGACATCGAACGCGATCGGCGGATCGGCGTCGGTCAATGCCGTCGCGACCAGGATGTTCTCGTCGCCGCTCCACGCGGCCCGATGCGCCGGCACGGGCAAATAGACCTCGAGCGCGATCGCCGCTTTCGCCTCGGTCGCGAGCGCTTCCTTGGTCGTCCCGTTCTCCCCGGCCATTTCGCGGAGCGCCCGCCCCTCGTTCGCGGCCAGGAACGTCTCGAATTGCAGCTTGTGCTCGCGGTAGGGCGAGGCGTCGAGCTGCGCCTTGAGGTAGGCCCGGAATGCCGGGTTCTTCAGCCCCTTCGCCACCATCTTGGCGAGTGCTTCGGGGGGGGAGCTCTTGCTGCTCGCCGTGGGGGCAGCCGCCGGCAGATCGGAGGGCGGCGTCACGGCTCGGTCGCTGCAGGCGGCGATGAGGAGCAGCGTCGCCACAGCGCAACTGCGATTCAACATAAATCCTCCAGACAAAGGTGGAGGCTCATTGTGGGGCAAGGCGCGTCAGGACCAGCGTCCTTTCCTTGCGAGCCGCACCTGAAAGACGCGAGATTCCCGAGCCATGCTTCCACTCGCAGTCGATTCGACCTACTGGCAACAGCGGGTTGCCTACGAGATCGTCGCGTCGCTGGATGAGTCGAGCGGCGTGCTGAGCGGCAACGTCCGCATCAGCTACGTCAATCAGTCGCCCGACACGCTGCGGGATTTCTACGTCCATCAGTACCTGAATGCGTTTCGCCCGGGATCACGCTGGGCGGCCGTCGATTCCGCCGAGCAGCGGGTGCGATTCCAGCACATGAAGGATCCCGATTACGCGTTCGAACGGATCACGCAAGGCTCGCTCGGCAAGCCGGACTATCCGTACGCTCCGGATTCGACGATCGCGCACTGGCGATTGCCGCGCGCCCTCGCGCCCGGCGATTCGATGCAGGTCACGATATCCTGGCAGGCGCGGCCTTCGACCCTACCGCGGCGTCAGGGACGGCAGGGCCGGCGCTTCGATTTTGCGCAGTGGTACCCGAAGGTGGTCGTGTACGACACGTACGGGTGGGAGGATCACCCGCTGTATCCAGCCGGCGAGTTTTACGGCGAGTTCGCGAGCTACGATGTGTCGCTCGATCTGGCTGCGGATCAGGTCATCGGCGCGACCGGAGTCCCCGTTGAAGGTGATCCCGGTTGGCAGAAGGCACTCGTGGGCGGAGGGCCAATCGCTTATCAGCGCGACTGGTACCGCCCATCAGCCCATCGGTCCATCAGCCCATCCTGCACCGCCGCTCCAGGCCGCAAATGTGTGCGGTTCTACGCCGATTCCGTCCATCATTTCGCGTTTTCGTTGAACCCCGAATATCGGTACGAAGAGGGTCGCTACAAGGACGTCGTCGTGCGCGTCCTCTACCAGCCCGGCGACAGCGCGACGTGGGGGAAGGGGATCGCGGTGCGGCGCACCGAAGCCGCCCTCGCCTGGCTCGACTCGCTCTACGGCAAGTTTGCCTGGCCGCAGATCACCAATGTCCACCGCATCGAAGGCGGCGGCACCGAATTCCCGATGATGATCATGGACGGCAGCGCCGGCCTCGGCCTGATCGTCCACGAGCTGGGCCACAACTACACGATGGGCATCCTCGCCAACAACGAATGGCGCGAGGGCTTTCTCGACGAAGGGTTCACGAGCTTCCAGACCGGCTGGTTCTTCGAAACGCACGGCGGGCCATCGGAATACCCTGGCGTCGAAAGCGAAATTCTGCTCTGGGACCTGGACCGCTGGAGCGAGCCCGTCTCGATGGTCAGCGAGCGCTACCGCGATTTCGCGACGTACAACACGATGATCTACGACAAGGGGCAGCTCTTCTACGAGCAGCTGCGCTACATCGTGGGCGACGACGCGATGCACCAGATCCTGCGGACCTACTACGCGCGCTGGCGGCTCAAGCACGTGGACGAGAACGCGTTCCGGAGCGTCGCCGAGGAGGTCTCGCACCAGGATCTGAAATGGTTCTTCGCACAGTGGCTGCACGGCACGCCGCTGATCGATTATAAGATCGGCAAGGTGAAGCGCCGGAAGATGGCCGACGGCAGATGGCTGACGGCCGCGACGGTTGAGCGGCGCGGCGACGGCTGGATGCCGATCGAGGTTGCCGTCGACGACTCGATCGTCACGCGTCTCAGCGGGCAGGCGGAACGGGAGCACGTCACGTTCATCACGAACACCAAGCCGAAGCGGCTGGTCATCGATCCGCGGCAACGCGCCCACGACTGGAATGCCCTCAACAACTATTGGGGACGGGACGTGGAGCTGAGGCGGTTCGACAATCCGACGCGCGCCGTCTCGCGCCGCGACCGCACCGTGTCCAGCTGGCTGCCACTCGCGTGGTCGAACGATTTCGGCGGAGCCACCGTCGGGCTGCGCGCGCGGCAGAATTACCTCGACCGGTTTGATAGGAATCTGCTCGTGATGTCGTATGCATTGGATCCCACGTCTCCCACCAACGCCACGGAGCGCTTTGGCCTGTACATGCGAGTGGGCAATCCGGTCAGTCACCCCATGCCGCGCACCGAGGCCTGGGTGGCCGGGTGGGGCGTGGAGGGACGGATCGGCGCCGCGATCCACACCGACCGCTCGCTCCGCACGCACCTGTCGTTCGGACCCGATGTTCACGTCGGGGTCGATGCGATCTGGATGGCCGTGCACACCCTGGGCTACGTGGACCGCCGGCTGTGGGACGACGCGGGCACCATCGAGATCAGGCCGTGGTGGTCGAAGACGAGCGTGCAAGGCAATCGTGTCTGGCGCTACCGGGCCGGCCTCGCCGGCGGCGTCCTGTACCGGAATCCAGGCGCCGGGATACAGTCGAAGAGCCGCTTCGATTTCGAAGGGTTCGCCCGCGGCACCGCGGACGCCAGTGTGCGGACGCCGGCGCTCGGTGTCCGGCTCTTCTTCGGCATCTATGCGGCTGACACGAGCAGCCCGGCGCCGCTGCAGCGTCGCATCATGGTGGCCGGCGCCGATCCGTACACGACATTCACGAATCCCCTGTTGCGGAGCCGCGGCGCGCTGTTCGTGCGGCCCGGTTTCCATTATCAGTCGCCGGGCGACGCCAACCTCCGTGGCTTCCGCCCCGACATCGGCGGCCGCTGGGCGCTGGCGGTGAACGTCGAGGGTACGAAGAGGGTGTACCAGCGCCAACAAGGGGGGCTGCTCGCCGCCGTCACGCTCGAAGCGTTCGCAGACGCGGGGTTGGTCGACACACTTGCCGTGCCGGCGGTCGGCGATCACTCTCAGACGACGCTGTATGACGCGGGCGTTGGTCTCGTCACGCGGCACCGCATCAACGACCTGGCGTGGACGACGCGCTTCGAGATGCCGTTGATCGTCAACCGCTGGGACTACGCGGCCGACGGCACGGGCAAGCGCGTGCAATTCCGCTGGCAGGTCAGCCTGGAGCCGAGCTTTTGAGCGACCGGCGTGCCTTCTTCCAGACCACCATCGGGAAGCTGCTCAGCGAGGTTGCGCGGCGGACCGAGGAGCGGGTCGCGCCGAAGCGGTGGTTTCGTCCACCGGGGGCGGCGGACGAAGTCGCGTTCGTGGCGGCGTGCACGCGGTGCGGCGACTGCATCGATGTCTGCCCCGTCCATGCGATTCTCAAAATGCCGGCGAACGGCGGGGGCCTGGCGGCCGGCACTCCGTACATCGATCCGACGACGCGCGCCTGCATCGCGTGTGAAGACATGCCCTGCGCCGCCGCGTGCGAGACGGGTGCCCTCACCAAAGTGCCGTGGGAACAGGTGCACATGGGGATTCTCGAGCTGGACCCCCAGCGCTGCATCACGTTCCAGGGTGCCGAGTGTGGCGTGTGCGCCCGCGCGTGCCCGATCGGCGAGCGGGCGCTCGCGCTCGACGATCGCGGGCACCCGGTGCTGAAGCCGGAGGGATGCGTGGGCTGCGGCGTATGCGTCACGGCATGCGTGACCGTGCCGTCGTCCCTGAAGCTGAGGCTCGCGTGAGCGGCGTTCCGTACCGGGTCGAGAAGCCGTGGGGCTACGAGCTCATCTGGGCGAAAGCCGACCGCTACGTCGGGAAGATTCTGCATATCGAGCCCGGGCATGTGCTGTCGCTGCAGTACCACAACAAGAAGGATGAGTCGATTTACGTGCTCTCGGGCGAAATCATTCTGCGGATCCAGGAAGGCGAGGCGTTACGCGAGCGGCGCGTGCGCGCCGGCGACGCGTTCCACATTCCTCCCAAACAGATTCACCAATTCGAGGCCGTCACTGTGACCGATCTGCTCGAAGCCTCCACGCCGGAGCTGGACGACGTCGTCCGGCTCAAGGATCGCTACGGACGGGTGCCATGAAGGTCATCATGCCGATGGCGGGGAAGGGTACCCGCCTGTTGCCGCTCACCAAACGCGTGCCCAAGCCGCTCGTGAATGTTGCGGGCCGGCCGGTGATGGACTACGTGATGGACGCGCTGCGGCGCGCCGGTGAGCTCGACGAGCTGATCATCATCACCGGCCATCTCAAGGAGAAGGTCGAGCGGTACGTCCGCAAGCACTACGACATCCCGGCGCGGTTCATCGAACAGAAGGTGCTCGATGGCACGGCCGGCGCGGTGAATCTCGCGCGTCCCTACGTTGCTGGGCCGGTGATCGTGATTTTCGTCGACACATTGTTCGACGCCGATCTGTCAATTGTGAAAACGACCAACGCCGACGGCATCATCTGGACGAAGGAAGTCGAAGACTACCAGCGCTTCGGCGTGGTCGTGACCGACCAGCAGGACCACATGACGAAAATCGTGGAGAAGCCGAACACCCCCATCTCGAAGCGAGCCAACATCGGGCTGCAGTACGTGAAGGATTGGCGGACGCTGTTCGACGGCATCGAGCACGTGCTGAAGACCACGCCGGGGAAGGGCGGGGAGTTCTATCTCACCGATGCGTTCCAATACATGGCGGACAAGGGCAAGAAGCTCTTCGTGAGCGACGTCGGCGGCTGGTACGACTGCGGGAAGGTCGACACGCTGCTCGAAACCAATGAGCACCTGCTCCGCCATGGGCGCGGCCGGCGTCCCGCCGACGTCCCATCCGATGTGCGGATCACCGAGCCGGTCTATATCGAGGATGGTGTCACGCTGGAGACGTCGACGATCGGTCCGAACGTGTCGATCGAATTCGGGAGCAAGATCGTCGGCAGCACCATCGCCAACAGCATCCTCGGCAAGGGCGTCCAGGTGCACAACGCCAAGGTCACGGGCTCGGTGATCGGCGACAAGCAGGTCATCGACGGCCGAGACGTGCAGGATGCCGTGATGGATGCGGGGGAGCTGGCGGCCGCCCGCTAGCAGCTGTGACCGAGTTCCTCGAGCTCTTCGACTACAACGGCTGGGCGAACCGCACGATCTTTGACGCGGTCGCCCAGCTGCCGGAGGAGCAGTATTTCCGCGACCTGAAAAGCAGCTACGGCGGGATTCACGGCACGCTCGCCCACATCGTGTGGGCGGAGCAGCTGTGGCTGCATCGCTGGTTGCAGCGACCGAATCCCGCCGTCGCCCAGGGCGCCGACCTCAAATCGCTAACCGAGGTGCGCGGGCGCTGGGAAGCGGTCGAGGCGGAGCGGGGGAGGTTCGCGGGCGGGCTGAGCGAGGATCGGCTCGATGACACACGGCTGGTAAAGCCTTCCAGCGGCGGCGAATACGTGCACACCTTTCGCCAGATGTTTCGCCATTTCATCAACCATTCCTCCTATCATCGTGGCCAGATCGTCACGTTCCTCCGCCAATTGGGCCATAAACCGCCTAGTACGGATCTCATCCTCTACTACCGACGGAGGGGTTGACTCACGGCCGGGAACCGAAGTTACTTACTGCCCGTTCAGTTACTAACTTCGGAGCGTGAATGTCGAGCACCGCTACAAAACCCCGCTGGCGCCGTCGCAAAAGCGCGCGACCTGAGGAGATCCTCCAGGCGGCGCTCGAGGTCTTTACCGACCGGGGGTTCGCCGCCACGAAGCTCGAGGATGTCGCCCGCCGCGCGGGCGTGACCAAGGGCACGATCTACCTCTACTACGAAAACAAGGAAGCCCTCTTCAAGGCGCTGGTGCGCGAGACGATCGTCCCCGTGATCGCCAAGGGAGAAGCGCTCGCGCACTCATTCACCGGCACCGCCCGCGATCTGTTCGAGCAGCTCGTGCGCGAATACTTCCGGCTCGTGGGTGATACGCCGCTGTCGGGAATCCCCCGGCTGATGATCGCCGAGGCGGGGAACTTCCCCGAGCTCGCGCGATTCTACTACGAGGAAGTCGTGACACGCGGCCATCGCTTGATGGCCGGCGTCCTGGAGCGGGGCATGAAGGCGGGCGAGTTCCGGCGCGTCAACGTCGCCGTCGCCACGAAGCTCGCCATGGCGCCGCTGATGCACGCCGTCGTCGCGCGCAAAGCGTTCGCCGCATGCATGCCCGAAGGTTTTGACGTCGCCAAATACCTCGACACCCATATCGATCTCTATCTCCATGGCATCAGCAAGTAAGTCACTGACCGCACTCATTCTCGCGCTGCTCGGCGCCGATCTCGTGCAGGCGCAGGCGCCTGCGCCCTTGCGTCTCTCCTTTGCGGGTGCCGTTCGCGAGGCAACGGGCGCGAGCGCGGACACCGCTCCGGCGGCGGTGACGATCGCCGGATTTCGCAGCGCCGCGGCGGGCGCGCGCGTGCGTCAGGCTCGTTCCGCCCTGTTGCCGAATCTCTCGCTCAGCGGGTCGTGGGTGAATCGGACGTTCAACCCCCGGACGCTCGGGTTCCAGATTCCAGGCCTCTCGCTGCCGTCGCTCGTGCCGCCGTTCAATGCCTACGACGGGCGCGCGCGGGTCACCCAGACACTCTTCGATCCTTCGAGCATGCGTCGGGTCGGTGCGGCGCGCGGTCAGCTCAAGGCGACGAATGCCGAGCGGACGGCCGTCGTCGAGACCGCCGCGCAGAACGTCGCGCTGGCGTATGTCCGCGCGGCGCGTGCGGAGGCGGTGGTCGCGGCGCGGCAGGCCGATTCGGCCCTGGCGGCTGAGCTCGTCGGTCTCGCCGTGGCACAGCAGCGGGCGGGCGTGAGCGCGTCGATCGACGTCACGCGCGCCAAGACGCAGCTGGCGGAAGCGGCCGGCCGTCTCGTCGTCGCGGCGAATCAGCTGGATCGCGCCAAGATCGATCTCGCGCGTGCGATGGGGATCGATCCGGGCACGGCGATTGCGCTGACCGACAGCCTCAGCCCTGCGCTTGGCGCCGCGAGCGTGCCGGACGACCGCAATGCGGCCGTGACCCAGGCGATCGCGACGCGGCCCGATCTGCTGGCCGAGCAGGAGCGCGGCGCGGCCGCGCGGCAGGCGTCGAGCGCGATTTCCGCGGAGCGTTTGCCGCGTTTGGATCTCGAAGCCGATTACGGATTCAGTGGCCTGCGTCCTCCGGACGCTACCGGAACACGGCAGGTGGCGGTGGCGGTCACCCTGCCGATTCTGGACGGCTTCCGGCTCGAAGGCCGGAAGGGCGAGCAGGAAGCCGCGGTGCGCGAGTCGGATGTGCGCGTGCGCGATCTGCGGCAGCAGGTAACGGCCGACGTCGACGGTGCGTTGCTCGATCTCCGCTCGGCAGGCGCCCAGCAGCAGATCGCGGCCGAGCGGCTGCAGCTCGCCGCGCAGGAGGTTTCTGAGGCCCGCCAGCGGTTCAAGGCGGGTGTTGCCGGTAACATCGAAGTGATCAACGCCCAGGCTTCATTGCTGCGCGCGCGCGATGCGGACATCGACGCGCGGTTTGGCGCCGTCTCGGCACGGATTGCGTTAGCCCGCTCGGTGGGCAGCGCGCGGACCCTGCATTAAGGAAGAGGACAATGGCTACGACGATGGAACCCGACACAGAAACTCCGGTCCGGCCCGCGCCGCGACCCTCGGCTCCCGCGGCGCGTCCCAAGAGCTCGCGGCGGACGGTCTTCATGGTGATGGGCGTGGTCTTGCTGGCCCTGATCGCCTTTGGCGCGCGCAAATGGTGGTTCGGCCGCTCGCACGTCTCGACCGACAACGCGCAGGTGGACGGCCATATCGTCCCGGTGCTGGGGAAGGTCGGCGGCTACGTCTCCGAGGTGCGCGTCGCCGAGAACCAGGCGGTGAAGGCGGGCGACACGCTGGTGGTGCTCGACGACCGCGACTTCCAGGCGCGGCTCGCGCAGACCGACGCCGATCTCGCCGCGCTGCTGGCGACGGTGAGCAGCCGCACCCGCGTGGGGCAGGCGGATGCCGCCGTCGCGCAGGCGCAGGCCAACGCGATCAAGGCGGCTGCGGATTTGGCGCGCATGGAGCCGCTCGCGGCCCAGAACGTCGTCAGCCAGCAGCAGCTTGATGCGGCGCGCGCCGCCTCGACGGCGGCCGCCGCGCAGCTCGCGTCCGCGCAGGCGGCGTTGGTGGGGGCGGACGCCCGCGTGGCGGCGGCACGCGCCACCCGCGACCAGGCGGCGCTGCAGCTCTCCTACACGCGGATCATCACGCCGTCGGCCGGCGTCGTCTCGAAGAAGGCGGTGGAGCTCGGCCAGCTCGTCGCGGCCGGCCAGCCGCTGATGGCGGTCGTGCCGCTCGAGGATGTGTGGGTCACCGCGAATCTCAAGGAAACCGAAACGGCCGATGTGACACCCGGCGATCCCGCAGACATCACTGTGGATGCCTACAAAGGCGTGCATTTCCGCGGTCATGTCGAGAGCCTGTCACCCGCGACGGGGGCGAAGTTCTCGCTGTTGCCGCCTGACAATGCGACGGGGAACTTCACCAAGGTGGTGCAGCGCATTCCCGTGCGGATCCATCTGGATGGCGCCGCCGACGCCGCCCACGTCCTGCGGCCGGGAATGAGTGCCGTCGCGACGATCCAGACGCACTAATGACGGCGATCGCCTTACCGGCGCCACCGGACCGCTATCGTTTCAGATACCTCATCGCGATCACGGTGTCGCTCGCGTCGGTGCTGGAGCTGCTCGATACCAGCATCGTGAACGTGGCGATCCCGCACATGATGGGAAACCTGGGCGCGACGCTCGATCAGATCGCCTGGGTCTCGACCGGCTACATCGTCGCCAACGTCATCGTGCTGCCGATCACCGGATGGCTGTCCGCCTACTTCGGCCGGCGCCGCTATTTCGCCGGGTCCATCGCGCTGTTCACGATCGCGTCGTTCATGTGCGGCAATGCCGGCTCGCTCGAGGCGCTGGTCTTCTGGCGCATCATCCAGGGACTGGGCGGGGGCGCGCTGCTGTCGACGTCGCAGGCGATTCTCTACGAAGAGTTCCCGCGCGAAGAGTACGGCACCGCGATGGCGATCTTCGGCGTCGGCGTGATGGTCGGCCCCACCCTGGCACCGACGGTCGGCGGCTGGATCACCGACATGTATGGCTGGCCGTGGATCTTCTACATCAACATCCCGTTCGGCATGCTCGCGCTGGCGCTGACGATATCGTTCATCAACGACTCACAGCACCAGGAGCGGTCCTCGCGCGTGGACTTCATCGGGCTCGGCTTGCTCGCCGTCGGGATCGGGGCGCTCCAGACGATGCTCGAGCGCGGCGAGCGGCTGGATTGGTTCGCCTCGCCATCGGTGCGGTTGCTGGCGCTGACGAGCGCGTTCTCGCTGATCACGTTTATCTGGCACGAGCTGCGCACCGAGCACCCCGTGGTCGATCTCCGCATTCTGAAGAGCCGGCAGCTCGCGGTGGGGGTGGTCTTTGGACTCGTCCTGGGCGTGTGTCTCTACGCGACGGTGTTCGTCCTGCCCGTTTATCTGCAGAATGTGCGGCAATTCACGGCCAATCAGACTGGACTGGTGATTCTGCCCGGCGCTCTCGCCAGCGCCTTTACGATGGCGTTCATGGGCCGCCTCCAGGGTAAGTTCGACGGGCGACTATCGATTGCGGCCGGGGTCGGGATCTTTGCGCTGTCGATGTGGAAGCATGCGCACTTCACGACTGAAAGCGGGATGAGTGACTTCTTCTGGCCGCTGATTTT
>DATLXS010000180.1:0-3897 GCA_035575675.1 Gemmatimonadales bacterium
GTCCCCATACCTGCATCAAGCGGCGAACTTCTTCGACCACCTGATCGGTCCCCGCCACGGCCCCGGCGATGACGTCGGTATGGCCGTTCAGGTACTTCGTCGCCGAGTGAATGACGAGATCGGCACCGTGCTCGAGCGGGCGAAAATTGACCGGCGACGCAAACGTCGAATCGACGATCAACGCGAGACCTTCAGCCTTGCAGACCGTCGCGACCGGCTCGAGATCGATCACCCGCAGCAACGGGTTGGTCGGCGTCTCGAGGAAGACCGCGCGCGTCGTTTTCCGCATCGCCTTCTTCCAGGTACGCTGTTGCGTCGGATTCACGAACGAGACGTCGATCCCCAGCTTCCCGAACTCTTCGCGGAACAGGCGATGGACGCCGCCGTAGATCCACTCGCTCGCGAGGAGATGATCGCCCGGCCGGAGGACGGCCAGATGCGCGAGGGCGCAGGCACCCATGCCACTCGACAAGAACAGGGCCGCCTCGGCGCCCTCCAGCAGCGCCAGCTTTTTCCCGATGTCGACCTGGTTCGGGTTGTTCCCGTAACGGCTGTACAGCACTTCGGCGGTCGAGCCGACGGGATTCGTGAAGGTCGAGCTTTGGTAGAGCGGGGGAGCGACAGCCGTCCAATCGGCACGCGCCTTGGGATCGCCGTGGATGGCGCGGGTGGACAGCCCCAGACGGCGTCGTTTCACGCCGCGGTGAGTCTGATGGAGCCTCCCGGAATGCGTGCCGCCAGCCGCCGCTCGATGAGCTCATCGAGGAGCGCCGGCGCGGGCTCACTGGCGCCGAGCCCCTCGAGCACACCGTCGGCCCGCTCGCACAGCACCGCGAGCCCGGCACCGGCGAGGACCGGCTCGATCGCCTCGCGATGGGCGTCCGTCAGTCCCCGCAGCAGCAGCACTTTGACCTTGTCCCGCACGAGTTTGGCCACGATCTCGTCGGCGCAGGAATAGTCGAGGCAGCCGACGCCCGTAAAATCCATGACGGCGATCGTGCCTGAGGGGAGATCCCGCTCGATATTTTCGCGAACCGCGCGCCCGGTGGGCCGTGTGACGAGGTCGGTGTAGAAACCGGCGACCGCTTGCTGCAGAACGGCGTGCACCATGATGTGTGGAATCACCGCTTCGACGATCCTCCTGCCTTCTCTGCCACTTGCTCTGGAATGATCAGCAGAACTTGCGATCCCGGAAACGCCGGCAAGCCCTCCTTCAGCGGGACATCGTCGTCCCAGCGCGGCACGATCGCGATCCGTGCTGTGCCGCTGCGGATGGCGACCTTGCCTTCCCAGCGTGCGACGTAGCGGCGAATCCCGGCCAATCCCTGCCCGCGACCCGGATCGCGAAAGCGGCTCACACCCTGAACCAGCGCCGCTTCCAGCGCCGCGGCATCGCCCCAACGCTCGCCGAACCGCTTGGCCTGCGTGGCTTCCAACGAGTGCCGGAATCCGACACCGGCGTCTGCGACCGCGATCACCACGACGCGGCGCGCCAGCTTGCGTCGCCAGTTGTACGCCTGCACCGCAACCCAGCCGCCCGTGCCGGCGTGCTCCACAATATTCTGACAAGACTCCGAAAGCGCCATAGCGAATCCCATGGTCGCCTTCGGATCCAGTCCCAACTCCGAGCTGAGAATCGCGGATGCGCGCTGCTGGATGGTGCTCACGACCGCGTGCACGTCCTCCGCGGCCCGGACGGGTGTGACCGGCAACAACACTTCACTCTCGGTCGCGACCTTCGCCCTTGGCACCTTGCCGTGGACCTCGAACAGTTCCGCGGCTTCCCGGAAGAAACCGGCGCGCGCCCAGTAGCTCACCACATCGGGGTTCGCCGGAACGGTGAGCAGGGGGCGCTCACCTTTGCGTGTGGCCGCCTCGCCCGCGGCCAGGAGGCTCACGAGTCCATAGGGCGACGCCCACTCGGCCGCGTGCGCGTCGAACAACAGACGCTCCCCGTCGGCCGCCTGGGCGTACGCCGCCGCGAATTGATCGAAGGAGCGATCGTCGAACTGCGTCGGCACTTCGATGAGGCGCGTCATGCCGGCGAGAGCTTGCCCATCAGGTGATCGCGCAGCCCGCTTGCGCCGCGATGACTCACGTTGCGCGCGCCGAGCAGATTGCCGAGGCGGATGGCGTCCTCCAGTGCCGCGCCACCCAGGAGCGCCGCGGCCACCGCCCCGCCGAAGACATCGCCGCACCCGGTCGGGTCGCTGACCCGATCGAAGGCGGGGGGGTGCATGACTGGAGCCGGAATCAGCTCGGTCCGAATCGGACTCCCCGTGAAGTAGGCAGCGCCGCGCCTTCCCAGCGTCACGCACACCGTGGTGCAGCCCTGCCGCAGTGCGTCGGCGGCGATCGCGAGCGGGTCGGGTCCGAGCTGGAGCATTTCGTCTTCGTTCAGCTGGACGATGTCGAAACAGCCGAACCACGCCGGCGCCTGGGGCAGCGAGCGCGGGACGCGCAGGCCATTCGGCTCCTTGCCCATGAAGAGACTATGCAGATCGGCGTACATCGTGCGCGGAAAACCGCGCCGCAACAGCTGCGCCGTTTCGAGATTCAGCTCGAATCCGGAAATGAAGTTGACGTACAGCGCGTCGAGATCCCGGACGAGTGGCCCGAGCTCGGCCCAGGTCCAGGGCGGGACGCCGCCGGTCATCTGCTCGCAGCGCCGCTCTGTCGATTCGTACCGCAGCGTGACGCGATTGTTTGGTTCTGGCACCTCGAGAAAACGTGCGTCGTGCGTCGTGCGTCGGAGTGTGCGGAGGAACGCGTTTGCTTGCGACGCGAGATCCCTGCCTACCTTGATAAGAGGGACGATCTGCCAGTCATCCGGCAAGGTCGCATCGAGCGCGGCCAGCGCATAGGAGATGCCACCCCACTCCTGGACCGCCGGCTGCGCGGGATCGCGGCCGTAAATCGTGTCCCACACCATGGACCCGATGACGCCGAGTCGCTTCAGCGCAAACCCCAGTGCTTTTGGATGAACACGGCCGCTGCGCCGTAGACGCCGGCGGTGCCGGGGAGCGTCCCCGGCACGATCTTGCACGCCTCCCACGCCGGCTTGAACGCCCGTCGCTTCACTTCACTGCGCAACGGCTGGAACAGTTTGTCCCCCGCCTGCGTGACGCCGCCGCAGACCACGACGACTTCGGGGTTGAAGATGTTGAGGAAGCTCGCCACCGCCGCTCCCAGCAGCGACGCGGTCTCGCGGACGACGTCCAGCGCCCATTCGTCGCCGTCGTTGGCCGCCTCGTACACGATCTGCGCGGTGAGCTTGGAAAGGTCGCCCTTCACGTACTGGGACAGCGACGTCTCGACGCCTGACTCGATCCCCTCGATCGCGCGCTCGGCGATTGCCGGACCTGACGCGTAGGCCTCGATGCAGCCGTAGTTGCCGCATTTGCAGCGGCGTCCGTTCGCATCGATCGTGACGTGTCCAAACTCTCCTGCGACATCGGTGACGCCGTGGTAGATCTCCCCGTCGATGACGATGCCACCGCCGATCCCCGTGCCGAGTGTGAGGCCGATGACGTACGTCGCGCCCCGCGCCGCGCCTCGCCACCATTCGCCGTAGATCGCACAGTTGGCGTCATTGTCCAGCGTCGCGGGGAGGCCCAGCCCTTCGCTGACGCGGTCGCGCAGGGGCATGTTCGTCCAGCCCAGGTTCGGCGTGAGCAGCACGACACCGGTCTTGGTGTTGAGGGGGCCGGGCGAGCCAATGCCAACCCCCTCCACTTTCTTGCCGAATTCCGCGATCGACGCCTTCGCGAGCTTGATGATGCGCGACGTAACGGCGTCGGCTCCCTGGGCGGCCATGGTCGGTTCGGAGACAACGGCGTGGATCTCGGAACCATCCTCTGCGAGGACTCCGGCGACGAGATTCGTTCCTCCAACGTC
>DATLXS010000181.1:0-8779 GCA_035575675.1 Gemmatimonadales bacterium
GATCCGTCCCCTCGCGCGACGTCAACGTCGAGGTCGGGTTGCCGGCGACGTCATAGAAGGTCACGTGCACGTTGCGCAGCTCGACGCGCTGCGTGTTGGAGAAGAAGTACGCGGTGTCGGCCCGGACGCGCGCGCGCAGGACGCCCAACTCGGTGACGTAGTGGCTCATGCCGAGCAGGACCTGGTCGGCGCTGTCGAGCACGACCTGGGTCGCTGTGACGGGCGTGCCGTTTTTGCACGAGACCGCTACAACCAGAGCAAGGAGCAGGGAGCAGGACGCCCCGATACGTTTCATATTGCCCCCGCCTTCATCAGATCATGCAAATGCACGATGCCGACGACCTGCTTGTCCGCGTCGAGTACCGGCAGCGCCATGATGCCGTGTCGCTCCATGAGCTGCACGGCGGCGCTGGCGAGTGCATCGGCCGTCGTCGCCTTCGGCGTCCTGGTCATCACGTCGCGGACGGGGATGTCCAGGAACTTGTCCGTGCGCTCCATGAGCCGGGTCAGGTCGCCGGCCGTGACGACGCCGGCGAGCGCCCCTCCTTCGGCCACCATCACGGTCCCGCGTTTTCCCGCCAGCAGGACCACGCATTCACGCATGGGCCGATCGGGCGCGAGGATCGGCAGCCCCTCCGTCAGCATGACATCGGCAACCCGGAGCAAGAGCTTGCGGCCCAGCACGCCACCCGGATGCAGCGCGGCGAAGTCCTCGCGGCGAAAGCCTTTGACTTCCAGCAGGGTCACGGCGAGCGCATCGCCCAGGGCGAGCGCGACCGTAGTACTCGCGGTCGGCGCGAGTGTTTCCGGACAGGCTTCCTCGGCGACCGAGGCGTCGAGGACGACGGTCGCCTGGCGGCCCAACGGCGAATCGGCGTCGCCGGTCAGCGCGATGATCGGCACGCCCAGCCGCTTGAGTTGATTGACCAGGCCGAACAACTCGTCGGAGGCCCCGCTCTTCGACAGCACCACGCCGACGTCGTCGCGACTTACGATGCCGAGGTCGCCGTGCAGCGAGTCCACGGGATGGAGGAACATCGCCGGCGTCCCGGTGGACGTGAACGTCGCGGCGATCTTGCGGGCGATCAGTCCCGATTTCCCGACGCCCGAGACGATGACCCGGCCCTTGGCGCCCGCGAGAATCTCGACGGCGCGCGCGAAGGCTACGCCGAGATTGTCGGCGAGCGCCTGGACAGCCGCTGCCTCGAGCGCAAGGACGCGCTTACCGCGGTCGACCAGGCGCTCCGATGCAGGTGCAAGCTTACGCACGGACGGCCTCCCGCACGCGGTGCCAGACGTCGACGGCCAGGCCCACGACCCCGGCGAGCTGCTCGAGCGGGACCATGTTGGGTCCATCAGAAGGTGCGCGCGCCGGATCGGGATGCGTTTCGAGGAAGAAGCCATCGGCGCCCGCGGCCGCCGCGGCGTACAGCAGCGGTGGGATGAACTCCCGCTGGCCACCGCTCGCGCCTTCGCTCCCCTGCCCCGGCTGCTGGACGGCGTGCGTGGCGTCAAAGATCACGGGGGCGTTGCAGGCGCCGCGCAGGCGCGAGAAGCTGCGCATGTCGACCACCAGGTCGCCGTAGCCGAAGAACGTGCCGCGCTCGGTCACCGCGACCTCCGGGGCCCCGCCGGCGCGCACTTTCTCCACGGCGCCGCGCATCTCTTCCGGCGCCATCCACTGGCCCTTCTTGATATTCACCGGCCGGCCGGCTTTCCCCGCGGCGATCAGGAGATCGGTTTGGCGGCAGAGAAAGGCGGGGATTTGCAGCACATCAGCGACGCCGGCGGCGAGGGCGACGTGCGCCGGCTCGTGCACATCGGTCAGGATCGGCAGACCGGTGGCGCGGCGGACTTTTTCCAGCGCGCGGAGACCCGACTCGAGTCCGGGGCCGCGCGGCGCGTTCAGGCGGGAGCGGTTGGCCTTGTCGTACGACGCCTTGTAGATGACGCCGATGCCGAGCTTGACCGCGAGCTCCGCCAGCGCCTCGCCGACGCGTACGTTGAGGTCGTCGGATTCGACGACGCACGGACCCGCAATGAGAAACGGGCTGCTGTCAGCCGCGAACCGCTGGGACATGTCAGTCGGTCAGTTCGGCCAACGCGCGCGACGCCGCGTCGCGCGGACGCAGCGTGCGGCGATCGCGGGCCGCGCCGACAAAGCCGGCGAACAACGGGTGTGGGCGCATCGGCCGCGACTTGAGCTCGGGATGGAACTGACAGCCGATAAACCAGGGGTGGTCGGGCAGCTCGATCATCTCGACCAGCGAGCCATCGGGGGAAAGACCCGAGCAGCGCATGCCGTACTCCGCGAGCACGTCGCGATAGGCGTTCGAGACCTCGTAGCGGTGGCGGTGCCGCTCGCTCACCTCGGTCGCATTGTACGCCTGCGCCACGCGTGAGCCGGGGCGCAGCCGGCAGGGATAGGCGCCGAGCCGCATCGTGCCGCCCATTTCCTGAATCCCTTCCTGCGAGCGCATCAACGCGATCACCGGATTCGCGCACTCGGGCGCGAACTCGCTCGAGTTCGTGTCGGCGATCTTGCAGACGTTGCGGGCGAACTCGATGATCGCGGTCTGGAGGCCGAGGCAGATGCCGAAGAACGGCAGCTTGTGTTCGCGCGCCCACCGAATCGCCTCGAGCATCCCTTCGACGCCGCGGACGCCGAACCCGCCCGGGACCAGCAGCCCGTCGTAGTCGGCGAGCAGCTCGCCCGCGGTTTCCTGATCGGTGAAACGGTCGGACGCGATCCACTGGATCGTGACCCCCGCTTCATTCGCGATCCCGCCATGCACGAGCGCTTCGTGAATGCTCTTGTAGCTGTCGGCGAGCTCGGTGTACTTGCCGACGACGGCGATCCGCACCTGGTGCGGCGGCTTGAGGATCTTGTCCACCATCGCGGCCCAGGCGCGCAGGTCGGGCTCCTTGGTCTCCAGATGGAGCCGCATGCAGACTTCCTTGTCGAGTCCCTGGTCGTGGAGCTTGAGCGGGATTTCGTAGATCGACTTCACGTCGGGACTCTCGACCACGCAGCCAAAGTCCACGTTGCAGAACTGCGCGATCTTGCGCTTCAGCTCTTCGGACAGCGGCCGCTCGGTGCGGCAGACGAGGATGTCGGGTTGGATTCCGATCTGCATCAACTCGCGCACCGAGTGCTGCGTCGGCTTGGTCTTCAGCTCCGCGGTCGCGGCGATGAACGGCACGAGCGTGAGGTGGATGAACAGCGTGTTGTCGCGGCCGACTTCCTGGCGGAATTGCCGGATCGCCTCGAGGAACGGCAGCGATTCGATGTCGCCGACCGTGCCGCCGATTTCGGTGATCACCACATCGTGATCGGGCGCGAGGCGGCGGATGGCGCCCTTGATCTCATCGGTGATATGCGGAATCACCTGCACCGTCGAGCCGAGGTACTCGCCGCGGCGCTCTTTCGTGATGACGGAGAGGTAGATGCGGCCGGTCGTCACGTTGTTCACCTGTGACAGCGAGCGGTCGATGAACCGCTCGTAGTGTCCGAGGTCGAGATCGGTCTCGGCGCCGTCGTCGGTCACGTACACCTCGCCGTGCTGGAACGGCGACATCGTGCCGGGATCGACGTTGATGTACGGATCGAACTTCTGGATCGTGACTTTCAGTCCCCGCTCGGCGAGCAGCCGGCCGAGCGATGCCGCGGCGATTCCCTTGCCCAGGGAGCTCACCACGCCTCCCGTCACGAAGATGTACTTGGTCGAGCTCACGAGCTCACCTCTCTGAGGTGTCGGGTGATCTCCGCTTCGGCCCACTCGAGGTCGGCCGGCGTATCGATGCCTGGCGCTGCCGGTCCGTCGAACAACGTCACACCCATCGGAATACCGTGCAGCAACGGCCTGAGCTGCTCGAGACGCTCCCACTGCTCTTCGGGAACGGGAGGCAGCCGCACCCATGCTTCCAATGCTTCGCGCGTATAGGCGTACACGCCGACATGCTGATGATAGACGACGTGGCCGCCACCGTCGCGATCGAACGGAATAGGCGCGCGGGAGAAATACACGGCGCGTCCCCGCGCATCGACGACCACTTTTACACGACTGGGATCGTTGACCAGCTTCGCATCGAGCGATCCCGCGGCTGTCCCGAGCGGCTCCCCGCCTTCGAGACACGCGAGCGCGCCATGCACGGCGGCGGATGCGACGAACGGCTCGTCGCCCTGGACGTTCAGGATGTAGTGGAAGCCGCTAAACTCCGCCCTGGCAATGACTTCCGCGACCCGTTCTGTCCCGGTGGAATGGTCGGGCGAGGTCATGACCGCTTCAAAACCAGCGCCTTCCACGACATTCGCGATCTCTTTGGCGTCAGTCGCAACGACAAGGCGATCGCAAACGCCGAATTCGGCGATGCGGCGTGTGACGACGAGGATGAGGGGTTCGCCTGCCAGAGGCAGGAGTGGCTTGCGAGGGAGCCGGCTGGAGCCCAGCCGTGCAGGAATCACGCCAAGGACGGGCACGGGGCAAGATACAAAATCTGTGCCGTGGAGTCTAGCCCGCGTCTATACCAGCGCTCCGGTTGATCTTACAACCCGCAAGAAGTTCTCGAGAATGCGCTTCCCATGCTCGGTCCCGATGGACTCGGGATGGAACTGCACCCCATAGGTGGGATGATCGCGATGCTTCATGGCCATGATCTCCGCGGCGTCCCCCACGCCCTGGCGATCGGCACTCATGGCGGTGACGACCAATGCCGGTGGGAGGGAGCTGGGCTCGACGACCAGGGAATGGTAGCGCATGGCGGTGAACGGGCTGGGAATACCGTCAAACAACTCGTCGTCGCTGTGGACGATGGGGCACGTCTTGCCGTGCATCAACCTTGGTGCTCGGACGATCTTCCCGCCGAATGCTTCCCCGATTGCTTGATGGCCGAGGCAGACGCCGAGGATCGGGACCTGGCCGGCGAGCGCGCGGACGAGGGGAACGAGAATGCCCGCCTGCGCGGGCGTCTTGGGGCCGGGCGAGAGCACGATGGCGGTCGGCTTGAGCGCCTGCACGTCGGCGACGCTCAGCGCGTCATTGCGATAGACGACCGGCTCCTCCCCCAACTCGCCGAGATACTGCACGAGGTTGTACGTGAACGAGTCGTAGTTATCGAGCACGAACAGCATCGTTTGGGGCTTTGGGGTTAGGGGTTGGGGCTTGGGATAAACCGCGGCGCGGTCAGCGGCATCCTATGAAGAGAAAGGAGAAACCTCATATGCTGAAACTTGTGGCGGCACTAACCGCGGGGCTAGTAGCAATGGGTGGATGGGCCGTCGTCACGGTCAAAGACCTGCCGGAATACTTCGTCGCCGGTCAGCAGTACACGATCGAGTTTCAGGTTCGCCAGCACGGCCGGACACTTCTCAGCGGGCTGCGGCCGGAGCTGGTGATGAATGAAGTCACGATCCCCGCAGTTGCTCGCTCTTCCGAAGGCACCTACGCTGTCACGTTCACGGCGCCCGCACCCGGTCAGGTGAGCCTCACGATCAGGAGCGGTTTCGGCAACACCGAGTTGCACCTCTACCCGGAGACTGTCGTCGCTGCCGGGACCTCACGTTCGGCGATCGCCCCACACGAGCGCGGGCAAATGTTGTTCGTGGCCAAGGGGTGCAACACCTGCCATTCGAACATCGATCTGGTGAACCGGCCGGATAACCAGGCGGCGTTGACCGTGGGACCCGAGCTGGGCGGCCGGCATTTGGCGCGCGAGTTCGTGATGCAGAAGGTGAAGAAGCCGGCATCGCAGATCATGCCGGATCTCGGCCTGAGTGACGCAGAGGCGTCCGCCATCGCCGCGTTCCTGAGCGGGGAGCGCGCGGCGGCAACGGGGGGCGGCCGCTAAGGCCGGGGGTGGTAGCGCTTGTGCACCGATCGCAGGTACTCCCGATCGACGTGCGTGTAGAGCTGGGTCGTCGAAAGATCGGCGTGCCCCAACATCTCCTGGACCGCGCGCAGGTCGGCACCACCCTCCAACAGATGCGTGGCGAAGGTGTGGCGCAGCGTATGCGGCGTCACGCGCTTCGTCAGTCCGGCGCGGCGCGCGTGGGTCTTGATGATCCCCCACGCGCCGACGCGCGACAGCGCCGTGCCCCGGGCGTTCAGGAACAGGAACCCGCGGGCTTTCCCGCGATCGAGGCTGGGCCGGATTTCCCGCGCGTACGATGACACGGCGCCCAGCGCGCGGCGGCCCACCGGCACGATCCGCTCCTTGGCCCCTTTGCCGAAGACGCGTGCGACGCCCTCGCCAAACAGAATGTCCTGCAGCTTGACTGACACCAGCTCCGACACGCGCACGCCGGTGGCGTAGGCGAATTCGAGCAGCGCCACATCGCGCATCGCGAGCGGCTCGTTGGTATTGGGTGCATCGAGCAGCTTCCTGACCTCGGCGACGGTCAGGACGGCCGGGAGCGTCCGCCACCGCTTGGGCGATTCGATCCGCTCGCTCGGATCGCGCACGGTGATCCCCTCCCCCACCAGGAACTTGTAGTACGTGCGGATCGCCGAGATCTGGCGGCGAATCGTCGCCGGGGCGAGGCCGACGTCCTTGAGGAAGTAGATGAATTCCCGGAGCTGCGGCGCCGACAGCTGCTCCGGGGTTTTGGCCCCGTGTGATGTCGCATACTCGCTGAGTCGCGTGATATCGCGCAGATAGCTGGCGACCGTGTGGCCGCTGTTCCCCGCCTCGAGCGCGAGGTAGTCGCGAAACTGTTCGAGCCGGAAGGCGGCGCTGCTGGGGGGCTTCTCCATGCTAGCGCTTCAGCCGCCGCAGGATCCAGATCGCGACCCCGGCCAGCAGCAACGCGGCGAGGACGCCGAGCACCGCGTTCACCCGTCCCAGGACGCGGAGCACGTCGTCGAGGTTCGTGCCGAGCGTCGTGATCAGGAAGGTCAACGCACCATAGTAGAGCGCCGCTGCGGCGGCGAGAGGGACCAAGGCCCGCCAGGGAGGGACCCGCGCGATTCCCGCGAACGGCATCACGAGGCCGCGCCACACGGGAAGGAGACGCGACAGGAAGATGCCCCACGTCCCATGGCGCGCGTATTGCGCTTCGATCCGGGCGATCGTCGCATCGGAGAAGAGGCGGCGCCCGAGGACGCCCTGGAACAGCGCGCGGCCGTGGCGGCGCGCCAGCGCGTACACTGCCGCTCCGGAGCCCACATTGGCGATCCAGGTGAGCAGGAAGACCAGCCAGGCGTTCATGAGGCCCCGCCCCGCCAGGAATGCGCCGAGCGAGACGGCGACATCGGCCGGGACCGGCGGGAAGATGTTTTCGACGGCGGCGAGCACGGCGATCAGCGCGTAGAGCGGCCCGGTGGGCAGGTGCTCGAGAAACGCGACGAAGTCTGTCAGGCGCTCGGCCCGGCGAGCGTGGCGACCGCCATCACGGCGATCCCTTCGCCGCGTCCAATCCAGCCCATGCCCTCGTTCGTCTTCGCCTTGACCGACACCTGCGCGGGCCCCGTGAGCAGCGCCTCCGCCAGCTTCTTCTCCATCGCCTCGACGTGGGGCGCCAGTTTGGGTTGCTCCAGGATTATCGTGACGTCCGTATGTACGAACTGGAAGCCTGCTTCCACGACCTTGAGATACGCTTTGTTGAGGAGGCCGATCGAGCTGGCGTTCTTCCACTGCGGATTGTCGTTCGAGAACATGCGGCCGATATCGCCCAGCCCGGCGGCGCCGAGGATCGCATCGGTGACGGCATGGGCCACTGCGTCGGCGTCAGAATGGCCGGCCAGGCCTTTCGTGTGGGGAATCTCGACGCCGCCCAAAATGAGTTTGCGGCCCGCCGCGAACGGGTGAGAGTCGTAGCCGATGCCGACACGCATGAGGCTAAGATAACCTTCAAAAGCAGGTCCTTCGCTACGCTCAGGATATCTGTCACACGGGTCCGCAATCGGACAATCGGTCGACGCAAATGCCCCGCCGTCGCCACATCGCCGCCTCCCGCATCCTTCGGGATCCAAACCGGGACATTTCTGCGCCATCCATCGCCTCCGCGCCGCGACACGGCTGCGCCGCGCGGTAACCGGGGACATCATTGGGCGATACGCCTCCGTAGCCCCGCCCATCGGAGACGCCGGCGCGCGATCCGGCGACAGCGCGGGCCGACACACCGCCGTCGCGCCGGAGCCGGGGACATCGCCGCCCATTACAGCGACGTTGCCGCGCGATGCCGCTGCGCAACTCGACAACCCGTGCGCTCCGTTCGAGAAACCGGCATGGCCGCGACGCGATGCTGTCCTCTCGTATAGACACCGTGTCGCGCGAATCGAGATCGATTCCCCGTGGAACGATTTACGCGTATGTCCGCGGGCGTCGGGAGACTTCCCAATTGCGGCGCACGGAGCCCGACGCCGTGGCCATAGATGGAGGGCCTCACCCCCTGGCCCCCTCTCCCTTCGGGAGAGGGGGGATGAATGTTCGAGTAGCGTGAGACGACGCGCGGCAGACTGATCACCTGCCGCGCCTCGTTTGTTGCGAAGCTACCCGGGCCAGGCCTTGGAGTCCCGCCGCCACGCCGCAATAATCTTATTAGGCTGACCAGCCTAATTCAGGACTCTCAGGTCAAAAGACCCGTTTATGCAACAAAGAGGCGTTGGAAGGTTATTTTAGACAGGTATGTCCAATTTCACGTTAGGCTGCGCAGGAAAGCAAAACAAAGAGTTGTTGTAAACACCACGCGCGAGCTGCTCCTGCCGCCATTACTCACATCTGTCTCGTCGAGGTCTTCCCGAATTCTGGAGTCCCGAGCGGTGCAGGCATCGTGGCGCGC
>DATLXS010000182.1:0-75981 GCA_035575675.1 Gemmatimonadales bacterium
TGCTCCACCTGGTCCATGTTGCTGACGGCATTCGCGAAGAACTGATCGGGCGTCCACAACCCCGCGCGCAAGTTGGTGAGATCGGCATAGTAGTCGGTCACGCCTTCCGACCACCACAACAGCGGCGTGTACTGCTCGGCGTGATAGTCGTATGGCCACATCTCGGCGGGGCGGATGCGCTTCACGTTCCACAGGTGGAAAAACTCGTGCGACAACAGCGGGTACATGAAGTCGCCGAGGTTGCCCGCGGCATCGGCGAAGGCGAGCGCAGGCATGATGTCGTATTGCGCGGAGCTGTGCTCGAGCCCGCCGCCGAAGTCGATCGGCCCGTGGATGACGTTGAAGAAGACCGTGTACTCGTCGTACGGCGTGTCGCCCATGATCCGGTTCTGGACCGGCGCCATCTTCGCCACGCCGTTGCGAAGGTTGCGCGCGACTGCCGGTGTGTAATCGGTCGCCGGCCACACCGCGATGCGAATCCACTTCCCGTCCGCCTGCAATGAATCGAGGCTGTAGCGCCCGACGAACGTCATGGCATCGGCGAGCTCGTGGTAGTCGGCGGCGCGATAGACGCCGTTCGCCGGACCCTTGAGCGCCGTCGTCACCTGCCATCCCGCCGGCAGCCGAAACCGCACTTCAGCAGGACGTCCGAGCTGTCCCTCTTCGAACATGAACAGATTCGTGCCGAGGAACTGCCCGAAGTCTTCCGCGGTCCGCGCAACGGAGAGATCGATCGTGTCGGGCGAGTAATCAAACGCGACCGTCACGCGGTCGGTCCGGCCGGTGACGATGCGCCACGTGTCTTTGTCGGCGCGGTCCCATCGCAACGCTTGCCCGCTCGCGTTCTTGGCGCCGAAGCCGTGGACGTAGCGCGCGTAGTTCTGGATCTCGTAGTTGCCTGGACTCCACGCGGGCAACGAGACGAGCAGCGTGTCCTTTCCGCTGGTTGGAAAATCCGCGCTGACGTGGAACGTCCCCGGGGTCAGGGAGACTTCGTAGCGCACGGTCTGCGCGCCGAGCGGCGTGGCGATTAGCAGTGTGAAGGCGAGGCGGCCGGTGAAACGACGCATCATCACTCCGGGCAAGCAGTTGAGAGATACTTAAAACTAGAACGGCCTCGGCGTGAGCGCCGAGGCCGCGTCCCAAGTTGCCGTCACGTCGCGTCTTACGACGAAACCTTCTCGCTCGCGTCGGCGACCATTGCACGCAACTCCTTGCTGGGCTTGAAGACAGGCACCGGACGCGCGGCGACTTCGACTGGATCACCAGTCCTCGGGTTACGCGCCATCCGTGTTTTGCGCTGACGGATTTTGAACGTGCCAAATCCGCGTATCTCAATGTTATGCTGCTCAGCCAGCGCGGCTTTGACGGCGTCGAGGAACGAGTCCACGACCCGTGCACAGTCCTTTTTTGAAATGAGGGGACCGGCGGTACGAGCGATTTGCGCGGTGACCTTTTCGACCAGATCGGCCTTCGTCATTGGTCCCCCCGAAACCTTTCCGGGTCAAAGTCGGGGGCTATCATACGAGCTTACTTATTTAGTGTCAAGAGCTTGTAGGAATTGTTGAAAGTGTCCCTGGGCGTCGTGTGGGCCCGGCGAGGCCTCGGGATGGTACTGAACGGCAAAAATTGGGTACTCGCGGTGCTTGATCCCTTCGACGGTCCCGTCGTTGAGGTTAAGGTGGGTGACCTCAAGCGACTTCGCGCCCGGAACGCCCGCCGTCTCCCCCTTCACTGCGAATCCGTGGTTCTGGGACGTGATAAGTACTTGTCCTGTAGCAATATCGCGAACTGGATGATTGCCGCCCCGATGGCCGTATGGCAGCTTCACCGTCTCCCCGCCCATTGCGAGACCGAGCAATTGGTGACCGAGACAGATCCCGAAGATGGGCAGCTTCCCGTCGGCGAGCGTCCGAATTGTATCGATCGCGTAACCCACGGCCGCGGGGTCGCCGGGCCCGTTCGACAAAAAAACGCCATCGGGTTTCAGTGCGCGCACCTGCTCGGGTGTAGTCGCCGCCGGGACGACGGTGACCCGGCACCCGTGTTGCACGAACAGCCGCAGAATGTTGCGCTTCATCCCGAAGTCGAATGCCACGACGTGTTGTTTCGCGTCCGCCGGTCCTTCGGTGTACGCGCGCGGGATCGTCGCGGCACTTGCCAGGTCGAGTCCGTTCATCGATGGCGAAGCGGCGAGCGCTGCCTTGATCGCGTCGGTCGGTTTGTCGCCGAGGGCGAGCACACCGCGCATCGCGCCACGGGAGCGGATGTAGCGGGTGAGCTGACGGGTGTCGACATCGGCGATGAGCGGCACCTTTGCGCCGGCGAGCCAATCGAGCAGCGTCCCCGTCGAGCGCCAATTCGATGGCGTGGCGGACAGCTCGCGCACCACGACGCCGACGACCCGCGGCCGATCGGACTCCACGTCGTCCGGGTTGATGCCGTAATTGCCGATCATCGGCGCCGTCATCACGACGATCTGACCGAGATAGGAGGGGTCGGTAAACACCTCCTGATATCCGCTCAGATTTGTGGTGAAGACGACTTCTGCGTATGCCGGCTCAAATGCGAGTGGCGCCGTTCCGGGGAACCACGCGCCGTCCTCCAGGAGGACGTAGGCGGGTGCTGGACTAGGGCCGGCGATTGCTCGGACGCGGAGTCGCCGGCGCTGCTGCGGGAGGCGCCGTCGGTTGCGTTTCGATCGGGAGCGGCGTCGGCGCCACGGGTGTGGGGTTCTGCCCCTGGCCCTCGAGCACCGAGCGAACCTGTGTGGCGGACTGTGACATGAACGTCAGCACCAACGCGAGAAACAAGAAGATCCCCGCGGTCCACCACGTGACCTTCGTCAGCAGCGTCGTCGCCTGACGGCCGCCCATGATGGTCTCGGTGCCCGCGCCGCCCCCCATGGAGGCGAGCCCGCCACCCTGCCCCGCCTGCAGCAACACGGCGACGGCGAGGATCAGCGAGTCGAGGATCAGGATGCCAACGAGGATTCCGTACATGCGCGGGGCAAGATACCTAGGCTACGGTGGTGCGCACAAGTTGCGCCCAGCTTCTGGCGTCGAGCGACGCGCCGCCCACCAACACGCCATCCAGCTCGTGCTGGGCTAAGAGCTCGGCGGCGTTCTTCAGGTTCACGCTTCCACCATAGAGAATTACGAACGGCGCGGCCGTGACCGCTCGGGTTTTGAGCCACTCCCGAATGACCCGGTGGACTTCGGCGGCATCTTGGGGCGTTGCGTTGCGGCCGGTGCCGATCGCCCAGACCGGTTCGTAGGCGACGGTCACACGTGCCTTGCCGTCGCGCTTCCCCAGCGCGGCCTCGAGCTGGCGAGTGACGACCGCCATCGTGTCGCCGGCCTCGCGTTGCTCCAACGTTTCCCCAACGCAGAGGACCGGTTGGAGATCGGCGGCGAGGGCCGCGCTCACCTTCTTGCCCGTCTGCTCGTCCGTCTCGCCAAAGACATGACGCCGTTCGGAGTGGCCGATGAGCGTGAGGCGGGCCCCCGCCTGCTTGGCGAGCGATCCGGAGGTCGCGCCGGTGAACGCGCCCTTGGGTTCCCAGTAGATGTCCTGCGATCCGGCCAGCACGTTGCGATGGCCCGCGATGCCCTGTGCGACTGTCTCGAGCGCAACGGCCGGAGGGAAGAACCAGACCGATCGCTCGAGCGCGATTTCACCGGCCGCAAAGAACGCGCGTAAGTACTCGCGGGCTTCCACCGGGCCTACGTTCATCTTCCAATTGCCCGCAAAGATGAGCGGCCTCACTTGTCCTCCAGCGCCGCCACGCCCGGCAGCGCCTTCCCTTCCAGGAACTCGAGCGAGGCGCCGCCGCCGGTCGACACGTGAGTGAGCTTGTCCTCCATCCCGGCCACGGCGGCGACCGAGTCCCCGCCCCCGACGACGGTCACGGCACCCTTCTTCCCGGCCTCGACGAGGGCATTCGCAATCGCGCGCGTGCCGGCGTCGAACGGCGGCGTCTCGAACACCCCCATGGGCCCGTTCCAGAAGATCGTCTTGGCCCGGAGCAACCGGGCGCGGAAGTCGTGCTGCGTCGCCTCGTCGATATCGAAGACCGCCCAGCCCTTCGGGATGGCGTCGACCGCCACCGCACGGTTTTCCTTGGCGCGCTCGAGCGATGGCGCGATCACGGCCCCGCGCGGCAGGATCAGCTTCTTGCCGCTGGTTGAGAGTAAGTCTTTGGCGAGCTCGATCCGATCCGGTTCAACCAACGAGTCCCCAACCTCGAGCCCCATGGCCCTCACAAATGTGCACGCCATCGCGCCACCGATCAGCAGCTCGTCGACACGGGGCAACAGGGATCGAATCACATCGATCTTGCCGGAGATCTTGGCGCCGCCCAGCACGGCGACAAAGGGATGCTTGGGGTTGGTCAGGAGCTCGCCCAGGTACTGGAGCTCCTTTTCCATCAGGAATCCGGCCACCGCCGGCTTGAGGAGGTGCGCCACGGCCGCGGTGGATGAGTGCGCGCGATGCGCCGAGCCGAACGCATCGTTGACGTACAGATCGCCGAGCGCGGCAAACGTCTTGGCGAGGTCGGCGTCGTTTTTCTCCTCGCCCGGCCAGAACCGCGTGTTCTCGACCAGCGCGACACCGCCGCGCGGCAGCCGCCGCGTGGCCGCGACTCCGGCGGCGGGATCGGGAATGAATTCCACGGGCGCCCCCAGCAGTCCCTCGAGGTCACGGACGATCTGTTTGAGCGAGTACTGCGGGTCAGGGCCGCCCTTCGGCCGGCCGAGGTGCGACAGCAGCACGACGCGCGCGCCTTTGCCCTGCAAATACTGAATCGTCGGCAGCGAGGCGCGCAGCCGCGTGTCGTCGGTCACCTTCCCGTTCTTCAGCGGGACGTTGAAGTCGACCCGTACGAGCGCGCGCTTGCCGTCCAGAGCCTGCGGGGGGAGGTCCCGCAGGCTGCGTTTGTTCAACGTCGTTTTCCGAGGTAGGCGAGCAAGTCGACGCAGCGCGACGAGTAGCCCATCTCGTTGTCGTACCACGACGAGACATGGACCAGCGTGCCGTCGATGACGGCGGTGGACATGCTATCCACGACACTCGAGAACAGACTCCCGATGTAGTCCACGGAGACGAGCGGCTCGTCGCTCACGTCGAGGATGCCCTTCAGCGGTCCCGCGGCGGCGGCCTTCTTGAACGCCGCGTTCACCGCGTCGACCGTCGTGGGGCGTTCGACCTCGGCGGTGAGATCGACGATCGAGACGTCGGGCGTCGGCACGCGCAGCGAGACGCCATCGATCTTTCCCTTCACCTCGGGGATGACGAGGCCCGTCGCCTTCGCGGCACCGGTCGTCGTGGGAATGATGCTGAGTGCCGCGGCCCGGGCGCGGCGCAGATCTTTGTGCGGCAGGTCGAGAATCTGCTGGTCGTTGGTGTAGCTGTGCACGGTCGTCATGAAGCCGTGCGTGAACCCGAAGTTATCCATCACGACCTTGACGACGGGAACGAGGCAGTTGGTGGTGCAGGAGGCGTTCGAGATGATGTGGTGCTTGGCGGGATCGTACTTCTCGTTATTCACGCCCATGCAGATCGTGATGTCCTCACCCTTGGCGGGCGCCGAAATCACCACCTTCTTGGCGCCGGCGGCGAGGTGCTTGGACGCGCTTTCCTTGTCGGTAAAGCGGCCCGTGCTTTCCAGCACGAACTCTACGCCGAGATCCTTCCAGGGAAGCTTCTCGGGTTCCTTGATCGCCGAGACCCTGATCGTTTTGCCGTTCACGATCAGCGCATCGCCCTTCGCCTCGACCGTGCCGGGAAAGCGTTTGTGGACGGAGTCGTACTTCAGCAGATGGGCCAGCGTTTTGGTATCGGTGATGTCGTTGACGCCGACGAACTCAATCTCGGTTTGCTTCGCCATGGTGGCCGCGCGCAATACGTTGCGGCCGATTCGTCCGAACCCGTTGATCCCTACCCGCACCGCCATGACTGCTCCTTAGGTGAAGTCTGGAATTGCGGCGCGCGCGAACGTCACGCCCTCGACCCGCGTCGCGCCGGCCTGCTCGAGGGCACGCGCTGCCTCAGCGAGCGTCGCGCCGGTTGTAAAAACATCATCGACCAGGATTAATGCGAAACTCGAAATGTGGAATGCGAAATTGACGCTTCCAGGTCCATTTTGGATTTCGCATTTCGCATTTCGCACTTCAAACGCCCCCGCCACGTTCGCCAGACGCGTGTCCGGTGTCAACGCCGTTTGCGTCGGCGTCTCCCGCGTGCGGACGAGCAGGTCGGGAAGCACGGGAATCCGCCACTGTCGGGCCAGCGCGCGCGCCAGCATCGCACTCTGGTTGTAGCCGCGCGTGCGCAAGCGCTTTGTGGCGAGAGGAATCGGGATGAGCACCGACGCTCCGTCGGCCGGGGACTGCCGTTTCCCCATCGCGATTGCCAAGTCGTCGGCGATCCGCGGCAGGCCGCCGTACTTCAGGGCGTGGACGGCGGGCCGGGCGTACGCATCGAGCCACACCGCGGATCGCACCGCTCTGAGCGCCTCCGGCCACGCAACGCACAGCCGGCAGGGGCCGAAGTGGGGCTCGGGCTGGCCACACCGCTCGCACCAGGGTGGCCGCACCGCGCGCCAGCGCTGCCGGCACAGCGGGCAGACGATCCTGGCGGCATCGCGGGCATTGAGCAGACCGTGACAAATGAGACACTCTGCAGGAAGGAGAAGCTGTTCAACCGCGGAGCGCACGGACGACGGCAGCACGCATCACCTCGACTGGTGCATCGGTGCCGGGAAAGAAGCGTTCGAACGCGGCTGCCCCCTGCTGCACCAGCATCTCCCGGCCATCGGCGGCCTCGATGCCGCGCTCGCGCAGGGCGTGGACCCACCGCGTCTCCCCCGGCGCGTAGACGAGGTCGAGTGCCCGCTGCACGCCGGGGATGTGATTGATGTCGACGGGCAGCGGATCGTGACCGGCAAGACCCAATGGAGTGGCGTTGATCGCGACGTCCACCTCGATCGGCCCGTTGGCGACCGTGGTGGGAACGCCAACGCCCGTCGCCCAGGCCGCGAACGCCGTCGCGCGCGCGCCGTCGCGCGAGCGCACGGACAGCGTGACGCCGCGGTCCACCGCGCTCACCGCCGTCGCGCGCGCCGACCCCCCGGTTCCCACCACGAGCCACCGTTCCCCTTTTCGCGCCGCGCCGATTCGGTCGAGCGCCGCGGCGACGCCGGACACATCGGTATTGTCGCCGACGAGCGCTCCGTCCTCAGTCCAGAACGTATTGCACGCGCCGACGCGGGCGCAGACATCCGTTTTCCGCGCGACGGATCCTTCGACTGCTTCTTTATGCGGAGCGGTGACGTTGCCGGCGCCCCCGGTCGCCGCCTGCATCGCGAGGAAGGCGGGCAGCGATTCGGGCGTGACGCGCAGCGCAACGTACACCGCGTCGAGGCCGAGCGCGCGACAGGCCGCGTTGTGCATCGCGGGGGAGAGGGAATGGGCCACCGGGTCACCGATGACCGTGAGCAGCCGCGTCTTAGCGCTGATCTCCACGCTTGCTCTCAGCGACGAGCCGGTCGGCGACGGCGGCCGTGAGCGACTCGAGCTCCTGGCAGGTATCACGATAGATGCCGAGATCGCCGCCGAAGGGATCGCTCACTTCGTCGCCGCCCTGGCCGGCGTACTCGGCGAGCACGAACACGCGACCCTCGCCCCCGAGCTCGTCGACGCGCGCGCGATGATGGCGGGCCATGGTGAGAATCAGGTCGGCGCGCTCGACCAGTTCCCGCGTCAACAGGCGGGCGCGGTGGCCGGACAGGTCGAGCCCGCGCTCGAGCCCCACGAGATACGCGCCTTCGGATGCAGGCGCGCCATCCCACGCCCCCGTCCCCGCCGACGACACGGTCACCTCGATCCCGCGCTCGGTGAGCGCGCGCTCGAGCAGCGACGCGGCCAGCGGGCTGCGGCAAATATTGCCGGTGCAGACGAACAGGACGTGCTGGATCATGGCGCGAGCCGCCCGACGGCGCGGCGGAGCTCGTGGACGCTGAGCGTGCCTTCCCGGACGATCTCCGCCCGCGGCCTGGTGCAATCAACCACGGTCGAGGGGGGCCGGTTTCCCAGCACGCCGCCATCGAGCACGAGCAGCTGTCCGGCCGCCACCGCCGGCGCGAAGTCGCGGGCGATCGCGTCAGCCCCGGGCCCCGGCGGCTGGCCGGGCAGATTCGCCGAGGTGGACGTGAGCGGCGAGCCGAGCGCCGCGACCAAGCGCGCGATCGCCTGGTGGGACGTCCACCGCACGGCGATCCCGCCATCGGGTCCGCGCAACATGTCCGGCAACCGGCCGGAGCCGCCGGGCAGGACGAGTGTCAGCGGGCCGGGCCAGAATGCGCGCGCCAGAGCGTCGGCGGAGGCATTGAAGGCCAGGCCGTGCGCCTCAGCCATACCGCGGTCGCTGATCAACAACAGAAAGGGCTTGCTGGCCGACCGCCCTTTCATCGCGGCGAGCGCCGCGACATCCGCTTGCACCGCGCGTGAGCCGAGACCGTACACCGTCTCGGTGGGATACGCGAGCAAGCCTCCCTTTCCCATATGCGTCACCACCTGCGGGATCGCGGTGGCAACATCCGCATCCGATTGAAACGGAATCGGTTTCAACGCAATTCACGAGCGAGAGCCTCGGCGATCCGGAAGTCGTCGGCTGTGGTAATCTTGACATTGTACGGCGAATCGGGAATCAATTCCACCGGAAACCCTGCTCGCTCACAGACCTCGGCGTCGTCGCTCGGCGCGCCACCGTTCGCGGCCGCACCGAGCTGTGCGTAGGCGGCGTTCAACATTTGCCGCGGGAATCCCTGCGGCGTCTGGGCGCGCCAGATGCGTTCCCGGTCTACGGTCCGCGTAATGCGCGGTGTGGCGCGTGGCGCGCCCTCGCCAATCTCCTTCAATGTGTCGGACGTGGGCACCGCGGCGACGGCGCCGACGCCCGCGCGCGCGCGGGTGATCACCGCATCGATCGTTTCGCGACTCACGAATGGCCGGGCCGCATCGTGGATCAGGATGATCGTGGCATCGGCGGGCAGCACGCGGAGCCCGGCGCGCACCGAGTCCACGCGCTGCGCGCCACCGGGTACGAAGCTCAGCCGCTCACCGCGGAGCTTGCCGAGCCAGTCGGGCGGGCGCTCCAGGTACCCGGGCGGCAGCGTCACGACGACCTGACGGACTTCCGGATGCCCGATGAACGCCCGCAAGGCGCGCAGCAGCATCGGCACGCCGTGGATCGGACGGAATTGTTTCGGCTCGCCGGGGCCCGCCCGTACGCCGGCCCCCGCGGCGACGACGACGACGCCGACGTCAGGCTGCGAGGCGGCGGGTGAGCTCACCGATTCCCTCCAGCCCGATGATCTCGAGCTCGCCGGCCGCGCCGCGCGAGCGGGCGGACAAGAACACGCGGCGAAAGCCCTGGCGTGCGGCCTCGGCGAGGCGTCGCTCCACGCCCGCGACGGGGCGGATCTCGCCGCCGAGTCCCACCTCGCCCAGGAACAGTGCGTCGGCCGGCACGGGCCGGTCATGGACCGTCGAGACGAGGGCGGCGAGGATGGCGAGGTCGGTGGAGGGTTCGATGAGGCGCACACCTCCCGTGACGTTGACGAAGACGTCCAGGTTCCCGAACGGGAGGCCGCCGCGCCGCTCGAGCACCGCGAGCAGCAGCGCGAGGCGGCGATGATCGAGCCCAGTCGCCACGCGCTGCGGCGTCCCGAATCCCGCCTTCGAGGCGAGCGCCTGAATCTCGACCAGCATCGGGCGCGTGCCTTCCATCAAGGCCGTCACCGCGGAGCCGGAGGCCCCGGTGCTGCGGCCCGCGAGGAACGCCGCGGCGGGGTTGGCGACCGGCTCGAGCCCGCTCCCCGTCATCCGGAACACGCCGATTTCGTCCACCGACCCGAACCGGTTTTTCACGGCTCGCAGGATCCGGTGGTCGAGCGTCGTTTCACCTTCGAAATAGAGGACGGTGTCGACGATATGCTCGAGCGTCTTCGGGCCCGCGATGCCGCCGCCCTTGGTGACGTGTCCGACGAGCAGCACCGCGGGACCGGATTCCTTGGCGAACCGCATCAGGCGGGCAGCGCATTCGCGCACCTGGCCGACGTTGCCGGGCGCCCCTTCCAGCTCTTCGGTATAGGTGGTCTGCACCGAGTCGAGCAGCACGACCTGTGATTGCAGCTGGGTCGCGTGATGCAGGATCGATTCGAGGCGCGTTTCGCCCAGGACATGAATGCCGCCGGCGTTCTCTTCCAGACGGTCAGCGCGCAGCCGCAGCTGGTCGGGGGACTCCTCGCCCGAGACGTACAGCGTCGAGACGCCCTGGTTCTCCAGGCGGGCGGCGCATTGCATCAGCAGCGTCGACTTGCCGATGCCCGGCTCGCCGCCGACGAGCGTCACGGAGCCTGGCACGATGCCCCCGCCCAGGACGAAGTCGAACTCGGCGAGGCCCGTCCGCCAGCGCTGCGCGCTGGCCGTTGGAATGGTGGACAGTTGGACGGGAACGGCCCCAGTTTCATTCCGACCTTCCAACCTTCCGACATTCCGCCCGACAGGCTCCTCCGCCAGCGAATTCCACGCACCGCAACTATCGCAGCGCCCCCCCCACTTGGGCTGATCGGCCCCGCATTCCGTGCAACGAAAGACGGACTTGCCTTTAGACACGGCCAGCCTCCACCGGCGACTCCCGCGCGGTGTAGTTGTCGAATCGGGTGTACTCCTTCTTGAAGTGCAGCTTCACCGTCCCGGTCGGGCCGTTGCGCTGCTTGCCGACGATCACCTCGGCGAGGCCCTCGATGCTTTCGTTGGTCTTGGGATCGACGGGCCCGTCATAGAATTCCTGCCGGTAGATGAAGCACACGACGTCGGCGTCCTGCTCGATCGCGCCCGATTCGCGGAGGTCCGACAGCTGGGGCCGCCGGTGCTCGCCACCGCGCTGCTCCGGCGCGCGCGACAGCTGCGAGATCGCCACGACCGGAACGTCGAGCTCCTTGGCCAGCGCCTTGAGCGAGCGCGAGATGTAGGAAATCTCCTGCTGGCGGTTCTCGACGTCGCCCGGACCTTGCATGAGCTGCAGATAGTCGACGATCACGAGCGAAATATTGTGCTCGGATTTCAACCGCCGTGCCTTCGAGCGCATGGCGAGCGGCGTCAAGGAGCCGGAATCGTCAATCCAGATCGGCGCCGTGCCGAGCAACCCCGCCGCCCGCGCGAGTTTGGGATAGTCGTCATCCCGCAGCTGTCCGCGGCGCAGCCGTTGCGCATCGACCAGCCCCTCCGAACACAGGAGCCGCTGCACCAACGCGTCCTTCGACATTTCGATCGAGAAAAAGGCGACGCCCGTGTTGTGCTCGATCGCGGCGTGCTGGACGATGTTCAGCGCCAGCGCCGTTTTTCCCATCGACGGCCGGGCGGCGATAATGACCAGATCGGCGCGCTGGAACCCCGCCGTCAGACGATCCAGATCGACGAACCCGCTGGGCACCCCGGTGACCGAGCCGGCCCCGGACTGGAGCTGCTCGATCCGCTCCATCGTCGGCCAGATGAGCTCCTTGATCCGGATGAATTCCTCAGCGCGGCGGAACTGCGCGACCTGAAAGACGCGATGCTCGGCGTTGTCGAGCACCTCGCCGGCGGAGCCGTGCCCCTCATAGACGTCCTGGATGATCCCCGTTGCCGCTTCGACGAGGCGGCGGAGCACCGCCTTGTCCCGGATGATCTTGGCGTGATACTCGACGTTGGCGGCGGTGGGCACGACGTCGATCAGCGCGGCGATGTACTCCATCCCGCCCGCGCGATCGAGGTCGCCGCGGCGGCTCAGCTCGTCGCGGATCGTCACGGGATCGATGACATCGCCGCGCTCGGTCAGGGAAATCATCGAGCGGAACAGCAGCCGGTGGCTTTCCTTGTAGAACATCGTGTCGTCCAGGATTTCGGCGGCTTTGAGCGCCGCATCCTGGTCGAGCACCATCGCGCCGAGGACCGCCTGCTCCGCCTCGTTGCTCCACGGCGTCTGGCGGCCGGCGAACTCGCCGGCTCTGTCAGCGCTCGAGGAGGCGAGCTGCGATACGGACGTCATCCCAGGTTGGTCTCTTCCAGTTGGGGTTCCGGAGCAGCGCCGCCGGGTGATACGTGACGATCACAGGGGTGCCGCGGAACCGGTGAACCTGATTGCGTAATGAGCCGAGGGACTGCTTGGTGTTGAGCACGCTCTGCGCCGCCGTCCCGCCCATGGCGAGAATGACCTTCGGCTTCACGAGCTCGATCTGGCGGTGGAGGTAAGGGAGGCACGCCGCGATTTCGTCGTATTGCGGCAACCGGTTTTCCGGCGGCCGGCACTTCACGACATTGCAGATGAAGACCTGATCGCGCGGCAGCTTGATCGCCTCGAGGATCTTCGTGAGCAGCTCGCCCGCCCGGCCGACGAAGGGACGGCCGGTCTCGTCTTCGGTCTTGCCCGGCCCCTCGCCGATCACCACCAGGCGCGCGGTGGCCGGACCTTCGCCCGGGACGGTGTTCGTGCGGCGTTCGCACAGCTTGCACTTGCGGCATTCCGCGATGAGCGCCGCGACGGCCGCGAGCGACTGGGTCTGCTGGATCGGATCGGCGGCGAACAGGTCGCTCGACGGCGGATCGAACCTCAGGCCCGCAGGTGGAAGATCGGCGGCAATGTGGGTTTTCCCCGGGCTTGCGCCGGGGGTGAGAACTGCGGGAGCGGCTGTGGCTGTTTGGTCGTCTAACCCCGGACGCAAGTCGGGGGTTGGCGAGATGGTCGGGAGAATCACGGAATCTCCCCCCAAGAGCCGCTGCTGTTTTAAGTATTCCGCTGCCAGAGCCCGGCTGTCGGTCAAAGCGCCTCTTCCACGACGTCGAGGATGCGTTCGGCCACATCGCGCTTGGGCAGCAACGGCAAGTCGACTTGCGTACCGTTGCGTCCCAGGATCGTCACGCGATTGGTCGTGACCTCGAATCCGGCGCCGGGCTCAGTGGCGTCATTCAGGATCACGAAATCCAGCGCTTTATTCTGCATCTTGGACCGCGCGTTCGCGAGTCCGTTGCCCGTCTCCAGCGCGAACCCGACGACCACCATCCCCTTGCGCCGTTTGAGCGAGCCCAGTATGTCGGGCGTCGCTTCGAGCTCCACGGTCAACGCGCCGGCGCTCCGCGCGCGTTTCTTGTCGGCCGGACTCTTGGGCCGGTAGTCCGCGGGCGCGGCGCACATGATGAGGGCGTCGGCGTTCGGGACGAGGGACGCGAGTGCCTGCTGCATCTCTTCCGTCGTCTCGATGCGTGTGGTCTCGAGGCCTGGAGGCGGAGTCAATTCTGTGGGCCCGGTGACGAGCGCCACGTTGGCGCCGCGCGCACGCGCCGCCTCCGCGAGGGCGTACCCCATCCGGCCGCTCGAAGGGTTCGTAATCACGCGCACCGGGTCGAGATGCTCGCGCGTCGGCCCCGCGGTCACCACGACGCGCTTGCCGAACCACTTGCTCGTGGTGGTCTGTCCCAGCAGCCGCTCGGCCGCCGCGAAGATCGCGTCCGGCTCGCTCATCCGCCCCGGTCGTTCACTCGGCCCTTCGGCGAGCGCGCCGATCTCCGGCCCCACGAAGTGCCAGCCGCGCGCGCGGAGCGCGCTGATGTTCGCGGTCGTGGCGGGGTTCGCATACATCGCGTCGTTCATGGCGGGCGCCGCGAGCACGGGTCGATCGGCACGCGCGAGCAGCAGCGCGGTCAACAGGTCGTCCGCCATCCCCATCGCGCAGCGCGCCAGGGTGTTGGCGGTCGCCGGCGCGAGGATGATGAGGTCGGGGTGTTTCGCGAGATCGATGTGGGCCAGCGCGCGTCCCCGCTCCCACAACGACGTGAGCACGGGGCGCCCCGTGAGCGCCTCGAACGTCAGCGGACGCACGAACTCGGCCGCTGCCGCCGTCAGCGCCACGTCGACCGTGGCGCCCGCTTCGGTCAGGCGGCGCGCCAGGATACAGCTCTTGTAACACGCGATTCCGCCCGACACGCCGAGCACGACGTGACGGCCGGCGAACGGCATCAGGTTTCCTGCGAGCGCCGCCGCCGCACCAGGCGGTACTTGAGGCCGCCGCGGACGAGCTCGTCGAACGCGCGCGTGGTGAGCTTCTCCTCCCAATCCACTGACCGGTCGCGGGGGAAATCATTCACGAAGCGTGCGAACTTGGCGGCCACGAGGACGCCCAGGTACTTGTTCTGTGTCTGTCCTGCGACTTCTGCCGGTGTCACGATCCGCATTGCTCAGCCTTTCGGTTAGTGCAGCTCATCGTACAGTGTTCGGAGCATCCGTCCGTAATTCGTGATCCATTCAAAGTCTTTCTTGTCGCGCGTGCGCCCGCGCGCGCTATTCTCGTTCGCGATCGCCACCACCTGGGCGACCGCGGTCGTCAGATCGTCGTTCCGAATCCAGCGGTCGAACAGCGTCGCCTGCTGCAGCTCGTACTCGGCCCGGTCGAGCCGCCACCGGATCTGCTCGATCGACTCGCTCTTCCGCTGCCGCAGCCGCTCGAGCAGCACCCGCGGTTCGCTCGGCAGAATGAAGATCGACATCGAGCGCGGCGGGGGATACTGCTCGCGCACCTGCCTCGCGCCTTCGACTTCGATGTCCAGCAGCACGTGCCTGCCGGCGCTCCAGACCTTCTCGACTTCCCGCTTCAGCGTGCCGTAAAGCTCGCCGCCGTACTCCGCGTACTCGAGGAAGTGTCCCGCGCCCACGGCCTCGAGAAACTGCGACCGCCCCAGAAAATGATAATCGACGCCGTCGTGCTCGTTCTCGCGGGGCTTGCGCGTCGTCGCCGAGACGGAGAATCCGAAGCCGTCCGGGTGTTTCTCGCGCACCGCCCTCGCGATCGTCGTCTTGCCGCCACCCGATGGCGCGGACAAGACGACTATTCGTGGCGTCACTCCAGATTCTCCAGCTGCTCCCGGAACTTCTCGAGGTCACCCTTCATCGCGATCACCGTCTGCGTGATGCGGGCGTCGTTCGCTTTGGAGCCCATCGTGTTGACTTCGCGCAGCAGCTCCTGCGCCAGGAACCCGAGCTGCTTCCCCACCGCTTGCTCGGACTGCAGCGCCGCGCGGGCCGCCGCCACGTGCGCCTCGAAGCGCACCAGCTCCTCCGTGATATCCAGCTTGTCCGCCAGCAAGGCGATCTCGAGCGCCAGCCGCTGCTCGTCCACCGTCGCCTGCGCCGTCAGCTCGGCGACGGCCTGTTTGAGTCGCGCATGCTCGGCCTTGAGCCGCGCCGGGGCCTGCGCTTCGACGGCCCGCGCGCCGGCCTCGAGCGTATCGAGCCGGCGGCTCAGCTCGCCGACCAGTGCCTTCCCTTCCCGCTCGCGCATGGCCACGACGTCCCGGGCGGCGCGCTCGACGATGGTCTGGATGTCCGACCACTGCACGAGCTGCTCGCCTCCTCCTGCTCCGCTCCCGCCATTCGTCGCCGTGATGACGTCAGGCTGCCGCGCCACGAATGCGAGATCCACCGTGCCCTTCAGCTTCAACTTCTTCTTGAGCTGCTGCGCCGCCGCCATCACCTGCCGGGCGCGCTCCAAGTCGACCGCGACCGCGCGCTCGGGACCTGGCGCCTCGACCCAGCGGGCCGTCACCGCCACATGCCCCCGCTCGAGCAGCTGGCGCAGGCGCTCGCGCAGTTCGGTCTCGACCCCGGCCAGGTCAGCCGGCAGCTTCAGCTGCGGGTTGAAATAGCGGTGGTTGACGGTGCGGATGTCGACTCGCAGCCGTCCGCGGAGCACTCGATCTTCGGCGGAGCCGAAGCCTGTCATACTACGCGGCACAGGGCGTTAAATGTAGTCGGGTGCGCTAGTTATTGAAGAACCACCGGGCGCCATACTGCTGCGCCGCCCTGGGATACCCCAGCCCCTCGACGAAGCTCGAGCGCATGATGTTGATGTTCTGCACGCTCCAGAAGATCGTGACCCCGGCGAGCTGCATCTCGAGGTCGGTGTCGACGAAGCTCGATCCGGCCATCGCCCGCTTCGCGCCGGTGCTGTCGAGCCCTCCCAGCGCCGACCGGCTCCAGGACTCCATCGCCACCTCGCCGCGCAGGGCGAAGATCCCGCTCTTGAAGACGCGCCAGAATTTCGAGTAGAACGTTGCCGACACGCGCCCGTGGCGGGGCGGCTCGAAATCGCCCCCGCCCACGGCCGGGTCGAAGTACCACCCGGCCAGCGCGAATCCGGGCGCGAGCCGAATCATCGCGCGGGCCGCGACGAATTCTGTGAGCGGCGTGGGATTCAGCGAGTCGACGGTCTTGATCCCGTCCGCGAACCCGAGCGGCGCGAACGGATCGCGCCTGCCGCGCCCCACCTCCAGCGTCAGCAGGCGATTCTCGAAGCGTACCCACCCCGCGACGTCGAGCGTCTGTTGCACCTGATCGGTGGTCACGAATGGTGCCTGCACGTCGTGCTGCCACGCCACCTCGACCCGCGCCGAGACGCCAAGCGGCAGCGTCAGTCCCGCCGTGGCGAATGCCCGGACACCGGCGCGATGATTGGAGTAGTCCGTCTGGCGAATCGTTCCCGCGAGCGTGAGGGGAGGGATCGGCATCCATCCGGCGCGCCCTTCGAACTGCTGCGGCATGCCGGCGGCGCCAACGCGCGCAATCGCGGTGACGCTGGCATGGGGCCACGCCTGAATGGCCTCGACGCTGGCCACTGAGATGGTCCGCTCCGCAACCAGGGTGTCATGGCTGATCCCGCTGGTCCCTACCGTGGCCGTGAATCGCCACCCGAGGCCGTCATCGCGCTGCGCGACGAACAGCCGCAATTGCCGGTCGCGGCGATCCTGGCGCCACGGGTCCACGCGGCCGTCGGGCGCGGCGGACCGGTGCCAACTCGAGCTCGACACCTGGAAGGATGCGCCGAGCCGTCCACCTTCCGGGACGTAATCGGCCTTCAGCCAGATATCGCTCGTGCCGAACGGCGGGCTCGTGTGGCCGGGTAAGCCGACGCCGATGCTGGCCCAATCGGCGAGCATCGAGATGCCGAACCCCGATCGGGCGCGCGTGGCATAGCCTGCCCGATAATCGGCGATGTCTTGCTGGCCGGTGACGATTCCGATCTGGGTGCGCGGCGTCGTCGAGCGGTGCTGCGCGGTCACGAGATAGACGCGGAGCGATGCGGGCAACACGATGACGTCGGCGCGCTCGATCGGCCCGAGTGGGATCCGCGCCGGATCGAGATAGACGGAGTCACGGCCGAGCGGCAGCATCGGCACGCCGTCCCAATAGACCTCGAGTGATGCGGGACCGCGGCCGCCGTACAACACGATCTCGGGTTCTCCATACCAGCCGCCCCGCGCGACAAAGACGCCCGGAATGTGCAGGAGCAGATCACTCAGCGTGCGCGCGTTCGACAGCAGAACGGAGTCGGTCGTGAAGGTGTAGCGCGTGCCCAGCGGCATGGGGCCGGACATGATGGCGGGCGCAAACGTCGGCAGCAGGGCGGGCGTCGTGTCGCGCGCCGTGGTATCCCGTGCCGACGTGTCCCGCGCCGCCCTGGCTCGACCCGCCGTATCCACCTGGGCGGCGAGCGCCGCCGGCAACAGGGCGAGGACGAGGAGGCTCGCCCTCGCCCATGGAGGAATCACGCGCCGGCGCGTTTGAGCAGGAATTCCGTGAACAGACGAACGCCGATCGCCGTTGGCCCCTTCGCGTGTGCTGCGCCTTCGCCCTCGAGGTATGCCGTGCCGGCGATGTCGAGATGGACCCACGGGAAGCTGTCGACGAACTCACGGAGGAACCACGCGCCGGCGATGGTACCGGCGGAGCGGCCGCCGGAATTCCTGACGTCGGCGACATCGGACTTGAGCAGCTCCCGGTATTCCTCCCACAGCGGCAGCGGCCAGCACCGCTCCCCGGCGCGCTCGCCCGCGTCGCGCACTTCCGCGAGCAGGGTCTCGTCGTTGCCGAGCATGCCGATCGCGTGGTGGCCGAGCGCGATGACCACCGCGCCGGTCAGCGTCGCCACGTCGATGACCGCGGCCGGTTTGTAGCGGCGCGCGTAGGACAACGCGTCGCAGAGAATGAGCCGGCCTTCGGCGTCGGTGTTGATGATCTCGATCGTCTTGCCGAGGTGGCTCTTCACCACGTCACCGGGCTTGATGGCGGTCCCGGAGGGCAGGTTTTCCGTGGCCGGGATCAAACCGACCACGTTGATCTTGGGCTTCAGCCGCCCCAACACTTCGAATGCGCCGAGCACGGCGGTCGCGCCGGACTTGTCGAACTTCATGTCCTCCATGTTCAGCGCCGGCTTGATCGAGATGCCGCCGGAATCGAACGTCACTCCCTTCCCGATGAGCGCGACAGGGGCTCCGCTGCCACCCTGGTATTCGAGCACGATGAAACGGGGCTCCTCGGCGCTGCCCTGGGCGACGGCGAGGAGCGCGCCCATCCCTTCCTTCTTTATCTGCGCCGTGTCGAGGATCGTGACGGTGAACCCGTGCGCCGCACCCAGCTTGCGGGCCTGTTCGGCGAGGTAGCTGGGTGTGCACACGTTCCCCGGTTGCATCTGGAGATTACGCGTGAAGAGGTAGCCCGCCGCTATGGCGTCGCCGATGCGGCGTCCGGCTTCGGCCGCGGTCTTGTCCGGCGCGTCGACCACCAGCTCGACGGTCTCGATCTCCGGCTTGGCGTCCTCGGGCTGCTTCTTGAGCTCTGTGAACTGCCAACCGCCTTGCGCGGCGCCTTCGACGACCACCTGGGCCAGCTCGGCGGCGCCGAGGCCTCCGCGCGCTTCCCGCGACACCGCCAGCGCCAGGGACTTGGTACCCAGGCCCCGTGCGCGTTTCGCGGCGATCGCGCTCGCGCGGCGGATCGAGTTGCGGGTGATGTCGCCGGGCTTTCCCACACCGACGAGCAAGATGCGCGAAGCTTTGCCGCTGCCGTAGACGAGTAACGTCTCGTCCTTCTTTCCCTTGTAATCCCCTGACGCGATGGCGCGGTCGAGACTCGCATCCTGGACCGGCGGTGCCGATCCCTGGGCAACGACGACCGCGAGCAGCGGTGTCTCGAGGCTCGCGAGGGGGCGCGTCGAAACAAGAGTCTTCATGACAGGTGCTCGATGATGGCATCGGCGAAGGCAGACGTGGACACCTCGGTGGCACCCGGCATCTGCCGCGCGAGATCGTACGTGACGCGCCGGGCCCCGATCGCACCCTCGAGGCCGCGCACAATCGCGTGCGCGACGTCGTCCCAACCCAGCTCTTCGAACATCATGACTCCCGACAGGACGACGCTGCTTGGATTGATCTTGTCCTGCCCCGCATACTTGGGCGCCGTGCCGTGCGTCGCTTCGAACACCGCGTAGCCGTCACCCACATTGCCGCCGGGCGCGAGGCCCAGGCCGCCGACCTGCGCGGCGGCGGCATCGGACAGGTAGTCGCCGTTGAGATTGGGCGAGGCAATGACGGAGTATTCGTCCGGGCGTAACAACAACTGCTGGAACATGGAATCCGCGATGCGATCCTTGATCATGACCGTGCCGGTGCCTGCTGTGGCCTTGCCACCCTCTGCTTCCGTTACCGTCTGCTGGCCAAAGCGTTCCTTCGCGATTTCGTATCCCCAGTCGCGGAACGCGCCTTCGGTGAACTTCATGATGTTGCCCTTGTGCACCAGTGTTACCGACGGGAGGCGGCGCTTGATGGCGTGCTGAATCGCCTTCACGATCAGCCGCTGCGAGCCGAATTTGGACATCGGCTTGATGCCGATCGCGCTGCCTGCGCGGATCTTGGCGCTGAAGCGGCTCTGCAGGAATTGGATCACGGCGTCGGCGTCGGCACTGCCCGCCTTGTACTCGATCCCGGCGTAGACGTCTTCGATATTCTCCCGGAAGATGATGATGTTGAGCTTGCCGGGGGCTTTCATCGGGGACGGGACGCCCTCGAAGTAGCGGACGGGCCGGATGCAGGCGTACAGGTCCAGAATCTGACGCAACGCGACGTTCAGCGAGCGGATGCCGCCGCCCACCGGTGTCGTCAGCGGTCCTTTGATCGCGACGCGGTGCTCGCGGATGACCGCGAGCGTTTCTTCAGGCAGCCAGCTTCCGTTCTGATTGAATGATTTCTCTCCGGCCAACACCTCGCGCCACACGACGCTGCGTTTGCCGCCGGAGGTCTTGGCGACTGCCGCGTCGAACACCTTCGCCGAGGCGCGCCAGATGTCGGGCCCGGTGCCGTCGCCTTCGATGAACGGGATGATTGGATGGTCGGGGACGATCCACTGGCCGTCCCGGTGGTCGATCTTGCGGCCTGCAACCTGTGTTGGCATGGCCCCCAGTTTACCACAAAAAGGTGACCGGAGGGAACGGCGGCGGGTTGGGTGGGTAGCGAACCAATGCGAATCGCACACGCCGCCCTAATTCTCACGCTGGTGACGCTGACGGGCGGCGGCTGCTTTGGCGGCACGGGCTCCGGTCTCGTCGGCACATCCGGTGGCGATGGCGGCACCGGCAACGGCGCCGCCGTACTGGACTTCTTCGTCCAGCCGAACACCGCGAACGTCGGTCAGGTGATCTCGCCGCCGGTCGAGGTCCTCGTCCGCGATTCTCTGGGCAGTATTGACAGCGCGTTCACGGCAAGCATCACGATGGGTCTCGCGTCGAACTCGACCGGCGCGGCACTGGGCGGCACGACAACGGTACGACCCACCAATGGAATCGCGACCTTCAGCAATCTCTCCGTCAATGCAGCGGGCACGTACACGCTGCAAGCGAGCGCCGACGGTGCCACCAGCGTGACGAGCGGCGCCTTCACGATTACGACCGCGACGGAGCCCTGATCATTGGACATTCTACATTCTCACAGCCGATAGCCAGCCAACGTTCCACTGGTAGTCTGTAAGAAAAGCATCCCCGAAATGTCGTCGACCGCATAGACGGGCTCGCGTTGCTTCCCGAGGTCGACGCGCGAGCGCGGTTGCCCGCTGTCTTTGTCGATCTGCAGCAGCACGTTGCCGTTCCCATCGGGCGAGCGCGTGAGCACGAACACGGCGCTCGGCGTCGCGAGGGAGGCTTTGAACCGCTTCGACGCCAGCGCGCCCGCCTGTTGTGAATATCCGCTCAGCTGTGCTCCGCCCTGCGAGTACGCCGTCGCCAGCTGGCTGGTGATGCGTTTGGCGGTCGTGTCGGTCGCGGTGCGCGAGGCCTGCGCAAACGCGTCGCCGTAGGCGGACGCCGCGGCGCCGTACAGTCCGGCGCGGACCGAATTGATCCGGTACAGCGCCCGCAGCAGTCCGGGCAGCTGCGGCGCGGGATTGTAGACCTGTTGCTTGATCTGCCCGTCCCGGCTGACGATCACCATGTTTTGTGGTGACGTAAGCACGAGGCCCGCCGTGCGAACCTCGAGCGCGGTGGGATCCTCATCGCCTTGCAGCTTGATCTCTCCACCGAGCGCGTGATAGGCGCCGTCCTGGCGATTCACGGCGTAGAGATGACGGTCCTTGTTCGCGTATACGTAGAGCGTGCTTCCTTCCGCGGCGTGGAGCAGCAGGGATGACTTGCCGCCTTCGATCGCGTCTTTGTATTTCGGTTCGCCGCTGGACAGGTCGATGACGTTCACTTCGCCGTTGGTCGAGGCATCCGGCCGCGAGACATACAACAGACCCGCGGGAACGAGCTCGGCATAGTCGAGCTGGCCTTTGATCTTCACGTCCTTCTGCAGTCGCAGGGTGGCGGTGGCGACGTTCAGGACATTGACGAACGTCTTCGAATCGGCGTCCACCGCGAGGACGACCGCGTCACCGGTGACCATGGCGTCCTTCACGGTACCGCGCATGCGGAGCGGCTTCGCGGCGATCATCGTGCCGTCGTCATAGCGTGCGACGTTCAGGCCGGTCTGCACCACGCCGTTGATGATGCGGACGTTGCCGGTCGCTTGATCGGGTGGCGGACCGACGGGCAACATGATGATGCCGGCCGGATGCTGGACGATGTCCCGAATCCAGCCGTCCACGTTCGCCGGCTTCGCCCAGAGCGCCTGTCCGTCGGCGAGCCGGTAGGCCATGAGCCGGTCGTCGTAGCTCACGTAAATGCGGTCGTTCCTGGCGAGCGAGGGATAGAGCTTGACTTGATGGGGCACCGCGCCGGAGCGCGCCATCGGCAAGGTCGCCGTCCAGCGGATCGCGCCGGTTTTCGCATCGAGCGCGCGCAGGCCCATCAGCGTGTGGACCACGATCACCTCGGGCCCTGCCTGGAGCACTTCGAGCGTGGTCGCCGCCGAGGCCATGCGCACCAGACCCTGCATGAGGCCGCCGAGGCCGCCGCGCTTCGGCTCGGTCTGTTGGAAGAGCGATTCACTCACCCAGCGCTGGGTGCCGGTCGCCAGATCGTAGAGCGCCACCACGGGCGGACCCGAAGCGCGTTGACCGTGCACGAGCAGCGTCCCCGTCTGAGGCAGCACACGACGCGTGACGACGCGCGTCAGATTCAAGCGCCGCGAGTCGAAGAGCACGGTGCCGGTCACCGGGTCGAAGATGAGCGACAGGCCGGGCTTCGCCGCCTCCATCAGGAGCGATCCCTCGACCATGCGCACGCTGTCCACCGGCAGGCCGCCGAGCTCCGGTTTCTGCCAGGCGATCTGCCCGCGTTCCACGTCGACGCCCGAGAGCGCGGCATCGCTCGCGACCAGCAGTGCGCCGGCAGGCGTGATCTGCTCCCAGCGGAGGTCGCCGGGGAAATGCAGCGTCCAGGCGGCGACCGAGCCTACGGGGGCTTGAGCAGCCTGAAGAAGGACGAGGAGCAGCGGCAGTGTCATGGGTGGCCTCCTGAGAGGCCCCCATATCCCCCAACGGGGGACGTTAGCGCAAGGGCTGTCGGCGGAACCTGACCTCGACAGTGCGTTGGGTGTCGATTTTGGTCCGCCTGCCGTAGCGGTACGTCGTGACCGCGGTCAACGAGTCTTGGAGGGGCACGCCGGGCGCGATGTTGCGAAAGCGGGTCCGGAACGTCATCGCCTTCACGTTCGTCAGTGCCGACCGGTCCGGCCGAGTGAGCGTGGTGATCGTGTAGCGCAGCTCGTAGGTCGTGGGATCGAGAAACGCGGTGCCCGCCATGTCGGCCGAACCGATGCGCAACGCGGGCTCGAAGTCGAGCCGCACCAGCGTTTCGCCGCCGATCGTGTCGCGACCAGCAAGATGGAAACAGTGATTGGCGATGAAGTCCTCGTTGCCGAGGTCCTCGAGGTCCGCGCTCCGGATGACAAGGACGTTGTCGGGAGAGCCCCAGGGACCCCAGCCCGGCTCGACGACGCGACCCACCGCATATGGATGCGTGTCGGTGCTCTCGAATCGCAGCCGGCGGATCGCGGGGCGACCCGTGTCCCCGCGCTGGCTCACTTCCCGCAGTGACAGCTCGAGCTCGTAGTGGAATGGGTAGGAGTCAACAAGCAGCGCGAAGCGTCGCGCGTTCTCCTGCAGTTGGTCGAACACGGCGAACAGCGCAGCGTCGCTCGAATCGGGACGGCCGGGTTTGGTGCACTGGCTGCCGGCGATCGTGACCGGAGGCAGTTCGATCGCGAGATGCCGGAGGGCGACCCGCACGACGGTCGTGCTGTCGCCACGAATCACGATCTGGGTGTCGAGCGGCGTGTAGCCAATCTGCCGGACGCTGAGGACATAGCTCCCGGCGGCTGGGGCGGTGAATGCGAACGCGCCGGCCGAGTCGGTGAATTGGCGCCCGCCGTTCGGGCGCAGACTCACGATGCTGAAGCCGAGCGGTTCACCGGATTCGGTGCTGACCACGGTGCCGTGGAGTGATGGCTGCTGCGCCGTGGCGAGCGGTGCATACAACAGAGGAATGAGCAACGTCGTGACTGATGCCCGAGGAGAGAGTCGAACTCTCATGGGGTTGCCCCCGACGGATTTTGAGTCCGTTGCGTCTGCCATTCCGCCACTCGGGCGAGGGGCGGAAATATAGTCACGCCCATTCCCTCCGCGGAGATGCGCGAACCACGCGCCAGGTAACGCAGCAAAATTCAACATGGGCTGACCTGACGTTTTGTGATTGCGAAACGCTGACAGGTAATCGCCCAGGGTGTCGCCGACACGCAACGTTTTGCGCTTCCCCCCGACCACGCGGATGCCCTGGGCGTCCCGGCACATGCCTTGCCCAACGCTCGGGCCGGTCGCGCCTCCGAGGGTGCGACCGGAAGCTCTCGCAGCTCTGGCAACCATCTCCGTGCAAAAGGAGAAGCGAACCATGCATCTGCAAAACTTCCTGGCCCGCTCGCGCGGGCTGCACGCCGCGGCCCTCGCGAGCGCATTCATTCTGACCGGCGCCTGTCGCGACACTTCACACCAGCCGCTTGCCCCGTCGTTTGCCTCGTCATCGTCCCTGCCCCACATCAACATCACTGACCTGGAGATCCCGATCAGCGTGAACGCGGAGCTCGACGCCGTGGACTGCAGCAACAACCCCGGTCCGCAGATCACGCTCAGCGGTGCGGCTGCGTTGGGTGGATTCGGCGTGGAGATGACCTTCAGCAACAACCTGAAGGGGACGCACGAGTACACGGCTGACAAGGTCGTGGACTTGTCGCTGCAGCCCGCCGGGCAGTCGATCACGATCCCCAAACAGCCGGTGCTGGGAGGCGTGGGCGGCAACCCGTTCATTTGGGTGCAGTTCGTGGACGCGAAGGGTACGCCGACCAGCGACGAGATCTATCTCGGCCGCTGTGTACAGGGCAGCCGCTATGGCTTCACGCACGCCCAGCAAACTCCGGCAAACGCCTTCGCCGATTTCGGCATCACGAGCTGCGAGAACAGCCCCGGGCCGTTCATCAGCATGGACGCGAGCCTGGCGTATGCGGGGCTCGGCATTCAGGTCATCTTCCGAAACAACGACAACCCGGTGGGTGGCCCGCACGAGGCGGTCCGCAGCCAGGCGCTGTCCGTCATTCCGGCCGGGATGAGCTTTACCTTCCCGAAGCAGCCCGTGCAGGGCGGCGTGGGTGGTAATCCGTGGATTCTCGCAGGCTTCCTGGACGGCGCCGGTGCTCGCGTGAGCGATCCGACGCTACTCGGTCGCTGCGAGCAGCTGAGCAAGGCATTGAGCTAGCCACGCGATTACTCGAAGGGGGCTGGATAAACGTAGGGGCGCAGCATGCTGCGCCCCTACATTTTTTCCAACTCAGCGTCCTTTCCAACCCAGCGTCCTCGACTCCCCGGTGTCCTAGATCCCCCGACCCCGTCGCCCTCCCCGCAACCGCGGAGCCGGCGCGCCCATACGCCCGCCTCTTTCGACTCCCCGCCCTTCCCGCCGTTCCATGCGCATTTCGCCCACGCGCTGCATGAGGCGCTCGCGCATTTGCAGGAATTGGGCGCGCTGGACCGGGGTGAGGTATCCCGCCATTTCGCGATCCTCATCCTGGTCAATCCTGACCATCTCGGCTCGCCCGGTGCGCATCCCGTCCATGAGCTTGTTCACGCTGTCCGCATTCGCCGGAATGCCGGGTCGCATTTGGCCGTCGAGCGCGCGCCGGCGCTCGAACTGCTGTTGCATCACCGCACGGCGGCGCGTGCCGAAGCGCTCTTGTGTGTCGCGCAGCTTCGTGGTCTGATCGGCATTCAGGTTGAGCTCCTGTTTTACGCGATCGTTGAACCGTTGCTCGATCTGCGCCCGCAGGCGTCCTGCCTCGGCGGTGTCGCTCGACGCGCGCATGCTGTCACGCTGCTGGGCGGCGAGACGTCCCCCCGCCCCCCCCGCGAGCAGGACGGCAAGGCTGAGTAGGATGTGCTTCCTCATGTTTATCCCTCCAGAGAGCGCAGTACTGCCCGCAGCTGCTGCGCGTCGAGTTCATGTAAGTCCGTGCTGCCTTCCGGTACGGCCACACTATCGCTGCTGATGATCTGATCGAACGTCGCCAGCACGTCGCGGAGCTCATCGGCCGAGAGATCGTTCAGGTCGTCAGCGACGAGGTGGGCGGTGTGCACGGAGATGTCGCGAACGAACGTCTGGCGGACAGCCACGGCCCCCCCCACCACGATGACCAGCCCGGCCGCAATCCTCAGCCAGCTCGCCTGGACCCACGACACACGCCGCACCGGCTGCTCGCGCAGCCGGGCGACGACCGACCCCGCCGTCGCCTCGACGTCGAGTCGATCGGCGACTTTGCGGCCGAGTTGTTTCGCGAGGCCCTCGAGCCTAGCGTCGCCGTTCACAGCGTCGCCTTTCATTTCACTATCTCCTTCAGCCTGCGAACTGCATGATGGTAGTGCACGCGCGCTGCTCCAGGTGTCGTCGCCAGCGCTGCCGCGATTTCTTCGTACTCCAGCCCCTGCTGGGCTCTGAGCAGGAAGACTTCACGTTGCAACCGCGGCAGCTTCTGCAGACCCGCCGCGAGTAACGCCTCGGCTTCGCTCGCCTCGGCATGCTCATGCGGGTCTCCGGCCCAGTCGCGAACGCCTTCATCCAGGGGCAATACCTTCCGCCGCGCCGCCCGCCGTCCGAAATCCTTCAGCACGTTGCCGCCGATCGTCAGCAGCCAGGTGCGGAACTGACACTGCCCGCGAAACCGGTCCACGCTCCGAAACGCGCGGATGAACGTCTCCTGCACCAGATCGTCGACGTCCGCCTCGGGCGCGCCGGCACCCGCCAGAAAACGCGCCAGGGGCCGAGCGTGACGCCCGACCAGCTCGGCCGCCGCCTGTTCGTCGCCCCCCTGCCACGCCCGAATCAGCGCGGCATCGGGAGGGGGGACTGCTGGAACCATGTGCGGGTGGGCCATCGGGCTCCGGTTTATGACGTGAGATCGTGCTCGATATTAAGAAGCTAGCCTTGCAAGCACAGCGCCGGCGGCATAGCTTCCACTTTCGAACGATCGTTCGAACTCATGCGACCATACGACGAGCGTCTCGACCACCTGCTCGCCCGCGCCGCCCGGGTCTTCGCGGACAAGGGCTACCATCCCACCACGATGCGCGATCTCGCGGCGGCGAGCGGGATGTCCCTGGCCGGGATGTACTACTACGTCCGCGGCAAGGAAGACCTGCTCGCCCTGATCCAGGATCGGTGTTTCACGCAGGTGCTGGACGGCGCGCGGCGCGCCGTCACCGCGGCGACCGATCCGCAAGAACGGCTGCAGGCGTTCATCCGACACCATGTCGCGTTTTTCGCGCAGCACATGCCGGAGATGAAGGTGTTGTCGCACGAGGCGTCGCCCAAGGGCGTCAGTGCCATCAAGCGGCGCTACGTCGATCTGCTCGAATCGATTCTCAAGGAGGCGGCGCCCGAGCAGAGTGGCCCCGACCGCAGCGCTGCGGCCTACATCCTCTTCGGCATGATGAACTGGATCTACAACTGGTATGACCCGGCCGGCGCGATCGATCCCGCGCGGCTGGCCGATCTCATGACGAGCATCTTCCTCGGCGGCTTCGTCGAGACTCATCCGGAGGCTAAGTAACCCATGGCAACAATGACAGAACCGCAGGTCAAGACACTCGTGCAGTACCGGAGCGAGGGCGGGCTTGCGATCATCGCGCTCGACGATCCCCCGGCCAATACCTACACGTATGACATGATGCGCCAGCTCGACGAGGCGATCCTCCGCGCGCGTTTCGACGACACGGTGCACGTCATCGTCCTGCGCGGCCACGGCGACAAGTTCTTCTCGGCCGGCGCGAACATCGGCATGCTGAACACGGTCACGCCCCGCTTCAAATACTTCTTCTGTCTGCACGCCAACGAGACGTTGAACCGGTTGGAGCAGACGCCCAAGCTGACGATCGCGGCGCTCAATGGGCACACCGTCGGCGGCGGTCTCGAGATTGCGATGGCGTGCGACATCCGGCTCGCAAAGGAGAATGCCGGAAAGATCGGTCTCCCCGAGGTCAACCTCGGCGTGCTCCCGGGAACCGGTGGCACCCAGCGGATGGCGCGTCTCCTTGGCAAGCCGCTGGCGATCGAGCTGATGGTGAAGGGCGAGCTGTTCTCGTTCGACCGCGCCAAGGAAATCGGGCTCGTGAACGAAATCTTCCCCGCCAAGGACTTCTGGGAGCAGGTGCTCCTCTACGCCAAACAATTCTGTCCGCCCCACAAGGCGTCGAAGGCGGTCGGCTTGATCAAGCGCGCCGTGCAGTCGGGAGCCGAGGTTCCGTTCGAGTCGGCGCTCGCGATCGAGCGTGAGCTGCAACAGCAGCTGTTCCAGAGCGAAGACGCCAAAGAAGGGATCGCCGCGAATCAGGAGAAGCGGGTGGCGGAGTTCAAAGGGAAGTGAAGACCGACCTCTTCATTAATAACGAGTGGCGGCCGGCAAGCTCTGGGAAACGCTTCCGCGTCGAGAATCCGGCCACCGAAGAGAACCTGGCCGACGTCGCCCAGGGCGATGCCGCGGACGTTGACAATGCGGTTCGCGCCGCGAAGACCTGCTTTGAATCGCAAGCGTGGCGGGACATGTCAGGGAGGAAGAGAGGAAAACTCCTCTTTAAGGCGGCGGATCTGTTGGAAGCACGGCTCGACGAAGTCGCCCGGCTCGAGACGGCACAGAACGGCAAGACGCTGTTCGAGTCGAAGATCGAGATCGGGATGACGATCAACACGCTGCGCTACTACGCGGGGTGGGCGGATAAGATCGTCGGCGACACGCTGCCGGTCGAAGGCCCGTTCTTGACCTACACCTTGCGCGAGCCGATCGGCGTCGTTGGCGCGATCGTGCCCTGGAATTTCCCGCTCAACATCGCGAGCTGGAAGTTCGCCCCTGCCCTCGCGGCCGGGTGCACGGTTGTCCTGAAGCCCGCGTCGGAAACGCCCCTCACGGCCCTGCTCTTCGCCGAGATCGCGCTCGAGGCGGGCCTGCCGCCGGGCGCGTTCAACGTCGTGCCGGGCGGCGGCGCGACGGCCGGAGCCGCACTCGTGCGGCACCCGGATGTCGACAAGATCTCGTTCACCGGATCGACCGAGGTGGGCCGGCAGGTCATGAAGATGGCCGCCGAGACGAACAAGCGCGTCACCATGGAGCTGGGTGGCAAAAGTCCCAACATCATCTTTGCCGACGCCGACCTGAAAGCTGCCGTGCGCGGCGCGCAGACGGGAATCTTCTACGGCAAAGGCGAAGTGTGCGCTGCCGGATCGCGTCTGTTGGTTGAGAAATCGGTGCATGCGCAGGTGATCGAGCAGCTCGCTGAGGGTGCGAAGAAAATGACGCCCGGCGATCCGCTCGATAAAAACACCCGGCTCGGCGCGCTCGTCTCCAGGAAACAGCAGGAGACGGTGCTCTCCTACATCAAGCGCGGTGTGGACGAAGGGGCGCAGCTCGTGGCCGGGGGGAAGGCGGCGAAGCCCAACGGCAAGGGCTACTACGTCGAAGCGACCGTGTTCGACGGCGTGCAGCCAGACATGACGATCGCGCGCGAAGAGATCTTTGGGCCGGTGCTTGCCGTGCTCACGTTCGACGATTTCGAGCAGGGTGTGAAGCTCGCGAACAACACCATTTACGGTCTCGCCGCCGGGCTGTGGACGAAGGACATCCAGAAAGCGCACCGCGCCGCCAAGGCGATTCGCGCCGGCACGGTGTGGATCAACTCGTACAACTTCTACGACTCCGGCGCGCCCTTTGGCGGGTTTAAAGCATCGGGATTCGGCCGCGATCTCGGCCGCGAGGCGCTCGACGGTTACCTCGAGACCAAGACTGTGTGGGTCGCCCTGTGAGGGAGGCCTTTGTTGTTGAGGCCCTCAGGACTCCTGTTGGTAAGCACGGCGGCGCGCTGGCGGGCGTGCGGCCGGATGACCTTGCGGCAGTCCCCATCCAAGCGGTCGTCGAACGCTCCGGAATCGATCCTCGGGCCATCGACGACGTGATTCTGGGCTGCGCCAACCAGGCCGGCGAGGACAACCGCAACGTCGCCCGCATGGCGCTGTTGCTCGCCGGGCTCCCGGTCGAAGTACCAGGGCAGACGGTGAATCGGTTGTGCGGCTCCGGCCTCCAGGCGGCCGCGAGCGCGGCACAGGCGATCAAGGCGGGGGAAGGCGAGACGTTCGTCGCCGGCGGGGTCGAGAGTATGACGCGCGCGCCGTACGTGATGCTCAAGTCGGGCGAGCCGTGGAGCCGCAAGGCTCCGGAGACCGCTGACACGACGGTCGGGTGGCGCTTCGTGAATCCCCGCATGAAGAAGGATTGGACGATTTCGCTCGGCGAAACGGCGGAAGTGGTGGCGGAGCGTTACAAGATCAGCCGCGCCGAGCAGGACGCGTTTGCCGTCGAGAGCCAGCGGCGGGCCGAGCAGGCGCTGAAGGAATGCGTGTTCACGGATGAGCTGGTGCCGGTGACGTTGCCCGACGGGTCGACGTTCGCCAAGGACGAGTATCCGCGTGCTGGGACGACGCTGGATTCGGTATCGAAGCTCAAACCCGCCTTTAAGAAGGATGGGACGGTCACGGCAGCGAGCTCGAGCGGGATCAATGACGGGGCGGCTGCACTGCTGGTGACGGCGGCGAAGGGCGGCGAAGGGCGGGGAGGGGCGGCAATGGCTCGCATCGTAGCGACCGCCGTCGCCGGCGTAGACCCCAGTTGCATGGGACTCGGACCGATTCCAGCGACGCAGCAGGCGCTCAAACGTGCCGGCCTCACGATCAACGACATTGGCCTGATCGAGCTCAACGAGGCGTTCGCGGCGCAGGCGATCGCCTGCATCCGCGAGCTGAAGCTCGATCCGGAAACGGTGAACATCTACGGTGGCGGCATCGCGCTCGGTCACCCCCTCGGCTGCACTGGCGCGAAACTGCTGACCACGCTTGTCCACGCGTTACACCGCCGGAACACGCAGTTCGGTCTGGTAACCATGTGCATCGGCGTCGGCCAGGGCATCGCGATGATCGTGGAGCGCGTCTGATGGCGGCGTACGAGCGCGTGCTGGTCGAGATCACCGATCACATCGGGACGCTCACCCTCAACCGGCCCGAGAAGCTCAACGCATTCGACCCCGACGGCTGCGAAGATCTGCTCGCGGCGCTGCGCATGCTTGCGGCCGCGGACGCTGTGCGGGTCATCGTCCTCACGGGCGCCGGACGCGCGTTCTGCGCCGGGGCGGACCTCGCCGTGCTGGGCACACAGGGTGAACAGCTCGTGCGGGCCGGCAAGGAGATCGCGCTGACAATTCGCAACGCGCCGAAACCGGTGCTCGCGGCGGTGAACGGTCCCGCGGCCGGTGGCGGCGCCAACCTGGCGCTTGCGTGCGACTACCGCCTGGCGTCCGATCAGGCGTCGATCGGCCAGGTATTTCACAAGCTGGGCCTCGGGCCGGACTGGGGTGGGAGCTACTTCCTCCCGCGGCTCACGGGCATCTCGAGGGCGCTCGAGCTGGTCTGGAGCGCCCGCATGGTCCCGGCGGCGGAAGCGGCCCAGCTCGGCCTGTTCGATCGCGTGGTCCCGGCCGAGGCCCTAGCCCCGGAGACCCAGGCCCTCGCTCAGCGCTGGGCGGGCATGGCGCCGCTGGCGGTGCGTAAGGCGAAAGCGGCCCTGTACCGTTCGCTCCACAGCACACTCGAAGAGATGCTCGACGTCGAAATCGCCGATCAAGAGATTCTGTTCGCCACTCCCGAAGCACGCCAACTCATAAGGAATCGCTGATGGTCCGCAAACTTCACAACTTCGACGACTGGATCGACTACTTCCGCTACTGGCAGGACTCGATCGGTCTCCCGCAGGGCGATCTTCGCAAGTACGGGTTCGAGGCCAAGTTCGGGGAGCCCGAGGTGCCGCACATCGAGTTCGGGCACTACAAGGGCCAGCGCAAATGGCCGACCGTGATGCACATCCCCGACCAGCGCATCCGCGACGCGCTGCTCAACCTGATCGTCTACCAGGGTGATACGGAATTCGCCTCGGTGGAGCAGCAGCGCAACCTGCTGCAGCACGCGCCCTCCGCGTATGACCTCCTGTCATTGCAGCGCGTGATGACCGAAGAGATGCGGCATGGCTGGCAGATGTCCTATCTGCTCTGCAGCCATTTTGGTGATGAGGGCAAGCGCGAAGCGGCGAAGCTGCTCGAGCGGCGCGCCGACGAGGGCGAGCGGCTGCTCGGCTCGTTCAACGAGATCGTCGACAACTGGCTCGACTTCTTCACCTACACCCAGTTCATCGACCGCGACGGCAAGTTCCAGCTCAAGATGCTGTCCGTCTCGGCGTTCGATCCGCTGTCCCGCTCGATGGGTCCGATGCTGAAGGAAGAGTCGTACCACCTGGGCACCGGCAACAACGGGCTGCTGCGCATCGTGAAGGCCGGCAAGATGCCCCCGGAGGTGATGCAGCGGTTCTTCTATAAGTGGATCCCCACGGCGTTCGACCTCTTTGGAACCGACAATTCCTCGTCCGCGCACTGGGCGTACGTGTGGGGACTCAAGGGGCGGTATGACGAACGCGAGAATCCCACCAACGGCGCGGAGCCGGACAAGAGCAAGCTGAACGAGCTGGCGCGGAATCTGTACCGCCAGGAGATCGTGAAGCTGGTCGAGCGGCTCAACATGTTTATCCCGGAGCGCGAGCGGCAGCTCAAGGTGCCGGATCTCAAGTTCAACCGCCGGATCGGGATGTACGCGCACCAGACGTTCACGGTGGACGGGCAGCCGATCGACGCGGCCAAGTATCCCGCTTATCTGGAGTCGGTGCTGCCGCGCCCCGAAGACATCGCGACCGTGCACGACATCGAGAAAGAACCGGACTGGATCGAGCCGAAGAGAGCCGACAGCCTCCAACAGTGAAGCCTTTGGTGATTGCCCACCGGGGTGCCTCCAGCATCGAGCTGGAGAACTCCCTCGCCGCCTTCCGCGCGGCCCGAGGGCAGGGCGCCGACGGCGTCGAGCTGGACGTCCACGCCACGATCGACGGAGAAATCGTCGTTCACCACGATCCGTCCATTATCGGCCTCCCGATCGCGCAGACGCTGGCGACGGACCTCGCGACCGTGCCACTCGCGAACGGTGAGCCCATTCCCACGCTCGCGCAGGCGCTCGACGTGCTCGGCACGCTCAGAGTCTTCGTCGAGGTGAAAGTGCTCGACCCCCGCTGGGATGATCGGTTGTTCGCGACGCTCGAGCGCGGCCCGAACCCGGCCGGGTACGCGGTACACAGCTTTCTCGAGCCTGTGATCCGGCGACTGGGTGAGAAACGGCCGACCCTGGCGCGGGGGATTCTTTCGGAAGTCCGCTCGCCGTCCGCCAAGCAGATCCTCGCGGACGCCGCGGCGCAGACACTCTGGCCCGAGCAAACGACGATCGATGAGCGGCTCGTGCAGGCGGTTCACGGCCTGGGCGCGACGCTCATTGCGTGGACGGTGGACAATCCGGCTGACATGGAGCGCCTGGTGCACTGGGGCGTAGACGGTCTCTGCACCAACCATCCCGAGCGCGCGCGGCGGGTGGTCGACGGGAGCCGAGCCGCGTGAACCCCCCTCGCGTCGCCGTACTCGGCGCCGGCACGATGGGGCACGGCATCGCCTACATCGCTGCGCTCGCAGGATGCAAAGTCAGGCTCACCGACGCACAACCCGATGCCCTGCCCCTGGCGATGAGTAAAATCGAGAGCTTGCTCGAAGGTGGCGTGAAGCGCGGGAAGATCACCGAGCAGGAGCGGAATCAGGTCCACGAGCGGCTGCGCGCCGAGCCGCAGCTCGGTGCCGCGGTCGCCACGGCCGACATCGTGATCGAGGCGGTCGTCGAGGACCTGGCGATCAAGCAGCGCCTCTTCGCGGATGTCGAACGCGCGGCGCCGCCCGATGCCCTACTCGCCACAAACACCTCTTCATTATCGATCGGGCAGATCGCCGCCCCGATGGCGCACCCGGCGCGACTGGTCGGCATGCACTTCTTCAATCCGGTGTACGTCATGAAGCTGGTCGAGGTCGTCACCCACGGACGCAACAGCCGGCCCGCGGCCGAGCGCGCCGTGGAATTCGCCCGGCAGCTCGGCAAGGAGCCGATCGTCGTGCGCGATTCCCCCGGTTTCGCGTCCAGCCGGTTAGGGGTCGTCCTCGGCCTCGAAGCGATGCGCATGCTCGAGCAGGGCGTGGCGAGCGCGGAAGACATCGACAAGGCGATGGAGCTGGGCTACAACCACCCGATGGGGCCGCTCAAGCTGACCGATCTCGTGGGCCTCGACGTGCGCCTGGCGATCGCCGAGTACCTGCATGCGACGCTCGGCAAACCGCAGTACGAGCCGCCGAAGATTCTGAAGGAGAAGGTGAGCAAGGGCGAGCTGGGGAAGAAAACGGGAAAGGGGTTCTACGCCTGGGGCGATTGAGCCGTATCACCGACGTCCACATCCATATCCAGCCGTGGCGCGACCTCAAGCCCAAAGTCCAGGAGGCGATGCGCAAGGGGAAAGAGGACCATTGGGAGGTCCTCATCTCCCTGATGGACGATCCCCGCGCGCTGCTCGAGATGATGGACAAATCGGGCGTCTGGCGCGTCGGCCTCGTCAATTATCCGAGCCCCGACATCATGGGGTTCGACGATTCGACCAACACATTCGCCGCCACCTACGCCCGCGCGAATCCCGAGCGGCTGTTGCCCTATGGCGGCGTGCACGCGCGTTTCACGCGCGATCCTGCGGGCGACGTCGATCGCTTGATCGATATGGGCATCCGGTTGCTCAAAATCCATCCGCCGCACCAGGCCTTCCCCGCCAACGCCTACACCGACGGCCTCGCGGCGCTTGGCCAGATCTACCGGCGCTGTGAAGAACGCGGCCTGCCGGTGATGATCCACACCGGCACATCGATCTTCCCGGGCGCGCGCTCGAAATTCGGCAATCCCATGGAGCTGGACGATGTCGCCATCGATTTTCCGGATCTGCAACTCGTGATGGCCCATGGCGGGCGGCCGCTCTACATGGAGGAAGCGTTTTTCATCCTGAGACGTCATAGGAAAGTCAGGCTCGATGTCTCAGGCATTCCGCCCTCCAAGCTGCTGGAGTACTTTCCTCGCCTGACGGAGATCTCGGACCGCGTGCTGTGGGGCACCGACTGGCCCAGCCCCGGTGTGAAAGACCTCCGGCAAAACATCGATCAGTTCCTGGCCCTGCCGCTTACGAACGAGCGGCAACAGGCTATCCTCGAAACCAACGCGCTGGCGCTTTTCCCTATGGAGTCTCGAACCCATGCATAAACTGTTCGTGCTGCTGGTGGTGCTTCCTGGAACGCTGATCGCGCAGGCCGCGCCGGCCACTGCTCCCGCCGGACGAATCGCGTTCGAGCAGTTCACGCTGCCCAGTGGCCTGCGCGTCATCTATTCCGAAGACCACTCGACGCCGATCGTCACGGTGGATGTGTGGTACGAGGTCGGCTCGCGCAACGAGCGCCCCGGCCGCTCGGGGTTCGCGCACCTGTTCGAGCACATGATGTTCCAGGGGTCGGCGCACATCAAAAAGGCCGAGCACAACAAGTTGATCGAGCGCGCCGGCGGCGAGTTCAACGGCTCGACCGCCGAGGACCGCACGAACTATTGGGAGACGGTGCCGTCGAACCGTCTCAACCTGGCGCTCTGGGCGGAAGCAGACCGGATGCGCTCGCTTGCGATCACCCAGGAGAACTTCGAGAACCAGCGGCAGGCGGTCAAAGAGGAACGCCGGCTGCGCGTCGACAATCAACCTTATCAGGGTGCGTTCACGGACGGTCTCACGTTGCCGTTCGACAGCACCAGCTGCTTCCCCTACGCCCACACCGTCATCGGCTCAATGGCCGATCTCGACGCGGCGAAACTTCCGGATGTCCAGGCGTTCTTCGACAGCTACTACGCGCCCAACAACGCGACCCTCGTCGTGGTGGGCGATTTCGCGCCGAGCGAGCTGCGCCGCCTCGTGAATCAGTACTTCGCGGGGGCGCCGAGTCACCCGGTGCCGGAAGCGCCGCGGTGCGATGCGACGGCGACCGGCACCGTTCCCCGGCGCCGCGAGGTGCATGACGCGCAGGCAAATCTGGACGCGGTGCTCCGCATCTACCGCGTTCCGGACCATCGCCACGCCGACACGCCCGCGCTCGAGATCCTCAACATCATCCTCGGCCAGGGCGAGAGCTCGCGGCTCAACGTCTCGGTCGTGCGGCGGGAAAAGGCCGCGGTCGGGTCGGGCGCCATTCTCAACCCGTTCGGCTCGCGCAACGGGCCCGGGATCTGGGTCGCGTACGGTATCGTGAACTCGGGAGTGCCGGCGGACCGGCTGGACAGCCTGATTGGGGTGCAACTGGACAGCATTCGTGCCAACGGCATTACGCCGGACGAGCTCGACAAGGCGAAGAACGCGCTACGCGCCGGCTTCATTACCAACCGGGAGACCACGTTGGGCAAAGCGGAGGAGCTGCATCACTACCTGACGTTTCATACGTCGATCGAAGAGATCAACACCGATCTCGACCGGCTGCTCGCGGTGACGAGCGACGATGTGAAGCGGGTCGCGAACACCTACCTGGCGCCCGGCAATCTGACGCTGGTGGTCGTTCGTGCGGGTGCGGCGCCGGCGAGCGGAGGTGCCCAATGAACCGGCGGAATGTGGGAATGATGGAACGATGGACTGGACTACTGCTTCTCCTTTCCATCATTCCATCATTCATTCCATCATTCCATCTTTCCGCCCAGGAGCCCTTCCCCACCAAGGCACCGGCTCCCAGTCGCCTCCGGCCCGTGCAGTTCCCGCCGTTCCGGGATGTCGCACTGCCGAACGGGATGACCCTGCTGCTGGTCGAGAATCACGAGCAGCCGACCCTCTCGGTGAGTCTCAGCTTCCGCGCGGGAACCGCGTACGATCCCGCCGGCAAAGAAGGGGTCGCGGCGCTGGTCGCGGAGCTGTTGACCAAGGGCACCCCCACGCGCACCGCCGACCAGATCGAGGCCGCGATCGAGGGTGTGGGCGGGAGCATCGGCGCGAGCACGGGCGACGACTTCCTGACGATCTCGACCGACGTGCTGAGCGATCACGCGGATCTGGCGTTCTCGCTGCTCGGCGATGTGACGCGACGGGCGACGTACCCCGAGCAGGAGCTGGAGCTCGCGCGCACGCGGTTCCTTTCGTCGCTCGAGGTGGAGCTGTCGCAGGCCGATAATGTCGCCGCGCGCGCGTTCCAGAAGGAGATTTACGGCCGCAATCCGTACGGCCGAACCACGAGCGTTGCCGCCTACAAGGCGATCACTCGGGACGACGTCGTGGGGTTCGCGGCGCGGCGGCTGCGTCCCGGTGGCGCGCTCCTCGTGATCTCAGGCGATATCACCCTGCCGCAAGCCCGCGCGTTCGCGACCGAGGCGTTCGGCACCTGGCGCGGCGCCGCGGCGCCGACGCCCGCATTTCCCGCGGTCCCCACCAAACGCGGCACGGACATCCTGCTCGTCAACCGGCCGGGCTCCGTGCAGTCGAATATCGTGATCGGCAATACGACCTTCCTCCCGACCGACAGCGGCTACTACCCGGCGCGGATCGCGACGCACGTCTTGGGCGGTGGCAGTGATTCCCGCCTGTTCATGATCCTGCGCGAGCAGAAGAGCTGGACGTACGGCTCCTACGCCGCGCTGCGGCGCAGTCGCGGCATGGGATTCTGGCAAGCGACATTCGAGGGCCGCACCGAGGTCACCGACAGCGCGCTGACGGAGCTGCTCCATCAGATCGACCGGATACGCACCGAGACCATTTCCGACAGTGAGCTCGTTGCGGCGAAGGGGTTCCTCGTCGGCTCCTTCCCGCTGACGATCGAGACGCCGCGCCAAATCGCGCAGGTCGTCACGTCGGCGCGGCTGCTCGGGCTCGGCGCGGACTACATCCAGCGCTATCGCGAACGCCTCACGGCGGTGAGTGCCCTGCGCGCGCGCGCCGCGGCGCAGCGCGTCTTCAAACGCGATGCGCTCACGATCGTGGTGGTCGGCGACGCCAAGGCGCTATACGACAAGCTCAAGGCGATCGCGCCCGTGCGACTCGTGGATGTCGGCGGCAAGTCGATGGATCCGGCCGACCTGAATCCGACGGGCGGGCCGGTGGCGTTCGATCGCAGTCAGATCGTGGCGCACAGCGACAGCTTCCAGGCACTGGTGCAAGGCAACGCACTGGGGGGTCAGACCTCGAAGGTTGTCGTCACCGGTGATTCGATCGTCTATACCGAATCGACCGTGATTGGTGCGTTCGTCCAGCAACAGTCGACGGCCGTGCTGAACAGCGACCTGTCGATGCGTCGGACCGATCAGACCAGCGTGGTTCAGGGCCAGCACACGGAGATCCATCTCGTTTACGCGGGCGGGCGAGTGAAGGGCACGAGCCAGACGCCGCAGCCCGGCGGTCCGAAGACGATCTCGGTCGACACGACGGTTACCGCGGGGACGATCGACGACAACGCGCTCGCGGTCCTGTTGCCCGCGCTGGCGCTCGAGCAAGGCAAAACCTTCAACCTGAACGTCTTCTCGTCCGGCGAAGGCGTGACCAAGGTCGTCAGCGTGAAGGTCGCCGGCGTCGAGAACGTCGCGGTGCCCGCGGGGACCATCCCGGCCTACCGGCTCGAGTTGTCCGGGATGCAGCTGCCGCTCGTGATGCATGTCAGCCAGCAGGCGCCGCGGCGGGTCGTGCGGGTTGCGCCGACGGGAGCGCCGCTGGTGTTTGAACTCGTGAAATAACAGGAGATCCCTCATGCGATATCTGTCGACCAGGCTGGCGATGCCGGTGCTCCTCGCCGGCTGCGCCTCAGCGGGTGCACGGACGACGACCGCGGCCGCACCCCCACAACCCGCCGCGCCAGCCGCGGCGGCCACACAGGATGCGGGCATCGGGCCCCAGTATCCATCGACCTATCAGCGCCATCCCAATCCTCCGGTGCTGATCCGCAATGCCACGATCATGACGGCGGCGGGACAGGAGATTCAGGGCGGCTCAATTCTGTTCCGTGACGGCCGGATCGTCGCGGTGGGCGCGAACGTCACGGCGCCGACCGACGCGACGATCGTCGACGGCACGGGCAAGTGGGTGACGCCGGGCGTGATCGACACGCACTCGCACATCGGCGTCTACGCCGCACCCGGCACGTTCGGGGAATCGGACGGCAACGAGGCCACGAGCCCGGTGACGGCCGAGGTGTGGGCGGAGCATTCGTTCTGGCCGCAGGATCCGCAGATCCCGCTCGCCATCGCGGGCGGTGTCACGACGATCCAGGCGCTCCCGGGGTCCGCGAATCTCATCGGCGGACGCAGCGCGGTGTTGAAGCTCGTCCCGGCGCGCTCGGTGCAAGAGATGAAGTTCCCCGGCGCGCACTACGGGCTGAAAATGGCGTGCGGTGAGAATCCCAAGCGCGTGTATGGAAACCGCGGCGGTCCGTCGACGCGGATGGGCAACATGGCCGGCTACCGCGCGGCATTCATCGCCGCTCAAGCCTATCGCCAGAAGTGGGACAAGTGGAACAAGGATCACCAGGGCGATCCGCCGGAGCGCAATCTGCGGAACGAGTCGCTCGCCGAGGTGCTGCGCGGCAACATCTACGTGCAGAACCACTGCTACCGCGCGGACGAAATGATGCAGATGCTCGATCTCGCCCATGAGTTCGGGTTCAAGATCCGCTCGTTCCACCACGCGGTGGAGGCGTACAAGATCGCCGACGTGCTGGCGCGCGAGGGCACGGCGGTGTCGATCTGGTCGGACTGGTGGGGTTTCAAAGAAGAGGCGATGGACGGGATCTACGAGAACGCCGCGCTGGTGCAGCAGGCGGGTGGGCGCGTGGTGATCCACTCCGATGACGCATCCGGCATTCAACGGCTCAATCAGGAGGCGGCAAAGGCGATGTATCACGGCCGGCGCGCCGGAATTCCCATCACGCGGGACCAGGCGGTGCGCTGGTTCACCGCCAACCCGGCCTGGGTGCTCGGCCTCGACTCGATCGTCGGGTCGCTCGAGCCCGGCAAGATGGCCGATGTCGTGCTCTGGTCGGCCGATCCGCTTTCCGTCTATGCCCGCGCGATTCAGGTCTACAACGACGGCTGGCTCGTCTACGACCGCAACGATCCGGCGCATCAACCAAGAACCGACTTCACGCTGGGGCAGCCATGATCGCCTTCCTGCTTGCCCAGACGATCGCGATCACCGGGGGCACGGTGTATCCGGTTTCGGGTCCGAAGATCGAAAACGCCACGGTGCTGATCCGTGATGGCCGGATTGCCGCCGTCGGAGCGACCGTGGCCGTGCCGGCAGGTGCGACGCGCATCGATGCATCCGGCAAGTGGGTAACACCCGGCTTCATCGATGGCGCGGGTCAGATGGGATTGCGGGAGATTGGCGCGGTCGACAATACGAGTGAGTACACCTTCCGGGGCAACGACGTCGCGGCTGCCTTCAACGTGCTCGAAGGCGTCAATCCGGCGTCCGCGCTCATCGCCGTGAACCGGATGGAAGGGATCACCACCACCCTCGCGGTGCCCAACGGCAATCTGATTTGGGGCCAGGCGGTGTTGATCGATCTCGATGGCGCGACGATCGAGGCGATGCGGGTGAAATCACCCACCGCGATGGTCGCCGATTTGAGCGAAGGGTCCAAGGCCGCGGGCGGCGGCTCCCGCGCGGGCGTGGCGCAACGGCTGCGCCGCGTACTCGATGACGCGCGCGAATACGCGACGCGGCGTGCCGATTATCGCCGCGCGCAGATCCAGCCGCTCAGCGCGAGCGCGGCGGACCTCGAGGCGCTGCAGCCGGTGCTGCGTGGTGAGCTGCCGCTGCTCGTGGTTGCGAACCGCCGCAGCGATATCGAGACCGCGCTGCGCATCGCCAAGGAGTACAAGCTGCGGCTGATTCTCGCGGGGGTCGCCGAGGGGTGGATGATCGCGAGCGAGATCGCGGCGGTGGGGGTGCCGGTGCTGGTCGAGCCGCTCGACAACATTCCGAGCTACGACGCGCTCGGCATCCGCTACGAGAACGCGCCGTTGCTCGCGAAGGGCGGCGTGAAGGTCGCGCTGATGGAGACGGCGACCGAGAATACCAGAGACCTGCGGCAGCAGGCAGGCAACGCCGTTGCGAACGGGATGCCGTGGGAGCAGGCGTTGCGGGCCGTGACGCTCACACCCGCCGAGATCTTTGGCGTGGCGGATCGGTACGGATCACTGGACGCGGGGAAAGTTGCGAACGTCGTCGTCTGGACCGGTGATCCCTTCGATTTCTCGACGGGGGTCGAGCACGTATTCATACGGGGCAAAGACATTCGGTTGCGGAGCAGACAGACGGAGTTGCTGGAGAGGTATAAGACGCTGCCGCCGAAGTACTAGGCGGTAACAGGCGGGATTGGGCGGTAACGGGCGGTAGGTGGCGAACCCACCTGCCGCTTGTTTTTGTCGATTGCGGCATACAATCGCCACACCAACGTCCCTGCATGATTCCGCAGGCGTTCAATCGTTTGCCACGCCTCGTCTGACATCAACTCCAGGTCCTTGGCGAGTCTCAACGCGACAGATAACTCAGACAATGAACCGAGAGCGATGTCGAGGTAACGCCTGAACTCGGCGGATCCCCGTTTCGCCGATCCTTCTGCGATGTTGGCGACGACAGAGAAAGCCGCACGTCGGGACTGCGAAGTTAGTCCGTAGAGCTCATGCTTTGGGAAAGTCGCGGTAATCCGATAAACATCCAGAGTCAGTTCGTAAGAAAGCTTCCATGCTTGAAAGCGCTCATAGGGGAGCATCAGTGGATCGTAGCGTTCAGTCTGACAAGCGGGTTACTCAATCGAACGCATGTGGGCACAAGAAAATTCCGCCTGTTGCCGCCTTTTGCCGCCCATTACCGTCTCAGCGTCTCGACCAGACGAGTATCGCTCCGCAAGGACTCAAATAACCTGAGTACTGGACGGGTACACCCTCGGGTCCGGGATATACTTCCAGCGCTTCGATATTGAATGGGTTGACGAGGTCATCGAGGCTGAGTCCACCGCTAGCCGTGCCGCCGGGCTGCAGCAAGACACCGTCGAAAACGACGCTGGGGTTACATTTTCCGCGAAAGAACATCGTGTTCGCGGCTCGCATGGTGACTGTACATTGCAAGCCGGGACCGCCTTGTGAAGGGCCCCGCTGCTGTCCCCCGCAAGTGACGCGCACTCCAGACATCCCATGAAGTAGGTCAGTAAGGTGGAGGGGATCCCGCTTGTCGATTTCGTCGCGGGTGAGGAAATGTCCAAACCCCTCCTGTCTGCGTCTGTAAAACCCGGCGTCCGCCAAGTATGGCAACCGTCTCTCGATTTCCTTCGCTACGACCGTAACGGTGTCGAGAGTTATCGGGTTCGAAGGCAAGCTCAGCGATACGCGTGCCGTGAAGGCTGAACTGAAAAGAAAGGGTTTGCTTAGACTGATCGGATAACCGATCCTACTGATTAGCAGGCGATACTCACCGAGGCGCGGAATGCTGAAGGTGAACTGACCGTCCGAGCTTGTGACTAGAGACTTCATCGCCGTGCCCGCGCTATCGAGGAGAAGGATGCGTGCACCGACGATGGGTTTTCCGGACACACTGTCCAGCACCGTCCCGGCGAGGACCTGTGCTTCAGCGGGATGCGCGAGCAATCCGAGTGTCAGCACGCAAACGGAGAGTCGCATCTCGTTTAGTGTACCAATGAAAAAGCGGCAGGGTCCGCAAACCCCTACCGCCCATTACCGCCTTGTACCGCCTGTTACCGCCTAGTTGTTCGCCGCCGCTTTCACTGCAGCCGGATACACACTCACCTGAAACCGCTGCTTGTTCTTGTGCTCGAACTTCACGTGACCGTCGATGGTCGTGAACAGCGTATCGTTCGCACCGCGGCGCACGTTCTTGCCGGGATGGAACTTGGTGCCGCGCTGAATGACGATGATGGTCCCGGCCCGCACGAATTCCCCGCCGAACCGCTTCACGCCGAGGTACTTCGGATTCGAGTCGCGCCCGTTGCGCGAGGAGCCGACGCCCTTCTTATGAGCCATAGGGTCCTAGCCGACCTTCACGTCGGCGATCTTGATCTCGGTGAAGTCCTGCCGGTGCCCGCCGTGGCGGCGATAGCCGGTGCGGCGCGCGAACCGGAAGATCCGAACCTTCTTGCCCTTGCCGTGCCGCACGACCTCGGCGGTGACCTTCGCGCCCTTCACCTTCGGCGTGCCGGTCGCGACATGTTTGCCGTCGCTCGCGACGAGCACGGTGTCGAACGAGACCTCGTCGCCCGGCTTCGCGTCGAGCAGCGGCACCTTGATGGTGACTCCGGGCTCGGCCCGGAACTGAGCACCACCGGTCGTAAAAATCGCATAACTCATAGGGCGCGGAACCTAAATAGAGACTTGGGCTTAGTCAAGCGACGGCGTATTGCTCCGTCACGTCGCGACCCGCCGGCCGAGCCATCATCCGGAACTCATCCAGCCGCATCATCGGGTCGTCCCGCACCTCGAGCTCGAGGCCGGTCTGCTTCTCCAACTGACGCAGGAAGTTAGGCTCCTGCTCCACGAGGTAGAGCGCGACCTCGGGATGGAGCCGGACCGACAGCTGCCGCTCCTTGTGATCGGCGCCGGCGCGCTTGAGCGAGCGCTCCATGCGCCGCACCACGACCTCCGGCCGGAACACCCGGCCGGTGCCCGAGCAGGTCGGGCACTCGATCGTCATCGACTGCCACAGGGACGGCCGCACCCGCTGCCGGGTCATTTCGATCAAGCCCAGCTCGGACACCGCAAACGCCCGCGTGCGCGCCCGGTCGTGGCCGAGGTGGGTGCGCAGCTCCTGGAGCACCTTGTCGCGGTTCGACCTGGTCTCCATGTCGATGAAATCGACGACGATGATCCCGCCGATGTCGCGCAGCCGGAGCTGTCGTGCCACCTCGCGCGCCGCCTCGAGGTTCGTGCGCAGGATCGTGCTCTCGGGGTCTCGCTTGCCGGTGTAGCGCCCCGTGTTGACGTCGATCGAGATCAGCGCCTCGGTCGGCTGAATGATCAGGTACCCGCCGGTCGGCAGGTCGACCCGCTGCTTGAAGAGGTTGCGGATCTCCGCCTCGACGTCGTATTCGTCGAAGAGCGGCGTCTCGGCGGTGTACAGCTTGACCCGGGGCAATAGCTCGGGGTCGATCTGCTTCAAGTACTGCTCGACTTCGTTGTACAGGAGCTTGGAGTCGACGAGGAGCAGGTCGACGTTGTCCGAGAGCAGGTCGCGCACGATGCCCCGCGTGAGGCTCGTCTCGCGCTGGACCAGTTGTGGCGCCCGGCCTCCCGTCTGCTTGCGCGTGATCTTCTTCCACAAGCCGAGGAGGTGGTCGATCTCGCGCTTGCAGCTCGCCTCCGTCAGATCATCGGCGACGGTACGGATGATCCAGCCGCCCGAATCCGCCGGGACGAGCTTCGTGACCAGCTCGCGCAACTTGGCGCGTTGCTCACGGGATTCGATCTTCCGCGAGACGCCGACCTTGGACGCGAACGGCATGTAGACGAGGAACCGGCCGGCGAGCGAGACCTGCGCGGTGACGCGCGGGCCTTTGGTCCCGATCGCTTCTTTGATGACCTGGACGAGCTTCGTTTGGCCGCGCTTCAGCTCGTCGGCGATGTTGGGAGCCGGGCGCCGCCGAGACCGTTCCCGCGGAGGGCCGCCGCGGCGCTTCACTTCAGGCTGGCTGCCCCCGTTGCCACTGCCGCTCCCGTTCCCGTTGCCGTTCTCGTCGTCTGCGTCGTCCGGCTCACGGTCCTCGGGATCTTCGTCTTCGTCGGCTTCGATTAGATCGGAGGCGTGGAGAAAGGCGCTCTTTTCGGCGCCGATGTCGACGAAGGCCGCCTGGATGCCGGGCAGAACCGCCTCGACCTTGCCGACATAGATGTCGCCAACCGAACGGTGGGAGTCGGGACGATCGACCAGGAGTTCAACAAGGCGGTCGTCCTCGAGAATGGCCACGCGGGTCTCTCGCGGGTTTCCAGAGATCAGTATTTCGCGCTTCAAAGCAGTTACCCTCGCGCCCCGGCGGGAAACAGCCGCCCCCCGGGAGCCTGTGGTTTTCCCAGCAATAGTCCAACTCGCCCGGCCGATGTGGCGTGGGGAGTGAGATGATTCGATTGGAGAGGCGGCTGAGAGACGCCAGAGCCCAATGCATGAAGGTAAAGCTAGGAAAAGAGGAGACTTAGGTCAATCGATCAGACCGCCGAGCAACTGCCGCGCAATCACGACGCGCTGGATCTCGCTCGTTCCCTCGCCGATCTCGCAGATCTTGGCGTCCCGCATCATGCGCTCGACCGGGTACTCGGTGGTGTAGCCGTACCCGCCATGCAGCTGCACGGCCTTCGTTGTGGCGCGCATGCACAGCTCGGAAGCGTAGAGCTTGGCCATCGCTGCTTCCTTCTTGAACGGATGGCCCTGTTGTTTGAGCCAGGCGGCATGATATACGAGCTGCTTGGCGGCTTCGATCTCGGTCGCCATGTCGGCCAGCGCGAAATGCACGCCCTGGAAGCTCGCGATCGGCCGGCCGAACTGCTTGCGGGTGGACGTATACGCCAGACACTCGTCCAACGCTCCCTCGGCCAACCCGAGCGACAGGGCGGCGATGCCGATCCGGCCGCCGTCGAGCGTGTGGAGAAACTGCCGGAAGCCGTTGTTCACTGGTCCGAGCACATTTTCCTTCGGGACGATCGCGTCCTGAAAGATCAGCTCACGGGTGTCCGATGCCCGCCAGCCCAGCTTGTCTTCTTTTTTGCCTGACAGGACGCCGCGGTTCTTCGGTAGCTCGGCAGAGGACGCGTGGCCGATCCCCACGCGCTTCGCCTCGTCGAGGTCGCACGTGTCTTTGCTGACAATGAAGGCCGTGATCCCGTGCGTGCGTTTGGCGGTCGGATCGGTGCGCGCGGTGACGCAGAAGATCTCGCCGACGCCGGCGTGGGTGATGAAGATCTTCGAGCCGTTGAGGACGTAGTGGTCGCCTTTGTCGACCGCGGTCGTCTTGGTGCCGCCCGCGTCCGAGCCCGCGCCCGGCTCCGTGAGGCCAAAACCGCCCAGGACCTTCCCGGGCGCGAGCAAGGGTACGAAGCGGCGCTTCTGCTCGTCGGTGCCGAAGTCCACGATCGGCGACGTGCCGAGCGTGGTGTGGGCGCTGACGGTGATGGCGTGACTCGCATCGACTTTCGCAAGCTCATGGATCACGGTGATGTAGGACAGATAATCCATCCCCGACCCGCCCAACTCCTCCGCCCACGGAATCCCGAACAGCCCGAGCTCCGCCATCCGTTTGATGTTGTCCCAGGGGAAGCGGCTGTCGAGATCGTATTGGCGGGCGGTGGGTTTGACGACGTTCCGGGCGAAGTCTCGCACCATCTCGCGAACCTGGAGATGGTGGTCGGAGAAGTAGAGGCTATCGTGCATGCAGGAAAATACGACGGTAAGGGACGGTAAAGAAGCGACGGTAAAGGACGGTAAGGGTCACACCTCGCCGAAGTGTTGGAGAATGATCGCGCGGTGGTTCCGGCGCGCCTCGACGTACCGCCGCATCGCGGGCGCAATGTTGCCCCACGCGAGATCCTCCCTTCGCCACAACACCAGACATTCGGCTGCCCTGCCGTCCCTGCCGCCCCTGCCGGCCTCTTGGTAGTAGGCCTCCAACGTGGGCGGGGGACCCCAATGCAGCACCTGCCGAACGTCCGGCTTGTCGATGCCCATGCCGAACGCGCTCGTCGCGACGATCACACGCACCTGATCGGTGAGGAACGCCCGTAATACACGCCGGCGCATGCCGGGACTGAGACCGGCGTGATAGGGGGCCGCGCGCACACTCGACCGCAGGAGCGCGCGCGCGACGAGCTCGGTCAGGCGGCGGGTTGGCGTGTAAATGAGCGACGCTCCTGCCCCGGTGCGGACGCGCTGGCGGATCGCCGCGAAGCGCTCGCGATCATCTCGCACGCGACAGACACGCAAGTCGAGATTGGGACGATCGAACGACGTCACCACGACCTCGGCATCTGGCATGCGCAGTACGTGCAGGATGTCGGTGCGAGCGGCCGGAGTCGCGCTTCCCGTCAGGGCAATCGTCGGGGGCCGTCCGAGCGCCGCGCGGAACACGCCGAGGCGCCGGTAGACCGGCCGGAATTCGTTGCCCCATTCGGCGATGCAGTGCGCCTCGTCGATCGCGAGCAGCGACACCCGCGTGCCGGCTGCTACGAGGCGTCGCGTCAGCGATGCCAATCGCTCCGGCGCGCAGTACAGCAGCGCGAGCCGCCCCGCGGTCGCCGCGTCCAGGATGGTGCGCCGCTGGGTGGCATCGAGCTGGCTGTTCACGTAGGCGGCCGCGATGCCCCGGCGTCGCAGCGCGCCGACTTGATCCTGCATCAGCGAGATCAAGGGCGACACGACGAGCGTCAGGCCGGCGTCGAGCAGCGCGGGGACCTGGTAGCAGAGCGACTTCCCCGCCCCAGTGGGGAGTACGGCGAGGACGTTCCGGCCGGCGAGCAGCGGGCCCAGCACTCTGAGCTGATGGACGCGGAAGCGGGCGTGACCGAACCGTTCCTTGAGGATTGTGCGCGCGGCCTCGAGTCCCACGGTGCAGGTCGGCATGTCGCACGAAATGGCATTGCCGGTCGCGGACCCCTATCCCAAAAGCGCGGCACGGAGCACGTTTACGCGTCATGCCTCCTCTATTCTTCGCGACACTCATGCTGGTACAAACTGTGATCTATCCTCCCGCGCGCAAAGACGACGTTGTCGACGACTACCACGGGACCAAGGTTGCCGACCCCTACCGCTGGCTCGAGGACGTCGACGCGCCGGAAACCCGCGGCTGGGTGGAAGCCGAGAATCGCGTCACATTCGCCTATCTCGAGCAGATCCCCGAGCGCGAGCGCATTCGGCGGCGGCTGACGGAATTGTGGGACTATCCGAAATACGGCGCGCCGTTCCAGAAGGGCGGACGCTACTTCTTCTTCAAGAATTCAGGTCTCCAGAACCAGGCGGTCCTGTACACGCAAAGCGCGCTCACCGCCGAGCCCGAAGTCCTGCTCGATCCCAACACACTGTCGGCGGACGGCACCGTCGCGCTGTCGATCCTCGCCTTCGCCGAGGACGGCAGGACGATGGTCTACGGCACGTCGGGGAGCGGCTCGGACTGGCAGGAATTCCGCGTGCGTGATGTCGCGACTCGGCAGGACCGGCCTGATCACCTGAAATGGATCAAGTTCTCGAGCGCGGCATGGACGCACGACGGCGCCGGATTCTTTTACAGCCGCTATCCAGAGCCCGCGCCGGGCGCCGATCCGCTGCTCGAGGTCAATCACAACCAGAAGGTCTATTACCACAAGCTGGGCACCGACCAGTCCACCGACCGCCTGGTGTACGAACGGCCCGATCATCCCGACTGGGGCTTCGGCGTCGAAGTGAGCGCCGACGGTCGCTACGCCGTCTACACGGTCTGGCTGGGCACCGACCGCCGCAATCGCGTCTACTATCAAGACCTGGGCGACGCCAGGCATCCGCGGCTCGACGCACCCGTCGTCCGCTTGCTCGATGCCTTCGACGCGGCCTACGGTTTCGTCGGCAACACGGGCCCCGTCTTCTATTTCCAGACCGATAACGGCGCGCCGCGTGGCCGCATCGTCGCCGTCGATGTTCGTCATCCCGCACCGATCGCCTGGAAAGAAGTCGTGCCGCAGGCGCCGGACGTGATTGAAGGCTCGCAGATTGTCCACAACACGTTTGTCGTGCGCTACCTCCACGACGCGTACTCGCAGCTGCGCCTCTTCGCGCTCGACGGCAAGCCGGCCGGCGACGTCGGGCTGCCGACGCTGGGCTCGATCGTGCAGGTGACCGGCGAGCCTCGCGACACGGAGATGTTCTACGCGTTCACGTCGTTCCTGTATCCGACCACGATCTTCCGGCACGACTTCACGACCGGCACCTCCACCGTCTTCAAGGCACCGGAGATTGCCTTCGACCCCGCGAAGTACGAAACGGTGCAGGTGTTCTACCACAGCAAGGACGGGACGCGGGTTCCGCTGTTCCTGACCTACAAGAAGGGCGTAAAGCAGGATGGCTCGAACCCGACGTACCTGTACGGCTACGGCGGCTTCAATGTCAACATGACGCCGGGCTTTTCGATCGGCGTGCTCGCGTGGCTCGAGATGGGCGGCGTGTACGCGCAGGCGGTGCTGCGCGGCGGATCGGAGTACGGGGAAGAGTGGCATCAGGCGGGGATGCTCGACCGCAAGCAAAACGTGTTCGACGATTTTATCGCCGCCGCGGAGTATCTGATCGCCGCGCGCTACACGGCACCGCCCAAACTGGCGATCGGCGGGGGCTCGAATGGCGGGTTGCTGATCGGTGCCGTGTTGAATCAGCGGCCCGAATTGTTCGGCGCCGCCCTGCCGGCCGTCGGCGTGATGGACATGCTGCGCTTCCACAAGTTCACGATCGGCTGGGCGTGGGTGACCGAATACGGCTCGGCCGACAGCGTCGCGCAGTTCCCGTTTCTGCTGCGGTACTCGCCGATCCACAATATGAAGCCGGGGACGCACTATCCCGCGACCTTGATCACGACCGCCGATCACGACGACCGCGTGGTGCCGGGGCACTCGTTCAAATACGCGGCGACGCTCCAGACGGCGCAGGGCGGCCCCGAGCCGGTGCTGATACGGATCGAGACCAAGGCCGGCCACGGCGCCGGCAAGCCGACCGCCAAAGTGATCGAGGAGCAAACCGATCGCTGGGCGTTCCTCGTTCACACGCTCCACATGCAGCTACCGGCACAGACTTCGTCCGCGCCGAGGCCCTAGGAGACGATCGCATGCCCAAGGTGCACTGTTCGCTGTGTAACGCTCCCGTGGAGGGCCGCACGCTCGCGTCCCCGCAGAAGTTGGAAAACCGCATCATCGACCTGATAAAAAAAGACCGGCCGGAATGGGAAGGGACGCGTGGCATCTGCGCCAACTGCCTCGAGACCTATCGCGCCAAGAAGTTCGTGACCTATCTCGAAGCCGAGTATCAGAAGCTGTCGGAGCTCGAGCACTCAGTGGTCTCGAAGATCACGCGCCGCGGGCGGGTCAGTAAGCTCGTGCATCAGGACATGGAGACGTCGATGACGTTCGGCGAGCACGTGGCCGACAAGGTGGCGCAGTTTGGGGGAAGCTGGCGCTTCATCGGGCTCTTTGGAGGCATCCTGCTCGTGTGGATGGTGGTGAACGCCTGGGTGCTCGCGACCCATCCCTTCGACCCCTACCCCTTCATTCTCTTGAACCTCGTGCTGTCGACGCTCGCGGCGCTCCAGGCGCCGGTGATCATGATGAGCCAGAACCGCCAGGCGCACAAAGACCGGATGCAGGCGAATCAGGATTACGAGATCAACTTGATGGCGGAGATTGAAATCCGGGATCTACACGACAAGCTGGATTCGCTGCGATTCAAGCAATGGCACGAGCTGTGGCACATTCAAAAGCGGCAAATCGAACTGCTCGAGCATCTCTGCGCGAAGGGTGCGGATCCCGAGCTTAAGGCTCCCGCGCCGAGTCCCTATGTGCCCCCTGAACTCTGACGGTAGGCAAGGCGACGGTAGATGAAACGACGGTAGGTAAGGCGACGGTAGATAAAACGACGGTAGATACCATTTTGAGTTGTGGTTGATCGCCTCCCGAGATACTCCCTCATGCTCGCGCATGAGAGAATCCACGCTTGGAAGTTGTGTCACGAGCTGGTGCTGGCTGTATACGATGCAACGACATCGTTTCCTAAACATGAACTCTACGGGTTGACCTCCCAAGCTCGGCGCGCCGCTTTTTCTGCGGCGGTCAACATTGTCGAAGGCTCCGCCAAGCGTGGCCCCGCCGAATTTCGACGATTCCCGGATATGAGTGTTGGTTCGCTTGCGGAGCTCGCCTACACGTTGCGTGTGGCGAAGGACCTGGGGTTCATTGATGACGAGCGCTGGCGGTCATTAGAACAACGTCGAAGACAAGCAGGCATGATGACGTGGAGACTCTACTCGGCGGTTGCGAGAGCGGCGAGAAGAGTGTGACACTTACCGTCGCCTTATCTACCGTCCTTTACCGTCGTATTATCTACCGTCGTATTATCTACGGTCGTCTCTCACCCCGCATCTTTCCAGTCAATCGCATAGCTGCGCCCACATTCGTGGCACTTGGCGTCCTTGCGATTCTCGGGGACGACGGTCCGCGCGTGACATCCGGGGCACACCAGGTGTGGCTGGCGCACCACACTCCAGGCGCTGGGTCGCTCGCTCCGAATCTCGAGATCCGCTTTTGGGATCCGGATCTCCACGTGGTGCACATCCAGCACCACGAAGTCCTTGGGCGGATTTTCGACGACGCGATACCAGGCGCCGCGCCGGAGTCCCTGTCCTTCCGCACGATCACCGCGACTACGAGCCCAACCGATGTCAGCCATGCTTCCCTCGCACAAGGACGAGAATCGCCGCCTGTGGCACGACGAGATACGTCTTACCCTCGAATGTGATTTCTACGGCCGCTTTCCGGAAAAAGAGCGCGTAGTCTCCCGCCTCCGCCTGCGTCGGCAAATACTTCACCTCAGCGCCGTGAATCTTCCACGGCTCCTCGTCCATGCTCGCCGGCTCGGGCATCGGGGTGCCGGGGCCGGTGGCGACGATGCGGCCGCCCTGCACCTGGCGGCCCTCGATGGCGGAGGGAGGGAGATAGAGTCCGACGTTCGTGCGCTCCTCCCCCTCCTCGGGCGAGATGAGCACACGATCGCCGACGACGATCAAGCGCTTCGGGTCTTCCGGCACGCCAGATGATTAGCCTTTCATGGGCATTTTGCGCAAGTCGCAAGGGTCCCGTGACGTCCATCACGCCCGTTTTCTTGACTTGAGGGGTCCGTTTTTATAACAATGTGCCCGCCGACCTCCCTCTCCGGAGCCCTGAATGCAAGAGGTAACGAACGCCGGGCAGACCCAACAGTGGAGCTTCGTGCTTCAGCAACTGGTGCAGTGGGTTGTCGCGGGGTTTACGTGGATCGTCCCCATCCAGGCGCGCATCCTCGATTTCGTGCTGCGGGGTGAGTCCTTCTGGAGTCTCGCCGCGACGTCGGTGCTGCTGTTCCTGCCGGCGATGGCGGTCATCGGCGGATTGTGGCTGACGATGGCCGCGGTGTACACGATCCCGTTCCGGCTCGGTCGGTCGGTGACGCTCCTGCAGTCGGTCGCGCTGGCGTGGTGGGACGTGCTGCGCATGTCGTGGTTCTACTGGGCGGGCCTGGTGCGCTTCCTGATCGTCCTCATCGGCTGGGTCTGGGGCCTGATCCAGTTGAGCGGGAGGCTCATCGTCGGCACGGTGAAGGGCGCGATCACGTCGCCGCTTGCCGTCCTGGACGCGACGTCGCGCCGTCCGGGCGTGCCGTGGCCCGCATTCTTCATGTTGGTGTTCTGGTCGATGATCGAGGCCACAATTTTCACCTTCACGCTGAAGCCGACGGCGAGTGAGTTGCTCGGCGAGCTCACCGGCTACGAGGTCAACGGGTTCGCGTTCATGATGTTGCTCTGGCTGTTCCTGTGGGTTCTGGTCGCGGGCAGCTTCGCGTGCATTCAAGTCTTGAACGAGGCCATCAAGAGCAAAAAGTACGGGCAGATTGTCTCGATGGTGGCCATCGAAATCGCCGTGGCGATGTTCGAGGTGCTGTTCCTGTATCGCGAGCTGGTCGACGCCATGACGCCGTGGCTCGCGCAGCAGGGCGTTCAGCTCACAGCCATTGAGACGATCGGACTCGCGTTCTTTGCCTGGGTCGGCGTGCGCGGCATGACGTGGTTCCTGTTCGGCCGCTTCGGCGCGCCGGCGATGATCGCGCTCCTCGGCCGCCAGGGGTTGGTCGTCGAGGGTGGAGCCGGCCACGGGCCCGCGCCGCAGATGGCCGACTACTGGAAGGGGCCGATCGCGGCCCTCAAAGCGGAACGCGAATGGTTTCGCAAGGAGGCGCGGGAGGTGTTCGAGCTGGCGTCGCTCCCGGTTCTGCAGGTGGTTGCCGCGGGGCTGAACTTCCTGTTCGTCGTCTTCACGGGCCGCGGCCACTTTACGTTGCCGTTCAAGTCGATCGACGAGGTGCTCGCGGCCACGCATTTCCCCGCTCGCGTGAGCGGCGAGGTGGCGCGATGAAGCGCGTGGTCCTGGCGCTCAGCCTCCTGGCGGTCGCGTGCGCGCCGAAAGCTGGTGGGCCGCCGCCGCGGTCGACGCTGGTGGTGGGACTCGATGTCTCGGGCTCGTTCCGCAACAGCGGGCGCTTCGACGACGCGATGCGCTACGCCGCGTTGTACATCTACGGGCACGTCAACGGCCTCGGCGGTCTCAAGCAGGCGACCGACGTCTTTGTCGGATCGCTCGGCGGCGACGTCGTGGGCCAGCCCAAGACATTCCACCCGATTCAGGACTTGGGCGGCAAGACGCCGGCGGAGATCGAGCGCGACCTGCGCGCCTGGTTCCCTGACGTCGATGCCCTCACCGACTTCAACGCCTTTTTCCAGCGCGTGGCGGTGCACATCAAGCGCCAGAACCTGGTGCTGGCACCGCTCAATATCGTGATGTTCTCGGACGGCCTGCCCGATCTTCCGGGCGCGCGCCGCATGCAGCCCAAAGAGCTCTATGGGAAGGTTGATCTGAGTCCGATCGAGTACCTGTCGCGCAACGTGACGGTCCGGCTCCTGTACGCCGACCCACCGATCGCGCAGAACTGGGAAAGGCTCGTCCCCCGCAATCGCGTGAAGATCTGGACGCAGGACGCCCAGGTCATGGATGGGTGGCACCGTCACGAGGTGGCGGGTGTCCCGATGGAGCGGCAGGACTCGCTCTGGAGTTGGACGGAGCAGATTGTCGACTTCCGCGTCCGCCGCGGCAAAATTCTCTAAAAACGACGGTAAGGGACGGTAGGTGAAACGACGGTAAGGGACGGTAAACCCTTACCGTCGTTTACCGTCGTAGTACCTACCGTCGCATTACCTACCGTCGATTCTCCAGGCTCACCGTCCGTATCCACTCGGCGGGATCCGTCGGCGCGTGAGGTACCAGCCCCCGCCACACCTTGTAGCGCAGCTTCCGCAAGCCGGTCAGCGCACGCCCATCCGCAAACGGAATCAGTCGCCGCACTCGTCGCGCCAGGGCCAGCCGCGCGGCGCGCCACCGCGCGCCGTCGCCCGGCCGATATTGCGCCCACCCGATCGAGCCGCAGAGACCCGCAGGACCGAATTGGTCTGAGGCGAGCAGCTCCTCGGCAAACACGCGCACCGGCCCCTCAAAGCTGTGCAGTACGTCATGCATCGCGACGATCGCACCCGGCGCCAGGTGCGGCCGAAAGAGGTCGATATCCTCCTTCGCGCCGCGGTACGTGTGGTCGCCGTCGATCCACAGGAACCGGATCGACCGAGTCCACCCCTGCGCGAGGTCACGGGAATAGGCGCGATGCGCCTCGACAGTTCGCTCGACGCCTGCGTCGCGCAGCGACGCCTGGAAGTCATCCCACGACGATTGCTGCGAGCCATGTCCAAAGTCTGTGACGGCGGGGGCGGAGTGCGGATCGACGCTTACGACGGGGCCGAGGCCATAGTGCTGCGCGATGGAGGCCAGCCCAACGGTGGACTTTCCCTTGTAGCTCCCGATCTCGAGGATCGTCCCGCGGGCGGGGGCGCACGCCGCCGCGAGCGCCAGGAACCGCGCTTCGCGCTCCGTTAAAAACCCCGGAGCGGCCCGGACGCGTGTCCAGGCCTCCTCAACGGCTTGTCCAAGATCAGACGGCGTGGTCAGCAGTGCTGCTCGAATGCCGCGGTCAGGTCGGCCGCGATGTCGCGCGCGTTCCGCCCTTCGATGTTGCGCCGCTCCAGCATGAACACGATCCGCCCGTCCTTGAACAGGGCGATCTGCGGCGACGACGGTGCGTACCCGGTGAAGTAGCTGCGGGCGCGTGCCGTCGCGTCGGCATCCTGCCCCGCGAATACGGTGACGAGACGCGCGGGACGGCGATCGTGTTGGATCGCCAGCGCCGCCGCGGGCCGGGCATTGCGGGCGGCACAGCCGCACACCGAGTTCACCACGACGAGGGTCGGCGCGCGTTCGCTGGCGAGCACGCCGTCCACCTCTTCAGGCGTCCGCAGCTCTTCGAAGCCCAGACGGGTCAGCTCCTCCCGCATCGGGCGGACCATCTCGGGATCGTACATCGGGACGTTCAGATTGCGCATACGCTCCTCATTTCTGTAAGAACGCGCTCAGCGCTGCCCGGAAGTCGGGCGTGCTTCTGCTGACCGCATTGACATCGGCGCCGAGCCGCAGGCCGTCCTCGAAGCTCAGCCCATCGAGCTGGTAGAACTGCTGCTTGGTGAACGCGAGCGCCGATGGGCTCGCCTCCGCGAGCACGCGCAGTACCTCGCCTGCCTGCTCCTCGAAGTCCGCATCCTCATACACCCGCGACGCGAGTCCCGCCGCGGCGGCCGCGGTGCCGTCGAGCAGCCGCCCCGTCGTCGCGAGGTCGAACGCGATCTTCTCGCCCACCGCGCGCCGCAGCATCGTCATCACGATGGCCGGGACAAAGCCGCGCTGGACCTCGGGGTAGCCGAACTGTGCCGATTCCGCCGCCACAACGAGATCGGATGCCGTCGCGAGCCCGCAGCCGCCCGCGAGCGCGCGTCCCTGCACCAGCGCGACGATCGGCTTGGGCAGCCGCCGCATCCGCATGAAGACCTGCGCAAAATGCAACGCGGCCTGACGGTTCTGCTCGAGCGTGTGGTCGGCCGAGGCGAGCAGCTCGTTCAAATCCATGCCGGCGCAGAAATCTCTGCCGCTGCCGCGCACTGCGACCACCCGCACCGATGCATCCAGATCGGCTCGCTCGATCGCCGCGAGCAACCCGTCGATCATCGCGGCGTCGATCGCGTTGCGCTTGTCGGCGCGGTTCAACGTCGCGGTGAGCACCCCACCCGCGAGCTCGGTCAGGACGCGCTCGCTCACTTGCGCACCTCGATCTCCATGCGGAGCAGTGCGGTGGAGAAGACCTTGCCCTGTGCGTCCGTCTTGAGCGAGATCGTGCCACCACCATCGAGCGCGCCGTGCAGCAGGAAGTTCAGCGCGAAGAGGTTGGGCAGCTCGAAGCGTTCGACCGTGCCGGTAATCATGCCCTTAAAATGCCGTGCGACGCGCGCCGCCGTCACCTGCTTCACGAGCAGCGGGTAATCCTTGGGCTTGAGTGCAATCAGGCCAATGTTGGCCGTGTCGCCCTTGTCGCCCGAGCGTGCATGCGCCAGCTCCACGAGTTTGCGTTTCATGCCTGGATCAGCTCCACTCCGTGCTGCACCATCCGTTTGTCGATCAACGCCGGCCAGTACGCCACGATTTCCTCGGGCTTCGGGCGTCCGCCGGCAAAACCGGTCACGCTGGGCGGTCCATTGAGAATCAGCGGCGCGATCTCGCGCGTAAACCGATCGACCGGGGCCTCGTCCCGCGCCCGCACGCCGACCCGCAGCTGCACTTCGGGCAGCGTCGCGACGTCCACGTCCTTGAGGGCGAGCGGGCCATGGGTGGCGGTGGCGCCGACAAACTCGGTGTGGATCGCCTCGAACGCGAGCCGGAGGTCCTTGAGACGCTGGCGGAGGATGCGATCGGCGGCCTTCGCCTTCTCGAGCGCATCGGGCCAGGCGTAGACGAGCGTACCGATCGCCTTGTAGCCGTAGAAGTAGGCGAGCGAGACTTTCAGCTTATCGGTCGCCGGCTTTCCCCTGACACCAGACACCTGCACCCGGTCTTTGCCGGCCTGGCGCAATTGGATCGTCGTAAAGTCGGCCACGCCGTCGGGCGTGATGTACGCCCGTGGATCGCCCATCTCGTAGACCAGTTGCTCCGTGACAGACGCGACGTCGATGCGCCCGCCGGTCTGCGGATGCTTGATGAGATCGAACGTGCCGTCGGCGCGGGCTTCGACGATCGGGTACCCGACGTTCGCCAGGTCGGGAATGTGCTGCCAGTCGCGCAGGCAGTTGCCGCCGCTGCACTGCGCGCCGCATTCGATGATGTGTCCCGCGACCGTGCCCGCGGCGATCTCGTTCCAGGCGTCCGGGGCCCAGCCAAACGCGTGCATCAATGGTCCGAGCGTCAGGCCGGTGTCGGTGACACGTCCCGTGATCACGACCTGGGCGCCGCGCTGCAAGGCATCCACCACCGGAGCGGCGCCGAGATACGCGTTGGCCGACAGCACGCGGTCACGAACGTCGCCTAACGGTCGCCCGGTATCGAGGTTGGCGAGCGTATGGCCGCGCGCCATCAAGCCGTCCAGCCGGCCCAGCAGGTCGTCACCGGTCACGACGCCGATCGTGAGCTTGCCGCCAAGCTTGAGCTTCCGCGCCACCTCGGCGACGGCCATGGCACACGCGCGGGGATTCACCCCGCCCGCGTTGGCGGTCACTTTGATGCCGCGCTCGACGACGGTGGGAAGGATACGCTCCATCTGCGTCACGAAGTCGGTCGCGTAGCCGCGTGCCGGATCGCGCGACTTCTGTTTTTGCAGGATGGACATGGTGACTTCGGCGAGGTAGTCCATCATGAGGTAATCGATCGGGCCGCCGCTCACCTGGCGGTACGGCGCCTCCAGCCAGTCTCCCCAAAACCCCTGCCCTCCCGCGACTCGGACGGTCGCCGGACGGGCCGTCACTTTACCCCACCCGCTCCGCGCGACTGCGGCCCGACCACGGTGCGGCGTGCCGAGACCGAGCCCGTCGACGTCGTCACGCGTGTCTCGATGAGTGGCCCGTATCCCGCCGGCATATCGAGCGACGGCGCGTTGGGCAACCGAATCACGCTGCGTCCGCCGGCGACGACCGAGAGCGCGGTGGCATCACCCACCGCAGCGTCTGGACCGACGAATCGCACGAGGGCGGTGCCACGCCAGGCGTGCGTCGGAAGGCGGGCGAATGCGGGATAGAACTCGACGGTGAGGGGGATCCCCCTGAGCGAGTCGGACAGGGCCAGACCCATGCGCCCGAAGGCGTAATTCACCGGTTCGTTGCCGCCGCGGACCTGCTGGCCGGTCGAGTCGTAGACCGTGACCGACAAATCCGTCAGCTCGTCCCATAACTCGGCGGGGACCTCGAAGTCCACTTCCATCCGCTTCGCCCAGCGCGGCGGGCGCACCTGCAGCGATTCGGCGGGCTGGCCGCGGCCGGCAATGGCATAGCTCCGCTCGGCGCCGACGAGCCGGTAGGCGACCTGGCCCGGCGCGGTGGTGCCCTGCGTGCCGCCGACACTCGAGGCCTCGAGCCCCCACGCTCCGCCCGCTCCCTGGTGCGCCGCGCCGAGCGCAACGGGTCCCAACTCTGCGCGCACGGTGACCGCCGTGGTTGCCAGCGGCGGCGCGACGACGTCGAGCTCGTACACACCCGCGATCATGTCCTCGGCACGCACGGTGATGGTTGCGCTGCCCGGCTCCAGTTCGCCGATGTCGATGTCGTTCGGCGCTGCGCGCGCGGGTGCACCGTTTGGCTCGTAGAGGCGCACCGTCGCCTGCTGGCGCTGCGAATCGGGAAGCGTCACGCTCGCGCGCAGGGTGGCGTTGTCTTCGGGCACGCGCAGAAAATAGCGCTGCACCGCGCCGGGACCGACGGCGCGGCGTTCGTCGAACAGCGCATTCGTCGTGAGGTCGGTGGGTACGATGACCGTATTCACGAGCGTGAACAACGGACCGGCAATGGGGTCGCGGGGATTCAGCGCGACGACCGTTCCCACGTAGATGCCGGGTGCCGTCAATGCGCTGCGATTGTAGGTCACGGCGATCTGGGTCGCACGGGGCGCGGCGTCGATGGAGTCGTCGACCGAGAGCCAGGGAGCGTTCGCACGCAGGACGAACTCGGCGGCGCGGAGGCCGCCCATGTGACGGACGGTAAACGTTTCCACACTGTCCTCGGGACCGGCAAACCCGTTGCGCCGGAACGCGGCGGTCACACCGCTCGAGGCCTTCACGGCATAGATCGATCCCTGGTGGCCCCCTTCGAGCCATTGGTACGCCGTTTCGAGCACGGGCATCCCGGCACCGTCATCGAGGACGCGCGCGCCGGAGAGCTGCCGCCCCGACATCCGCAGCGCCTGCACGATGTCGGCGGACGTGGCGCGGCGGCCCTCTTGCGTCAACGCCGACACGAGGCAGGCAGCGAGACCGGCCGCGTGGGGGGACGACATGCTCGTGCCGGGCTTGATCTCGTTCCCGGTATCCCAGCGTGGGACGCTGGAAAATGCGACGCCCGGCGTTACGATGTCGGGTTTCGCGAGCTCGCCGCCGCGCGAGCTGAACCACGCGAGCACATCGCGGGCCGGCGGCACGCCCTGCCGTGGTGGTCCTGTGAAGACGCCGGGCAAGACGGCGCCGACGGACAGCGCCAGGCTCGACGAACCGGGAAACCCCAGCGTGGACCATCCAGGGCCATCGTTGCCGGCACTGATCGCGAAGACGGCCTCCGGATGGGCGAGCAGGAAGGCATCCACGATCGAATCGATCACGGCGCGGCCCTCATGCTCGTTGCCGACCCCGAAACTCATGTTGAGCACGAGCGGTAGATTGCGCTGCGCGGCGTAGCGGGCGGCGTAGTCGATCGCGCGCATCATGCTGGCGTGGACCGAGACGCCGCCGCGCGCGTTGTTCGCGATCTTGAGGCCGATGATCTGCGCCCCGGGCGCCACACCGCTGAACCCCGCCACGTCGAACAGGTTGTAGCCGGCGGCGATTCCGGCCACGTGCGTCCCATGCCCTGACGTGTCGAAGAAGAGATCGAGCGCCGGCGTGCTGTCCGCCACCACCTGACTGAAATTCGCGACGATCGTCAGCGGCTTCGTGCCGAAGGCGATCATCTCACGGCCCTGGCGATAGTCGTGCAGCGGCATCTCATCTTCGAACGAGCCGTCGCGGTTGGTATCGATGAACGCCACCCAGCCATCGGACGCCCTGACGACCACGACGGGAAACTCGTCGGTGTTGCGGCCGTTGCCGTTGACGTCACCCGCCGGCGGGCGGCCGAGCGGCAGCTCGCGAAAGACCCCGCGATACCAGGTCGTGGCGGTGGTCAGGCGGCCGATGCGTGCCGCTCCCTTCATCTCCTTGTCCGTCGGTGCGGGGAACGCCGTCAGCGCCACGCGGCCTTCGCCCGAGAAGTCGCGCAGCTCGATGATCTTCGGGGCGCCCGTGCTGGTGACCATCAGTCCCGGGACGCCCGGGTCGACGCCACTGTCGAGAATGGCGATCAGCACGCCACGGCCGTCGTAGGTCGGGTGCAGTGAGCGAAATACGTCCACCCCGGTGCTCTTGAGCGGCATCAGACCGAGCATGTACGCCATTGCCGGATCGACCGCCGGCTGCGCCATGGCGGCGCGGCTGCCGTCCGATGGGACTGCAGCGACTGCCGCGGCCGGCTTGGGCGGAGCGGGTTTGGTGATGCCCTTGCTCGAGGCGCAGGCGGTGAGAGCGAGCAGGAAGATGGCGGCAGGCGTGCGCATCACGAGAGACCCGGGAGTGCAAAGGCCCCGAGATGGGGGCCGGTGAATTCCGTAGACACCTCGAGGAGAAACGCCAGCGTGTCGCGCGTTTCGTCGGGTGTGAGAATCGCATCGACAAAGCCGCGGGCGCCTGCGAATTTCGCGTCCAGCTGATGCTCGTAATCGGCGCGCATCGCGTCCACGGCGGCCGCGTTGTCCGGCGTCGTGGCGTCGGCGCCGTACACCGCCTGAATCGCCGACTCCCCTTCCATGACGCCCATCCGGCCCGTCGGCCACGAGACGATGAAATCCGGATCGAACCCCTGACCGGCCATCGCATAATAGCCGGCACCGGAGGCGTGGTTCACCGTGAGGACGAGCTTCGGCACCGTCGCCGTCGCCATCGCCTCGACGAAGCGCGCGCCCGCCCGGATGATGCCGGTGTGCTCCGCTTCCGTCCCGACCATGAAGCCCGACACATCCTGAATGAACAGGAGCGGCACGCGCTCCCGGTCGGCGTTCTCGATGAAATACGCGACTTTCTCGGCGCTCTCCGTGTAAATGATGCCGCCGATGCGCGGCGCTGCATTCTTCTTCTTTCCCTTGATGACGCCGCGCGAGTTGGCGATCACGGCGACTTGCCGCCCCTCGATGGCGCCGTGCCCGCAGATCATCTCGGGGGCAACGTCCGGCTGGAACTCGTCGAGCCGTCCGCCGTCGAGCAGGCACTCGAGCAGCGCGCGGACGTCGTAGCTCATCCGATGATCGACGGGGATCAGGTCGTACAGTGCCTTCGGGTCGCGCTTTGGTGCGGGATAGGTACGGCGCGCCGGCGGCGGGTGCGGCAAACGGGCCACGTACTCGCGGATCCTGGCCAGGCAGTCTTTGTCGTCTTTCGCGCGGTAGTGCGCGACGGCACTGACCGATGTGTGCGTCGTGGCGCCGCCCAGCGTCTCGGCATCGACCACCTGGCCGGTCGCGCCCTTCACGAGGTTGGGCCCGCCCAGTCCCATGAACGACGTGCCGTCCACCATGAAGATCACGTCCGACAGCGCCGGCAAATACGCACCGCCCGCAATGCACGGTCCCATCACGGCCGCGATCTGCGGCACCTTGAGGTAGCGCCGCATGATGGAGTTGTAGTAGAAGATTCGGGCCGCGCCATATTGACCCGGGAAGACCCCGCCCTGGTACGGCAGGTTCACGCCCGCCGAGTCGACCAGATAAATGATGGGGATGCGCTGCCGCATCGCGATTTCCTGCGCGCGGAGAATCTTGCGGATCGTCTCGGGCCACCACGACCCGGCCTTGACCGTCGCATCGTTCGCCACCACCACCACGGGGCGCCCCCCCACGCGACCCAGCCCCGTGACCACACCGGCGGCGGGCGCCTGCCCATCGTACTGGTCCCAGGCGACGAGGAGCCCGATCTCGACCCAGGGGCCGTCCGGGTCGAGCAACGCGGCCACCCGCTCGCGCGCCGTCAACTTGCCCTGATCGTGCTGGCGCTTGATGCGCTCCGCGCCGCCGCCCTGTTCGAGGCGGCCGCGGAGCGTCTGGTATTCGTCGTTGAGGGTCTTGAGGCGGCTCACGCGGCGACGTGCTCCACCGCCCACTCCTGGATGTACCTGATCAGGTCCGACGTCGGCGTGCCGGGGCCGAACAACTTGCCCGTGCCCTGCGATTCCAGCGCCGTCATGTCTTCAGGGGGAATGATGCCGCCACCGGTCAGCAGCACGTCCTGCCGCCCGGCGGCGTCGAGCAGTTTGCGAACCCGCGGGAACAGCGTCATGTGCGCGCCGGACAGAATCGACAGGCCCACGACGTCGACGTCCTCCTGAATGGCGGCCTGCGCGATCATCTCGGGCGTCTGATGCAGCCCCGTGTAGATCACTTCCATGCCGGAATCGCGCAGCGCCGCCGCGACGACTTTCGCGCCGCGGTCGTGCCCATCGAGGCCCGGCTTCGCGACGAGAATGCGGATCGGACGCCGGGATTTGGCCATCAGGCGCGGAACCGCAGCAGCGCCGCCAGGCCGTTCACGACGCGCCGGGCCTTGTCGTCGTAAAGGACATCGATCTGGGCGCGCTGACCGAGCGCCTCTTCGATTGCCTCATCGATGCGGGCGTCATCGTCATGGCCGTCGGCCAACAGGGTGCGCACCTGGCCGCGGCGTAGCGCCTTGAGCGTGGCGTCGACGCCGTTGACGGCCCAGCCGCGCGGCACACCGTCTTTCACGGCATCGGCGTGAGCGCGCTCCCAGGCGCGCTCGCGTTCCTCGCGCAGCCCCAGCGTGGCGTCCCGCACCTCCGCCGCCGTCGCCTGCTTGGGACTGAGTTTCACCACACCAAACACCAGGTCGTGCACATAGGTGTGAAGGTGGGGAATCACGGCCCCGGCGTCCACACCCACACCGCCCACGACGATGCCGGCCAGCGGCCTGGTGCGATTGATCTGGAAGACGCGGTCGGCGATCTGCGCATAGAGCCGGTGCTTCTCGGTGCGAATGCGCTGGTGAAACTTGTGTTCTCCGGTGCCGCCGTGGAACTTCCCCACTCGCGATGTTTCGATGCCGGCCAGGCCGGGCAGCTCTACGCAATCGTACGCGGTGACCTCGAAAAAGCGCGCCGCCGTGCGGTCATACACGACGGCGAGGATGGTGCCGAACTCTTCTTCGAGGCCGAGCAGCTCGCGCACCAGCGGTTCGTGCGAGACGGCGAGCCGGGAGCGATGCACGTGCGGCAGGGGCAGGACTTCGAACAGGCCCAACTCCCGTGAGGCGAAGATGGCAATGGCCCGCGCCCGCGGGAGGTGATTCGGTTGCTCCAGGTAGTCCACCACCTGTTCCAAATTCGTGGCGACGGCCGGTTGGTCTTCATACTCGCGCAGCAATCCTTTGGCGCGGGTCTTCATCTTGATCAAATACTTGCCACGCGTCCTGTCCCGGGGCTCGAGCTTGAGGTAGCACGAGACCACCCAGTGCAGCCCAGGCTCCATCCGCGCCAGGCGCGCAATCGCTGCCTGGACGTCTTGCTCGGTGATCGCGGCAGGCAGGGGGGGAGCACTCATGATCTAAAAGAAGACGGGTTCGCGGTACGCTCCCCACACGCGCTCCAGCGCGTGGCGGATCTCGTACAGCGTCGCGTAGGCGCGCGCACAATCGAGCATTGGGCCAATCACGCTCTGATCCGCCTCCGCCGCCTGCCGCAGAACGTCGAGCCGCCGCTCGACCAGGGCCGTGTCTCGCTCCGCGCGTACGCGGGCGAGGCGGCGACGCTGCTCGTCCTCAGCATCGTTGGAGACCTTCAGGATTTCGACGGGGTGGTCGTCCTCGGACAAGAACTCGTTGACGCCGACGATCACCTTCTCATTGCGCTCGATGTGACGCTGGAAGGCGGCCGCCGACTGGGCGATCTGCCGCTGGAACCAGCCGCTCTCGATCCCGCGGACCACGCCACCGATCGAATTGATCTCGGCAAAGAGTGCTTCGGCTTCGCGCTCGAGCTGGTCCGTGAGCGCCTCGATGAAATACGAGCCGCCCAGTGGATCGATCACGTCGGCCACGCCGGTTTCGTGGGCAAGGATTTGCTGGGTCCGGAGGGCGACCTGCACCGACTGCTCGGTGGGAAGGGCGAGCGTCTCATCCAGCGAATTCGTGTGGAGCGACTGTGTGCCGCCGAGGACGGCGGCGAGTGCCTGGTAGGCGACGCGCACGATGTTGTTGAGCGGCTGTTGGGCCGTCAGCGTAACGCCGGCCGTCTGACTGTGGAACCGCATCATCCAGGAGCGCGCGTGCTTCGCTTTGTAGCGCTCGCGCATGTGCCGGGCCCAGATCCGGCGCGCGGCCCGCAGCTTGGCGATCTCCTCGAAGAAGTCGTTGTGGCTGTCCCAGAAGAAGGAAAGGCGCGCGGCGAAGCTGTCGATATCGAGACCCCGGGCGATACCGCGTTCGACATAGGTAAACCCGTTCGCGAGCGTGAACGCGAGCTCCTGCGCCGCGGTGGCGCCCGCTTCGCGGATGTGGTAGCCGGAGATCGAAATGGTGTTCCACAGCGGCGTGTGCTTGGCGCCCCACTCGAACATGTCGACGATGACCTTGAGCGCGGGCTCGACCGGATAGACCCACGCATGCTGGGCCATGTACTCCTTCAGAATGTCGTTCTGCACCGTGCCGCGCAGCTTCGCGAGCGGCACACCCTGCTTCTCGGCCGCGGCCACGTAGAAGCAGAAGAGAATGGCGGCCGGACCGTTGATCGTCATGGAGGTCGACACCTGATCGAGCGGGATGCCGTCGAACAGAGTCTCCATGTCCGCCAGGGACGAAATGGCGACACCGCACTTCCCGACCTCGCCCTCCGAGCGCGGGTGATCGGAGTCGTAGCACATCATCGTCGGGCAATCGAACGCGACGGAGAGGCCGGTCTGCCCATGGTCGAGCAGGAACTTGTAGCGCCGATTCGTATCGGCCGCGCCGCCGAAACCGGCGAACTGCCGCATCGTCCAGAGCTTGCCGCGGTACATCGTCGGATGAATGCCGCGCGTGAACGGATACTCACCGGGACGTCCCAGCTGCCGGTCCGGGTCAAAACCGTTCAGGTCGGCGGATGTATAGACCGGCTTCTTCTCGATGGTCATTTCCCGTTCCTTATTTGCTGCAGGACTTCCGCCGCGACGTCGTAGGGGCTGCGCGTCCCGGTCGCCACCTCGTCGAGCCGCTGTGCCATCAGCGCTTCGGCGTGGGTCTCGTCCCACACCCATTGGCGGATCGCCCGGTTCACGACGGCGCGAGTTCTGGCTGCTAATCGCGTCTTGCGTCGCTCGACCAGCTTGCCGCTCGAACTCAGATATTCGTGGTGCCTGTCGAGCGCTGCGACGAGTTCGGCGATTCCGTCACCCTTCGAGGCGACAGTCATGAGCACGGGAGCTTCCCAATCATTCTCCTTCGCCGCCGCCTCACCTCGCCGCCCTCCGCCGCCCTTCGCCGCCCCATGGTGCGGCCGCACATTCACAAACGCATTCCCGCGCCGTATGCCGAGCATCACCTCGACCTCTTGCTTCAGCGTGTCCGCCCCGGGCCGATCGCCCTTGTTGATCACGTACAGCTCCGCGATCTCCATCACGCCCGCTTTCAGCGTCTGGATGCCGTCCCCCGACTCCGGCACGAGCACCAGTACCGTAGTTTCCGCCGTCGCGGCGATATCGAGCTCGGTCTGGCCGACGCCCACCGTCTCGATGAGGATCCGATCGAAGCCGAACGCCTCCAGGACGTCGGCAACCTCTTCGGTGGTGGTGGCAAGGCCCCCCTGCGCGCCGCGCGTCGCCATCGAGCGGATGAAGACGCCGGGATCGAGACTGACCGACTCCATCCGGATGCGGTCGCCGAGCAGTGCACCGCCCGTAAACGGGCTCGTCGGGTCCACGGCGATGACGGCGACCTTGAGGTCGCGCTGGCGATAGGCGCGGACCAGCTGCTCGGTGATCGTGCTTTTCCCTGCTCCGGGTGGTCCGGTGATGCCGATGCGCTGCGTGTGCCGTTTCCCGATCTTCCCGTGTAACGCCGACAATACGCGCTCAAACCCGTCACGCTGGTTCTCGACCAGGCTGATCGCCCGGGCCAGTGCCGCGGTGTCGCCGCGCGCCAACCCTTCGAGCACCGTGTCGAGTCGCATAGGTCCTAAGGATAACGGCGGCGTGGCCGTCACAGGAGGGTTCCACGCAGAATCACCGATGCCACGGTGAAGTAAATGACCAACCCGGTGACGTCGACGAGCGTCGCGACGAACGGTGCCGATGCGCTGGCGGGGTCGAATCCGAGCCGGCGCAGGATGAAGGGCAACAGGGATCCCGCCATCGTGCCGAACGTCACGACGCCGATCAGACTTCCAAAAACCGTGAACGCGACGAGCAGGTAATGCTCACCGTAGATCCCGGTGATCGCGTGCCACAAGGTGATCCGGAGAAATCCGATCGCCCCCAACACCACGCCGAGCACGACCCCCGTCGCGATCTCGCGCCGAATGACGCGCCACCAGTCGCGCAGATTGACTTCGCCCAGCGCCATGGCGCGGATGACCAGCGTCGACGCCTGCGAGCCCGAGTTGCCGCCGCTCGAGATGATGAGGGGCACGAAGAGCGCGAGGATGACGGCCTTCGCGATTTCCTCCTCGAAGAACGCCATCGCTGTGGCCGTGAGCATTTCGCCGAGAAACAGCGCGGCCAGCCAGCCGGCGCGTTTTCGGACCATGCGGCCGAAGGCGACCTTGAGATAGGGCGCGTCGAGGGCCTCCATGCCGCCGAACTTCAGGAGGTCTTCCGTGCTCTCCGCTTCTACGACATCGATGACGTCGTCGAAGGTGATGCGGCCCAGCAGCTTTCCGGTCTCGTCCACCACGGGAACGGCCGCGACGTTGTAGCGCGCCATAAGCCGCCCGACCTCCTCCTGGTCCTGCTGCGGCTGCACCTGGACGCTCGGCTGCTCCATGACGTCGCCCACCAGCTTGGTCGGCGCGGAGACGATCAGGCGGGCGATGGGGACGATGCCCTTCAGATTGCCTTGGCCATCGACGGCATAGACCTGATACAACTGGCTCTCGTCCTCTTCGCTCTGGCGGCGGATCGCCTCGAGTGCCTCGGCGACGGTGTTGTCCTCACGCACGGTGACCACGTTCGAGGTCATCAAGCCACCGGCGGAATCCTCCGGGTACGTGAGCAGCTGCTCGACCTCGGCGCGGTCGCTGACCTCCGCAAGGACCGCCTCCCGCTGGCCGGGCGAGAGCTCCGCAACGAGGTCGGCGGCATCGTCCGTCGGCATCTCCTCCACGAGCTCCGCGGCGTATTCCGGTCCCACGGCGAGGAGCATTTCTTCGGGATGCTCGGCGGCCTCCATTTCGGCCAGCGCGCTCGAGGCGAGCTCGATCGGCAGCTCGGAAATGACGCGTACGCGAATCGATTCCTCGAGGGCCGACAGCACATCCGCGAGGTCGGACGGATGGACGTTGCGCGCGCGCGCGAGGAAGGGGTGCAGATCCTCTTGCTCGGCCAGCTCCTTCAGCTCGTCGAGCCTGAGGTCCGGTGCCTCGGGGGCGGTCACGGCGACCCTCCACCCAGCGCAATCGTGCGCACCGGTCCGGGCCGAACCGCCACGCGTTCGACGCGGGTCGCGCTGGCCGCGAGGATATCGAATTCCAGGCCCAGATACGTGAAGCGCTCGCCCGGGCGCGGAATGCGGCCCAGGGTCTGCATCAGCAACCCGCCGACGGTCTGGGCGGCGCCGCTGCCGCCCAGGGGCACACCGAGCTGCTCGGCGAGCTCGGTGGTGAGCACGCTGCCTTCCACTTCCACCACGCGCGTCACATCCGGCGTCGACGAGGAGGGCTCGAACAGCTCGCTGACGAGGTCGTTGAGCAGGTCCTCGAACGTCACGAGGCCCGCCGTGCCGCCGAACTCGTCGAGGACGACGGCGAGGTGCTGGCCGCCGCGCTGCATTTCGAGCATGAGATCAGCGGCGCGGATGGTGCCGGGAACGTTCAGCGGCGGGCGCACGAGAATCGGATCCTCGGGCTGGCGGCCCAGCAGATCGAGCGTGTGCGCGACGCCGGCCACCTGGTCGAGCGAGCCGCGATGCACCGGATACCGGCTGTATCCGGACTGTTGCAGCACGTGCGCCGCTTCCGCGGTCAGAGTGCCCTCGGGAAATGCGACGATCGCCGTTCGGGGCGTCATCAGCTCGCGCACCGGACGATCGGCGAACGCGAGGACACCCGACACGACGGCCATCTCGTCCCGCGTGGCCAGGGCGTCGGTATTGGCACCCGTGAGCAGCGCGGCGAGCGTGGTGCGCGTGGACCCCTCGCGGCGCGGAATGAACGGCGCCAGCACGCCCCCGAACCGCTCCATGAGCGGCACCGCGCGGCCGACCAGCGGCTCGGCCCACCGTCTTCCCAGGACGCGCGGCACCAGGTACGCCGCGCCGATGAAGACCGGAACGCCGACCATGATGGTGAAAATCCCGAGGAACGTCGGCGTCGTCGCGGCGAGGAGCGCCGGAATCGCGCCCGCGGCGAGCAGAACGCCCACCGTCGTGAGCAGGTTGGCGGTGGCGAGGGTGCGCCCGGGGTTCTGCAACACGCTGACCGTCGCCGCCGAGCCCCGGAGCTTGTACGCCACCCAGCGGGTCAGCTCGTGCTGGCTGACGGTCGCCGCGGCGACGCCCACCGCCGCTGAGACGCCGGCGACGAGCAGACCGACCAGCAACACCGCCAGGGCGACGCTCATTGCTTCTCGAACGACACTTGGGTGACGCGGCGTTGCTCCACCCGCTCTACGACGACACGGTAGCCGTCGAGCGTGAGCTCATCACCGGGCCGCGGCACGCGTCCCAGCACCGAGTACACGAGCCCGCCCACGGTCGACACTTCGGCGTGCGCGATCGTCGCTCCCAGCGCCGCCGACAGCTCGTCGAGACTCGTGCCCCCGTCCACCCAGATGCGCGCCCCATCCTGCCGAATGGCCGGGGTTGTCTCGGTGTCGTGTTCGTCGCGGATCTCGCCGACGATCTCTTCGAGAATGTCCTCGCGCGTGATCAGCCCTGACGTGCCCCCGAACTCATCGACGACGATCGCGATGTGCGACGGCGTTCCTTGAAAATCGCGGAGCTGGTTGTCGAGCGTCTTGGTCTCCGGTACAAACGCCGCCGGCCGCACCAGCGTCTGCCAGCGCGTGCCCGGCTCTGCGAGCCCCATCGCGATGGGCACGAGATCCTTGCCGAACACGACGCCGCCGATGTTGTCGGGTGAGCCGTCGATGACCGGCAGGCGGGAGTGCTGGCTCTGCCGGAATGCGTCGAGGACTTCTTCGACGGAGGCCGAAATATCCACGCCCGTCATGTCGAGACGCGGCGTCATGACCTCAACCACCGTCGTATCGGCCAGCGTGAAGACGCCGAGCAGCATGTCGCGCTGCGCCACGCCGAGGTCCGGTTGCAACGGCCGTGGCGTGTGCACGATCGCGTGCAGTCCGCGGTCCGCCCAGGCGAGCAGCCACAGCAGCGGTCCGAACGGCGCGAGCGTGCGGCGCGCCAGCGGCAAGGCCGCCTCCGACACCTCCGGGGCAATCTGCGCCACGCTGCGCGGCAGGGCATCGCCGACGATGAACAGCAGCACGGTACCGACGACGAGCGTGACCATGGCTTCCACCCACGGCCGTGTCCACCACGCCACCGCGTTCGCGGTCGCGACCGCCCCGAGCACGAGGAGCGCCAGGCGCGCGATATGGAGCGCGCGATGCAGCGGCACGCGCCGTTCGGCGGCGATCGGCGGTGCGTCGCCCAGGGTGTGTAGCGCTTCCCCGACGGCGGCTTCCTCGCCGAGCGCCAGCAACGCCGCCCACACCCCGGTGCTGATGGCGACGACGAGTCCGATGAGTCGCAGTGCCGCTTCGGTGAGCATCAGCGGAGGAGTCGTTTGACGTAGCGTTCCTGCAGCCGCCACATCCGTGACCGGGTGCGCCCTGTGCCTGCGGGATGATCGAAGCCCAGGACGTGGAGCGTGCCGTGAACGGCCAGTCGCACGAGCTCTTCCTGCAACCCGGCTCCGTTCCCGGCGGCGTTCGCCGCGGCGGCTGGGGAGATGTAGACATCGCCCAGCACGCGGCCGTCCGGCTGCGGCAGGGCGTAGGCGACCACGTCGGTCAGGCCGCGGCGCCCGGTGGCGCGGCGGTTGACCCGCCGCATGGCCGCGGCCGAGAGCAGCGTGATGTCGACGTGCGACCCCGCGGGCGCGCGTTCCCACGCCAACACCCGCTGCGCGACGCGCATCAGCTGGTCAGCGCGCGGCCGCCGAGTGCCAGGCCGCACTGATGCCGCCACTGGACTCCGGGTAATCGATGCGATTGTGGTACATCCCGCTCAAGACGACCATGAAGGCGGCTTTCACCTGCTCGATCTGCTGCAGCGTGAGCGGGGCTTCATCGAGCTGGCCGGCGTTCACCTTGGTGCGCACGATGTGCGCGATCGCCTCGGAGATTTTCTGCGGCGTCAGGTCCTCGAGGACGCGCAGCGCCGCTTCGACCGAGTCGGCGATCATGGAGATCGCGGTCTCCATCGAGCGCGGTTTGGGGCCGGGATACACAAAGTCTTTTGGATCGCGGATCTGCCCGCTGTCGACCTTCTTCGCTTTGTCCAGGAAGTACGTGATCTCCGTGGTCCCGTGATGCTCCGGAATGAACGCGGCGACCGCATCGGGCAGATGCGCCTCGGCGGCGAGCGCCAGGCCGTCGGTGACGTGCGCCTTGATGATCTGGGCCGACTGGAGCGGCTTGAGCCGGTCGTGCGGGTTGTTCCCCGGAATCTGATTCTCGACGAAGTACAGCGGATTCCTGACCTTGCCGATGTCATGGTAGTAGCAGCCCACGCGGCCCAGCAGGCCGTTGGCGCCGATGCGGTTGCACGCCGCCTCGACGAGGTTCGCCATCGCGACACTGTGCGCGTACGTCCCCGGCGCCTCGAGCGAGAGGCGCCGCAACAGCGGCCGGCTCGGGTCGGACAGCTCGAGCAGCGTCAGATCGGTGGTGATGTGGGTGACCGACTCGGCGACGGGGAGCAGGAAGAACGTGAGCCCTGCCGACACCAGCCCGTTCAGCGCGCCCCACAGCCCGCGGAGGCCGATTTCCTGGATGGGCCAGCCGCTCGCGAGGCCCAGCGCGAGGGCACCCGTGAGGTATCCCGCGACGATGATCAGGACGGGCGCGTAGAAGTTGCTCCGGCTCCGCAGCGTCTTCACCGAGAGCGCGGCCGTGACGCCGCCGACGACGCACAGGAATGTCGCCGGCACATCGTGGAAGACCGGCTGCAGTCCGACCACCACAGCCAGAATCATCGCCGCAATCATCGAGACCCTGCCGTTGAACAACACCGTCATCATCATGGCGAGGAACGGCATGAAGACGATTTCCGGATGCGCCGGATAGAATCGCGCGACGAACCCGGCCTGCGCCAAGAGCACGGCGAACAGGCCGCCGATCAGGGCTACCTGACGCTGGTCGCGGTAGGTCTCGCGCCGGTAGAACACCAGCAGCACCCAGAAAATCGACAGGATCAGCGAGTCGCGGAGCAGCGGGCCGAGCACGCCACGGATCGAGTACGTCGTGGCCGCGCCGCGGCGCAACAGCTCCTGATGCAGCGCCAGCAGGCGCTCGTGGGCTTCGTTCGTGACCACTTCATGCGGCGCCACGATCCGGTCGCCGGCGCGCACGATGTATTTGCTGGGATCGACGCTGCCGCGCAGCTCGTTGCGACGCCGCTCGGTCTCGAGCTGCTTCGGGATCAGCGTGGGCCGGAAGAACTGGCGCACCAGCTTCAGGTAGAGCACGTCGCCGACGCTCGAGCCGGCGTCGGGGTGCAGCTGCTTGGCGCGGCTCAGGTACTGCGCGAAGGTAAGAACCTGGTCGCGCTGCACCGACGACTCGGTGGATCCGCGTCGCACGATCAGCTCCCGGGACTGCTCGACTTGCAGCACGCCTGGCCCGGTGACGCCCTGGGCCAGCGTCCGATCGAAGAGCTTCACGAGTGATTGCTGCAGGGCGCGGCGCTTCCCGCCTTTGCTCACATACGCGGCTTCCTGCAGCGTGACCGGGACGCCGAAATCGCCGGCCGCGCGAATCACCGCCTGGGGACCCTGGTCGACCGCGGCGTCCACCGTGGTAAAGAACGCGGCCATGGCGGTGGCGGCGCTGTCGTAGGCGTGCTGGCGAAACTCGTAGATCGGCTTCGCCGACGCCGCCAGCTCTTCGGACTCGCGCTGCAGCTCGTCTTCCGACTTGTTCACGACGAAGTTGAACGGCGCCACGATCTCCTGGTCGGCCTGCGCTCCCGGCTCGAGCAGCGGCGCGACGTCGGCCGAGCTCGACGGAAAGGCGACATGCACCACCAGCGCGAGCGCGGGGACCCACGCCCAGCGCGCGGCGTGATAGCGCACCTGATCCTGCGTCGGGAGCTTCATCTCAACCCTGCGCGTCCTCGGCATAGGCGCGAATGATGTCGCGCACCAGCCGGTGACGGACGACGTCGCCGTCGCCGAGGTAGCAGAAGCCGATTCCCTCGATCCCGGGGAGGATACGCTCGACCTGGAGCAGGCCCGAGTCCTCACGGTTGGGCAGGTCGATCTGCGTCTTATCGCCGGTGATCACGGCGCGCGAATTCACCCCCAGCCGCGTCAGGAACATCTTCATCTGCATCCCCGTCGCGTTCTGCGCCTCATCCAGAATGACGAACGCATCGTTCAAGGTGCGGCCGCGCATGTACGCGAGCGGCGCAATCTCGATCATGCGGGTCTCGAGCGCCTTCTGTACGCGCTCGCGCGGCATCATGTCTTCGAGCGCGTCGTACAGCGGCCGCAGGTACGGATCGACTTTCTCCTGGAGATCGCCCGGGAGGAACCCGAGATTCTCGCCGGCTTCCACCGCCGGGCGGGCCAGGATGATCCGGCGCACGCGTTTGCGGGCGAGCGCGTCCACTGCCGCCGCGACCGCGAGGTACGTCTTGCCGGTGCCCGCCGGGCCGATCCCGATCACGATGTCGTGCTCGGCAATCGAGCGGAGATACTCCCGCTGCCCCGTGGTCTTCGGCTGAATGACGCGGCGCAGGCCCGGGAGAATAATCTTCACCGGGTCCGGGGTCGCGTCCGTGCCCGTTCCCCCGCGGCCCAGCTCCCCGTGCGCCTCGTCCGAGATCAGGCGCTCGACGTCGTGCACGTCGAGATTCTCGCCCATCCGCGCCAGATCGATGAGTGCCTGTGCCACCGCACCGGCGCGCTCGATTGCGGCGGCGGGACCCGCAAGCGACAGATTGTCGCCGCGGAGCGAGACCCGCACGCCCAGCCGGCGCGCCAGCTCGAGCAGGTTGGCATCATTCACGCCCGCCAACGCCAGCGGATCCACGCCTTCTACGGATAGCCGATGGACGACGTCGTCGCTCATGGCACCACCTTGATGTGAAGGGCGGCCAAATCCTCGGGCCGTGCCGCCGCCGGCGCGCCCTCGAACAGCGCGCGCGCCGTGGTTGTCTTCGGAAACGCAATCACGTCGCGCAGCGAACCCGCGCCTGCGAGCAGCATCGCCACACGGTCGAAGCCCACCGCGAATCCCCCATGCGGCGGCGCGCCGGCCGCCAGCGCCGTCAGCAGAAAGCCGAACCGTGCCTCGATATCGGACGCCGACAGTCCGAGATGCGTGAAGACCGTGCGCTGAATTGCCGGGTCTGTGATCCGAATCGAGCCCGAGCCCAGCTCGTTGCCGTTGTAGACCGCGTCGTAATGCAGCGCCCGGCAGGCGAACGGATCGCTGTCGAGCTTGCTCACGTCGTCCGGATGCGGCGAGGTAAACGGGTGGTGCGCGAAGACCGGCTTCCCCGTCTCCGGATCGGGCTCGAACAGCGGGAAGTCGACGACCCAGCAGAACGCATGCGCCAGCGTCGGCTGTGGTGCGAGCCGCCGGATGACTTCCTGGCGCACTTTGTCGAGTGCGGGCGACGTCACGCGATCGGGGCCAACCGTCATGAGCGCGACGTCACCGTCGCCCACGCCGATGCGGCCGAGCGCATCGGCCGTGAAGTGCTTGCCCACCGAGCCCGCGACCTGGTCTCCTTGGCGCTTGACCCACGCCAACCGGGGCGCGCCGTGCGTCTTCGCCGTTTCGGCCAGATGATCGACGTCCTTGCGGGACAAGATGCCACCACCCCGCACCGCAATGCCGCGGACGCGCGATCCGTTCGTCGCGCTCTGGAAGAACGGCACGGCGAGCGGCTGCACCTGCGTCGTCCAGTCACTGATGGGATAGTCGTAGCGCAGGTCGGGCTTGTCCGTGCCGTAGCGCTCCATGGCCTCACGCCACGTGAGACGCGGAAATGGGCGCGCGATCTTCTGGCCGGCCTCGTCCCACAGCGCCACCAGGACCGTCTCGACCACGCCGGTGACATCGTCCTGCCCCACGAACGATGCCTCGATGTCGATCTGTGAGAACTCGGGCTGCCGATCGAAGCGCAGGTCTTCGTCGCGGAAGCAGCGGGCGATCTGGAAATAGCGGTCGAACCCCGCGACCATGAGGAGCTGCTTGTAGATCTGCGGCGACTGCGGCAACGCGTAACACTCGCCCGGGTGCACGCGCGACGGGACGAGATAGTCACGCGCGCCCTCGGGTGTCGGCTTGGTGAGGATCGGCGTTTCGATCTCCAGGAAGTCGAGCTCGCTGAGGGCACGCCGCGCTCGCTGCAGCAGCCGGTGGCGCAGGATCAGGTTGGCTTGCAGCTCGGGACGCCGCAGGTCGAGGTGGCGATGCTTGAGGCGCAGCTCCTCGGCCGGCAGCTCTTCGGTCTTCCCGCGTGCCACCGGAATTGCGGGCGTCTCGGCCGGGCCGGCGACGCGCAGCAACGTGGCGTGCACCTCGACCTCGCCGGTCGCGAGCTCGGTGTTGCGCATCGCCGGCGGGCGGGCTACGACCTCGCCTTCGACGAGCAGCACCGCTTCCGCGCCGACGGCCTGCGCGCGGGCGACGATGTCCGGCGAGGCCCATCCCGGGCCGACGGCGACCTGCACGAGTCCGTCGCGATCCCGGAGATCGAGAAACACGATCCCTCCCAGGTCGCGGCGGCGGTGGACCCAGCCCCCCAGGCGAACGCGTTGTCCGACGTCGGCGGCGCGCAGCGCGCCGCAACGGTGGGTCCGCAGGGTCGTCCGAGTCACAGATGCGTCTATGCGCCCCCCCCTCCCGCTCCGCGCTCCGCATCGCACAGCAGGCGGTAGAACTCCTGCCCATCGGTGGCCGCGAGCAACTGCGCGCGGGTCGCCTCGCGCCGCACCAGCCGCGAGATGCGACTCAAGGCCTTCACGTGTGCGCCCGCCTGCGACTCCGGGCCGGCCAGCAGGAAGAACAGTCGCACCGGCTCGCCGTCCACCGTTTCATACGGCACAGGCGAGCGCGACGAGCCGGCGACCGCGACGAGATTGGCGAGGGCGGGCGTCTTCCCGTGTGGAACGGCTACGCCATACCCGATGCCGGTTGGGAATTGCCGCTCTCGCTCCATCACCGCCTGCAGGACATCGGGGGCTGCCCCATTTGCCCCGACCAGCAGCTCCACCAATTCCCGCAATACGCCCTCCTTGCTCTGGGCCCGGATGGGGACCAGGATGCGGTCGGGTGTCAGCAGTTCGGAGAGCCGCAATGGAGTATGTCCAAGTGCCGTAACCGGTTGAAGATAGTTGACTTGAGTTGACGGCGCCACAGTCGTGAGTAAACGTTCGGCATGCAACGCATTGGCCCGCTGGTCGTTGGCCTGCTGACCATCGGCGCGGCGCGCGCTGCGGGGCAGCAGGCCACCGGGACGACGCTGTGGCGCGTGGCTGGAACGACGCTCGCTACGCCGCCTGCGCTCGCCCTCGGTCCCGCCGCCGCCATTTGGAATCCGGCGCAGACCGAAGATAGCGCGCGCCTCCTGCTCGCCGTGGAGGCGATCCAAACGCCTGCGGCTGTCGATGCCACCGGTCTCATCTCCACGGTGCGTTTCCCCGCAGGATCCCTCGGACAGTTCGGGCTGCTGTTTGGGCGTGTCG
>DATLXS010000183.1:0-2750 GCA_035575675.1 Gemmatimonadales bacterium
CTTGAACGCGAAGGCCGACATTCGCGCCGCGACGCGGAGGCCGGAGACCTTCGCCAGCGCGCCGATCAGCTCTTCGGTGATCCCGTCGCTGACGTACTCGGTGTCGGGATCCGGGCCGAGGCTCACGAACGGCAGCACGGCGATGGAGGCGATGGCGAGGCTGGAGCGGCGCGGCGGCGGTGTGGGGGTGCGCCGCAGCTCGGCGGCGAGGGCGGTCACGGGAGCATCGGGCGCCGCTTCGAGCTCGGTCCGGACGGTGCGCTCGTGCTCTCGCGCGTGCTGCAGCGCCGCGGCGCGGTCTCCCGCCGCCACGAGCGCGCGCATCAAAGCGACCGCCACCCGCGAGCTCAACGGATCGAGCCCCGCGAGCCGCCGCCACCACGCGGCAGCACCCGCATGATCGCCCCGGCGGGCCGCGTCGTCGGCGAGCGACTCGAGCGCCGCGGCGACGCGCTTCGCGAGCTGTGCCCGCTCCACCTCCACGAGCCGCTCGAACTCGAGCGCACCGCCGAGATGGAACCCGTCGAGCAGGGGGCCGCCGTACGCGGCCACGGCGCGCTCGAACTCATGCCGCGCCAGTGCCGCCTCGACGTCGTCCAGATCGACCGAGATCACGTCACGATTGAGGCGCAGCTCGCTCGCGCCCACGGTCGCGTCCGCCTTGCCCAAGTCTCGCCGCAGCGCATACAGCAGCTGGGCGAGCGCATGGTGGGCGCGCTCCGCGTCGCTCTCGGGCCAGAGATACGCCACGACCTTGTCGCGGCTCATCCCTTTGTCGCGTCCCAAGGCCAAGAGCGCGAGGAAGGCGAGGCAGCGCCGCTGGGTCGCGCTCGGTGGCAGCGGCCTGTCCTCGCTGCCGAGCGCCAGTGAGCCGAGCGTCGTCAGCCGATACGGCGGCTGGCCGCTGATGCCGATATGACGGCCCTCTGACGGGACGATGCGATACTAGACCTCAGGCAAAACGGGAGCAAGGCCGTGAGCGCGATGGCTGTCGTGGAATGGTATTTCAAGGCGTTACTCATTGCAACGCTCGCCGCGGCTGGAACGTACCGCCACTGCTATGTGGTGAACTAAGACTCTCACGTGGGGCCATGCGCCGCGCGAAACTCGCGGGCGAGCTCGCGCCGCAGCAGTTTCCCGATGGCGGACTTGGGCAGCGCCTCCCGAAACTCTACGCGCTTCGGAACCTTGTACGCGGCGAGGTGTCGCCGGCAGTGGTCGCGGACCTCCTCCTCGGTCAGGCCCATGCCTTTCCGCGTGACCACCCAGGCCATCACAGCCTCTCCCGAATGCGCGTCCGGGACCCCCGCGACGCCGACCTCAGCGACGGCGGCGTGTGTCGCGATGACTTCTTCGACCTCGCGAGGCCAAACCTGAAAACCGCTCGCCTTGATGAGATCCTTCTTGCGATCGACGATGGTGAGATACCCGTCCCCATCGAGCAACCCCAGATCGCCGGTATAGAGCCGGCCGTTGCGCAGCATTTCCGTGGTCGCCTCCGGATTGTGCCAGTAGCCTTCCATCAGCTGCGGCGCCTCGATGACGATCTCGCCGATCTCGCCGGGTCCGACCTCCTGGCTCGGATCATCGACGTCCACGATTCGCACGTCGACATCGGGCAGAGGGATGCCGACCGCGCCCTCCTTATAGGTGCCCATCACGGGCGTACCGACGGCGGCCATGCAGGCCTCGGTAAGCGAGTACACTTCGATGATCCGGGCGCCGGTCAGCTGCTCGAACCGCCGCTTGGTCTCTGCGAGGAGCGGCGACGCGCCCGAAACGCACAGCTTGACCGACGAGAAGTCCACCTTACCGGCCCGCACCGCAGGATGGACGAGCATGGCGTTGTACAGTGCAGGAACGGCCGGCAGCACGGCCGGACGCTCTTTCTGGATTGTGCGCAGCAATTCGTTTATGTCCCGGGGATTGGGGACGAGCACCCCGGGGTTCCGCCCCACCAGCGCCGTGCCGAGAATGCCCACGTTTCCGGCGACATGAAACGGCGGGAACACGAACGCGATGCCGTCGTCCCATTCCCTGATGATCGGCCGGAACCAGCGGTTGATCTGCATGGCCGCCATGAGCACGCCGTGATGTCGCAGTAAAGCCGCCTTCGGGACGCCCGTCGTGCCGCCCGTGAGCATGAGCAACGCGGCGTCGGAGGGGCTCGGGCCGGCGCGCGGCGGCGCCGCCGAGGGGGGGGCCCGGATCACCGCCTGAAACCACACGTCCCCGGGCGTCAGCGCGACCCGGTCTCCTTCCTTCCGTTCCTTGAGCAAGGTGTACGCGAGCCGGAGCAGGCGCGGCAAGAACTCCTTGATGTTGGTCGCGATTACGACTTCGAGCGCGGTGCCCGGCTGGAGGTGCTTGATCTTGTGATAGAACCGGCTCAGCACCACGGCCGCGCGGGCGCCGGTGCCGGCCAGGGCGTGCGCCAGCTCCTCCTCCGAGGATAACGGATTCAACGGGACGGCCACCGCGCCGGCTTTCCACACACCCAGCTGAGCGATGATCACCTGCGGGCAGTTCGGCATGATGAGGGCGACGCGGTCGCCCTTCACGACCCCGCGCGCCGCGAGCCACGCGGCGAAGCCATCGCTCAACCCGTTCAGCTCCCCGTACGACAGCCGGGCACCCTTGAAGATCGCCGCCGTATGGCGTGGTCGTTCGGCAGCGGTCGCCTTGACGATGTCCACGAGGGTCTGCTGAGGGTACGGCGCCAGGGTCGCCGGCACCCCGTCGTCGTAGTG
>DATLXS010000184.1:0-8235 GCA_035575675.1 Gemmatimonadales bacterium
CTGGCGGCGCCGCTCACGCCGACCGCACCGACAACCTCCGTGCCGACCATGATCGGAACCCCACCCTGAAGAGGGGTAAACGCCGTGACCGCGGCGACCGCAGCCAAGGCCGGACGATTCTTATTGATCGATTCCTCCATCGCGCGGGTCGGACGGCCAAAATTGGCCGCGGTGCGTGCCTTGCCAATCGAGACATCCGAACTGGCGGGGAAACTTCCATCGAGGCGCTCCAGGCAGATAGTGTGGCCGCCGGCGTCCACAACGGCCATGGCCGCCCCCGGCGCATCGTGGCTGCGTGCATAAGCGATAGCAGCCGCCACGACGCGCTTGGCGCCTTCGAGTGTCAGCGTCGGTTGGGTGGTAACGTCGCCGGCGGTGGCTGACCGTGCGGTGATCAGCGCAAGAGCAAGCGAAAGAGAAAGCGCTCTCATGAAATATCTCCCTAGCCCGCAAGTGCCAAGCGGGCGTGCTGTGCCGCAAGATTGATCAGGCCCGGCATGGGCATCTGACGAACACGGCCGGGCTCGGTCCTTAAGCCGGGGGCGTGGTCGCCGAGCCGCTGCAGCGTATTGGCCACCCTCCGTGGTGTGCCTAGGTCGTTCCAGCCGCAGACGGGGGCCGCGACGACCCTTAGGATCTGTGGCGCGCGCTGAACGATGGCTCGCGAGAAATCCACTGCGGGCAACCGTTCGTAGAGTTCCGTCAGCGCCGAGGGTTGGGCCGATTGCGCATCCCGCGCGAGTGCGGTGGCCATGCCATCGACGCTGGCGCCCATATGAAGGCGCAGCAGCCCCAGCAATGCCGAGCCATTCGCCGCGAAAATGAAGCTGTTCCAGAGCGCCTTGGCGTTGAACAGCTCCCGGGCGATGTGCATTGGAGGCTTCTCGACAAAACGCGCGACCGTGCGGGACCCGTCGGATAGCGTGCGGCCCGGTACGATATAGCCCAGGTCCGGATCGGCCTCGTCGGGTTCGATGCCGATCAGCGTCAGCCCGTCGGGGTTATGGTCCAGGTGCACGACCAGGTCGCGAAGGGCCCGCGCCAGCGCGCTCTCATCGAGTACAAAGTGATCGGCCGGCAGGAACACGATGCGAGCGAGTGGATCGCGGTCCAGGATTGCAAGCACGCAGAGCGATATGCCATTGGCCGTACCCCGGTTCTGCGGCTGAACGATTACATTTCTGGCGGACAGGGACTGCAGGGCCTTGCGCCAGTAACGGGAATGCTGTTGCGCGACGATGGCGCACACCTGCTCCGGAGGCGCGATGTGGCGGGCGCGCTGCAGTGCGTCGTGCACGAATGCGCTGCCCCCAGTCAGCGAGCAGAATTGCTTCGGCACCGAGTTACCGGCGGCGTCCCGGGTGAGGGAGGCGAGCCGGGTGCCCTCACCGGCGGCCAGAACCACGGCCCAGGTTCGGCCAGCGCGGTTCATCGTGCGAGCTCCCGCCTCTGCGCGCGACCGCCACGGTGCCAGGACAGACCCCGCGCGGCGCGCGTCTGCCACGTGTGTGGATTGAGCGGCTGTCTCGAGCGAATCGAGGGCGGAAGCCAGCTGCGCGGCGTGTGGGTCACGACCGAGAACTCCCAGGCGTCAGGAGCGAAGCTCAACGTAAAGTCGGTCTTGGTGTTCATACCCTTACTCCCATTCCGCTCCAACATGCCGCGGGGGACGGACACGTTGGAGCGGAATGCGATGCTCACTTTGCCGGAGGGGGGACATCGATCTGCACGACACGCCCGCCCACGATGCGATCGCAGGTGCCCTTGGGGACATAAATCCAGGCCTCGGCGTTGGCGTCGGTCGTGACATGACCGTGACAGGCATTGGTGCTTGTCGCGCAGTCGTTCTTGCCGGCTTTGGTAATTCCGGCGCACTGCTCCTTACCGTCGTCGGCTGCAAGGGCGGTCGAGGTCAGCGCTGCGCCGGAAAGGGCCAGCACGCTCGAAATCGCCAGATGCACCATGGAACTCTGTTTGCTCATTTGCGTTAGCTCCTAAGAATCGGTTTATGAGTTGCGACGCACTCAAGTGGTCGGCCACGTTCTGAGGAGCAATCACCGTGCCAAGCAGGTGGGAAGGCGCGTGGTAGTCGCCAAGTGACGGATTTCACAGACGTTTTAACGTCTGCCGTGGTGCAACAGAGATTTGAAGCGGCAGGCAGATTCGCGGAGCTGCGGAGGATTCGCCGCAATACGCTGCGGGCACAAGTAACCCGCTGAGGCTTAATGCGCTATGGCTGATCGCTTTTCGAACACCGCCAGGAAGTGACAGTGCCTAGTTGATGCGCAGATGCGGTTGCACCAGCCCGCGGACGCGTTTCATATCGTACTCCCTGGCAACAGTGCGCAATCCGCAGATGAGGGCACGCAGATGCGGCTGAGCGGTTTCGATATCATCCAGCAGCCTCATCAGCTCAACGACGTCGCCCAGTAACGCGGATTCGTACAAAGCCTGTGCCGCCTCCGCGGGCAGGGCATCGGCGCCGGCATCGCTGGGAGCTTCGGATGTGCCGGGATCTTCGGTGGCAAGGCCAAGGTGAGTCCCGATGCTGTAAATCAGCTGGACCGCGTTTACGGGTTTCGGAATCACTTCATTGCAACCCGCGGCGAGACTTGCCTGGCGGTCCGTTTCGAACACACGTGCGGTAACAGCGATAATCACGACGTCTTTGAGTCCCGGGATCTCACGTATCAGGCGGGTGGCCTCAAGGCCGTCGATATCCGGCATGACGAGATCCATCAGGACGAGATCGGGAGGCCGGGCGGTGGCAAGTTGCAAGGCATCGCGTCCGTTCGTCGCCTCTGTTACGTCAAATCCCAAGGGACGCAGGAGCGCGGTGAGAACGGCACGATTCTCATCCTTATCGTCAACCACGAGAATCTTCTTGCCGCGGCCGTTTAGTGTGACCGGCGGTCGTGGGACATCGTTGACCTGCGATCGGGAACCGCAGACAGCCGAGAGCTCGACCGTGAAGCAAAACAGGCTTCCGCGACCGGGAGTGCTTTGAACCGTGATTTCCCCTCCCATAAGGCGCGCTAGCCGGCGGCTAATCGCCAGACCCAGGCCGGTTCCCTCGAGAACGCGACCGCGATTGTTGAGCTGCCGGAAGGGAAGGAAGATCTCCTCAAGTTTGTCAGGTTCGATTCCGATGCCTGTGTCTTCGACCTCGAGGCGCAACCGGGTTGCGTTGCCCGTCAGCAGTTCCCATTGAGCTCGCAAGACGACACACCCCATAGCGGTGAATTTCACCGCATTGCCGAGTAGATTCAACGCGACTTGGCGGAGCTTGCGGGCGTCACCCAGGACTACATCCGGAATCGCCGATAGCGCCTGGTATTGGAATGTGAGGCCGGCCTGCTCCGCACGCACGCGCGCGAGGCTAGCCACGTCAACCAGGAACTGCGGCAAACGGAACTCGGCGAGGAGGACTTCGTGCCTTCCAGACTCGATCTTGGCCAGATCCAGAACATCGTTGATCAGCGCAAGTAGGTGTTCCCCACTGCTTTCGACGACCGCGATCTGACGCCGCTGATCCGCAGTAAGGTGAGTATCCCGTTGCAGAACCTGGGCATAGCCGAGAATGGCGTTAAGCGGGGTGCGCAATTCATGACTCATATTCGCAAGAAACCCGCTCTTGGCCTGATTGGCCGCCTCCGCGGCTTCCTTCGCATGCTGCAGCAATTGCTCGCTGCGTTGGCGCGCCAATGCATTGGCCACGATATGACCAAACATGCGTAGTACCTTGACGTCCTCTGCGGCCCAACCACGCTCCTCGCGGAGCCTCTCGAATCCGAGAAAGCCCAACGGTTCCGTGCCGTCGGCGACGGAGAGGTAGATTGACGAATGCACGCCGACGAACTCGAGTTGGTTACGAAATTCGCCCGCCTCCAGAGGAAGCTCGTCGAGCTTCGATACTACGACGAGGCCCTCATCGCGTAAGCACTTAGACACCCACGCACCGTCGCAGCTCGTGACACCCAGCCATGCTCGCGCCGGCGAACCGGGCTTGTCCATATCCCGCTCCTGCATGTACATCAATGGCGGGCCGCCGCTCTGGTAGATTGCGAGATAACTGCAGTCCGCGTCCACGAATGCGGCGATCGTCTGCAGTGCCTTGGTGATAGCGGAGTCAAAATCCTCGGTCCGCAGGTTGATGAACCGCGTGGAAGTGACGGCAATGGCATCTTCCATTGCAAGGCGATGCTCGAGCGCCTGCTCGGCCTGCACTCGCTCGCTGACTTCCCGCTGTAGTCGGGCATTGGCGGCGGTCAGCGCCTGCGTGCGCTCACTGACGCGATCCTCAAGACTGTCATATGATTGCTGCAGGGAGAGCTCCGCGCGCTGACGCTCACGGACCTCTTGCTGCATATCTTCGTAAATGCGAGCGGTCTCCAAGGAAATCGCCGCCTGCGCGAGCAACACTTTCAAGACCTCGATGCAAGCAAGAGGGAAGGCGTCCGCTGTCAGATCGTTCTGCAAATAAAGCAAACCCGTGAACTTGCGCCTGTGCAGGATCGGCATGCACAGGAGGGACTTGGGACGCGAACGTGCAATGCAGGCATCTGCGGCGAAGCGCGGATCGTCGGCCGCGTTTGAAATGAGAAGCGGTTCGAGCGTTCGGCGGACGTAGTTGACAACTGCCAGAGACAAAGCATCGCTGGTCGCGACGGGTGTTCCGATGAGTACAGCCACTTCCGGCGCGCCAATCCGACCCTGCGCCTCGATGCGAAGGACACCGTCCTGCTCAAGCAAAAGATATCCTCGTTGGGCACCGGCGTGTTGGATGGCGATTGTTAGCAGCCTCTTTAAGAGTTTCGCCAGGTGCAGCTCTTCGGAGATAGCCTGCGATGCCCTGATCACCGCGGAGATGTCGAGATCTCGATGGGTCCCGTCGGCCTCATTCGAGCTCGGGGAAGCCAGGAGTCCCGGGTACTGGCGCACGAGATCCGCCGCCTTGCCGTGCGCGCCCCAATGCACGTACTTCGCATGCGCTTTGCGAAGGTAGAGGAAGGCAAAGTCGGGTCGCTTGAGGCCGAAATAGAAGCGCGCCGCGAGTTCGCTGGCGAAGGCGCCGTTTTGCAGGAAGCGATGCGCGTCCGCCTCTGTAATTGCGCGGTCGTAGAGATCCATGGCCTCGGCGATGTTGCAATCGAGGCGGGCAAGTTCGGCAGCGATCAAGAGCTGCATATGCCCATAAGTGGTCGGAGCGTGCCGGGCCCACGCTTCAAAGCACGTGAGACAACTTCGTATCTTCCCAATGTAGCGTTCGCGGGTCGCGCGGTCCGTGTCAGTTGCGGCTCCCGCGTATGCAAGGGACGCGTGAAAATGAAAGGCCGTTTCCAGAAACATCCCGGTGCCGGCCAGCGCATAGGTCTCAGCCGCTGCCGCCTGGGCGGCGGCGGCCTCGCTCTCTCCGAACCAGTTAGCGAGCGAAAGTTGACTCGTCGAGTGAACCAGCAGTCCGATTTGATCCTCGTTTCGGCGAAACCCCTCCATGACCTGTTCTGCTTCAGGCCAGGCCGTGCGCGCGCGGTCGCACCGGTCGATCGCCGTCTCCAGCAATTGGCCTATCGCGGATCTGAACATGCAGAAGTAACTTGCCATGTTCGGGTCGAAGCGCTTTAACCATGGCAGATTCGCCTCGATCCGGTTTCGAATCTCTTCAAGGGAATAGGGGCCCCAAAAGCTCAGGTACAGGGCGTTAATGGCGCAGTAGCCCACCCATGTGTACATGCCGTTTTCGAGTGCAACGTAATAGCCGCGTTCCAATTGTGCCTGCGCAGTGGGAATATCCTGGGTGTGGTGCGAGATGAACCCGCCTAAGCAGTCGAGGATAATGGCCTCGTAGGGCTTAACATGGTAACGCTCCTCATTGAGACGCCAGGCCAGATGGCCAAAACGATGCGCGCCCGGAAGGTCCCGCTTGCGACCCGTCAACATGAAAGCCGCTTGATAGACATAGGCGACGGCTGCGTGCGGACTGTTACCAGACTCGATAGTGATCTCCACCATCTTCATACTGATGGTAAAGAGCAGGCTGGACCCAACGAAGAACGCCGCATTCATCGCCTCCCGCATCAGCAGCATTGCGGCAAGCTTGAGAGGATCCTGCAGCTCCGGCAGGTTTAGCAGTAGCTCATCGTCCACCGCAGTTAGCGAGTAGAAACGCCGCAACGAACGCTCGATCTCGGCCTCGTCAGGCTCGTTCATTGCGATACCGAGTTCCGCCAGCGCCTTGAGTCCGATATCGAGTGAGGTGCGCAGTTCGTTCTTGGCACGATATAACATCACTTTGAACTGGTTGACGCGGCAGCGATCGAGCAAGGCCCTCGCGTGTGCGAGCGCGTCGTCGAATGTGGCGATGGCGGCGTCCCAGTCAGCTGAAAGATATTCGAGCTCCCCCTTTTCCAATCGATAGGCGAATGCCAGGTCATAGTGGTCCCGCCACGCATCCGGGGGCAAACGTTCCATACCGGCGGTAACGTAACTCTGCGCCGGTTGGTATGCCGAAGAGGCCTTCGCCTTGCGAGCCGCGGTTAAGGTCAGCTCGGCAAAGCGTATCCGTTCGGCATCACCCTGCAAGAGCGGGGCGCCGAGTACGAAATGCGTAACGACTGCGAAAAGGCTGTGCTCCAGGTCTGACGGGCTTAAAGTCCGTAAGAGAAGCCGACCGATGCGCAAATGCAGCGCCGCCCGATTGGCTTCCGGAATGAGGGAATAGGCGGCCTGCTGAACGCGGTCGTGCAGGAATTTGTACTTTGGATTTCGCCTCTCTCCCTCTGGGCTGGAGGTATCCGGCAGCGGCACCAGTAGTCCCTGCGTTGCAACGGATCGGAGTGCTGCGCGGCAGTCGGCGTCTGAGCGATCATTGATCAACTCAAGAGTCTGCAAATCGAAGCGATTACCAAGGCTCGCGGCGAGCGAAACGGCCGCCTGAACGGTGGGCGCCCAATCGCGGATCCGCCGAAGCATGAGATCGACTACGTTGTCGGTCATCGCAAGATCGGCAATGGCTTGCAATCCCCATGTCCACTGGTGGGTCGTATGATCGAACCCAAGAAGCTTCTCCTCATGAAGCGCTTTGAGAAACATGGTCATGAAGAATGGATTCCCCTCGGTCTTTTCCTGAATAGCTGTCGCGAGGGGGTGAACTGTGCGTTCCGGAGCGCCCAGCGTATCGGCTAGCCAGCGCTGTACGTCCACAAAGGCGAGTGCCGATAGAGCTAGATCGTAAGTGGGTACCTTGTCGCGAAGGTCACCCAAGATTTTCGCGAGAGGATGGGCAGTGTCGACTTCGTTGTCCCGGTACGCACCAATGATGAGCAAGAAGCGATTGTCGGGATTGAGAAGCATCAGTCGCAAAAGACTGAGCGTCGGAATATCGGCCCACTGCAGATCGTCGATGAAGAGCACCAGGGGGTGTCCCGCACTGCCGAACACTGAGCTGAAGGCGAGGAACGCGCGGTTAAAGCGATTTTGATTTTCCGCCGGACCCAAAGTCGGGAGTTCCGCCTGTGCTCCGATTACATGTTCAATCTGCGGAATGATGTCAACGATGACCTTGCCATTGCCTCCAAGCGCACCCAGGATCCGGTTGCGGCAGTCGGTCAAGCGGTCTTCGCTCTCGGTTAGCAGCTGCTGTACAAGACTCTGGAAGGCTTGAATGAGTGACGAGTAAGGAACGTTGCCTCGCAATTGGTCGTACTTGCCGGAAATGAAGTATCCGTGGTCGCGGATCAGTGGCGATTGCAGTTCGCTTATCAGCGAGGTCTTACCGATCCCGGAGTACCCATGTACGAGAACCAGCGCTCGCTCGGTGGTTCCACCGCGAACTTCCTCATAGGTAGCCAGGAGCTTCGCGATCTCGGCGTCGCGACCGTAGAGACGCGAGCTGATCTGCAGCCGGGTGGATAAGTCGCCCGATCCGAGTCGGAAAGGAGCGATCGTTCCCGTCTCCCGATATTCGCGGCGGCAGTGGTCGAGGTCTCGAGAAATTCCTGTGGCACTGCGGTAGCGCTCCTCAGGATCCTTCGCGAGTAGCTTGAGCACCAAGCTCGACAACGCCTCCGGTATTGCCGCATTCAACGCCCCCGGCGAGAGGGCCTGGGTGGCCACTTGGGCGTGCACGAGCTCGATGGGGTTGTCGCTTGAGAAGGGCAGCGCACCGGTAAGCAGACGATAGAGGACAACGCCGAGGGAGTAGAAGTCCGTTCGGTAGTCCGGTCGGCGATTTGT
>DATLXS010000185.1:0-4294 GCA_035575675.1 Gemmatimonadales bacterium
GGCTGCGTCCGGGCAACCGCAACAAGCACTGGCGTTGCGGCGTGCCGCGGCCTCGTGGAACGATGCCAACGAGGCCAAGTATCTCGGCGGTTCACGCCGCCTGCGCGCTGGGGTTCTGCTGCTCGACGGCAAACCGGACGCCGCGCTCACCGAGCTGGCAGAATCATTCCGTTCAGGGAACTACGAGTATTGGTGGTACACCATAAACTACGATCCGTTGTGGTTGCCGCTCCACGGCGACCGGCGCTTTCAGGCGATCGCGGCCGACGTGCGGCGCTATGTCGACGCGCAGCGCAGCCAGCTCGAAGCGCTGCGCCGACACGGGGATGTACCGAGGCGAGGAGACCCGGCCGCTGCGCATGAACAGGGGCAGCATAGTCAGTGAGCGGTACTACATTTAGCCTCCGCGCTGCCGGGCTGGGGCTGATGTTGGGCCTGGGCACGGTGACGGTCGTCAACGCAGCCGCAGACGACCGCTGTCCGGACCCGCCCTGTTCAATTCCTAAGAGCGAAGACGCGAGCACTCTTGAAGAGATCGTTGTGACCGGAAGTCACATCCGCGGAGTGGAAGCCGCAGGATCGAAACTGATCGTCATAGGCCGCGATCAGATCGACGCCAGTGGCTACGGCAGAGTCGAGGACGTGTTGGCGACCGTGACGCAAAATGTTAATCGCGGTAACCAGGCTGTTGCTTTCGGCGGTGGAAACAAAATCGAAGTCGACAATTTAAATCGCGGAGCGGAGGTGCAATTGCGTGGCCTGGGTCTGGGCACGACATTGACGCTGGTGAATGGCCATCGTCAGGGCGCGAGCGGTTCGCAGGGTTCATTCACGGACGTATCGACCATCCCGCTTTCGGCCGTGGAGCGCATCGAGATACTCCCTGAAGGCGCCGCGGCATTGTACGGGTCAGATGCGATCGGCGGAGTCGTGAACATCATTCTGCGCAAGAACTTTGCCGGGTTCGAGACGCGCGTGCGCGCGAGTACCGCGGGTGGCGATGGCAACGAACGCACGGTGGCCCAACTGTGGGGCCACACCTGGCCAGGCGGGCACGTACTGCTGGGCTTTCAGTTCAACGACAGCGCTGCCCTGGCGTGCAACACACGCGCCTACTGTGCCGCCAATGGCGACTTCAGGCGTTTTGGCGGCGGTGATTTACGCGGTGTCGGCGGTAATCCCGGCACCATTCTCGATCCCGGCACGCTGGCGCCGCTCGCCGCCATTCCGCACGGACAAGACGGTACGCAGCTCACTGCGGCGCAGCTCATCCCGGGCGCCGTCAACCATAGTAACGTTGTCATTGACAACGACATCCTGCCCCAACAGACGATGCGCAGCGCCTTTGTGAGCGGGTCCCATCAGATTGCGGACCAATGGGAGTTGTCGGTCGACGGTCAGTATTCGTCGCGCACATTTAAATCCACATTCCCGCAACTTGCGAATGATGTTTTGGTGCCCGCGACCAATGCGTTCAACCACCTGGGCGTACCGGTGCTCGTGGCCTACGATTTCACGCCAGACATCGGACCTGTCGTCGACAGTGGACCGACGACGACGTTTGTGGTCTCGCCGGCAGTCAAAGGCGTGCTGTCCGGAGGGTGGCAGCTCAACCTGTCAGGCTCCTATTCCAAGTCGACGACCGAATTTGTCGAGGCCAACAATCTCAACGACCCTGCTGCCCTGGTTCCCGGACTCAACAGTTCCGACGCGACGACGGCGCTCAATCTTTTTGGCGATGGCTCGCACTCGAGCGCGGCAGCGCTCGCGAACCTGCGCAGTCAAATCGCCACCTTTGACGGGTTGAATTTGTTTACCACCGCGTCGGCGAGCGTGATCGCCGATGGGCCGCTCGTCAACGCGCCCGCCGGCGCCATCCGGCTGGCAGTAGGAAGCGACTTTCGCAAGGAGCATTCCGTGGGTCTCAACATTGGAAACGGCATGGAGAACCGTGGCAGGCACGTTGTTGCTGGATTTTTTGAGCTCGCGGCGCCGGTCCTGGCTGCGCGAGCGGGCTCAAGGGTTGATCGCCTGGACTTGTCGCTCGCCGGTCGCTACGAGCGCTATAGCGATGTGGGCACCACTTTCAATCCTAAAGTGGGCTTGAGCTGGCGGCCGTTCCGTTTGATCAAGCTCCGCGGCACCTGGGGCACATCGTTCCGGGCGCCGGCATTCTTCTGGACCAATCCCGACATGTTGGGTGATATCATCATTGAAGATGTCATTGATCCTCAATCTGCGACCGGGCACTCACGCGTCCTGGTTGTGGCGGGGCCGCTCCCGGACGTGAAACCGGAGACCGCGCGGGCCTGGACGGTCGGCGTGGATTTTGCGCCTCCGGATGCGCAGAACTACTCACTGTCCTTCTCGTACTTTGACATCAATTACCGTGGCAAGGTCCAGAACCCGGGGTATTCCACCGACTTCCTCACGCACGAGGCCGAGTTCGCTTCCCTGATCACGCGCAACCCAACGCAGGCGCAGATCGACGCCATTTGCAAGAAAGCGGTTCATGTTTATGGCGGGGTTTGCAACCAACCGGTCGCCGCAATTCTCGACGTTCACTTTCGCAATCTTACCAGCGTCAAAACACGAGGCGTGGATGCGGCTCTGGACTACTCCTTCGATTCCGCAAACGGCAAATGGAGTCTGGGGGTGAACGGCACCTACACATTTGACCAGAAACACCAGATCACGCCTACGGCGCCGGTCTTCGACGTCGTGGACACCGTCGGCAACCCATTACAGCTGCGCTTGGTCGGGCACCTGTCCTGGTCGCTAAAAGGTTGGACCGTTCAAACGACCGTGAACCACACCGGGAGCTACCGGGATCCGGGCTCCGTGCCGGCACGCCGAGTCGATTCCTGGACAACCGTCGATGTCAACGTCGGTTACCGTGTCGAGGGCGGGCAGGGTTGGCGCGCCAATACGCAATTCAATCTCGGGATAAACAACGCTCTCGACCAACGCCCTCCCTTCGTCAACCAATTCAGCTTCGACCTGGACTACTCGGCCACTTTTGGTTACGACCCGGCCAATGCCACTCTCATTGGACGGGAGCTTAGCCTGCAGGTGGTGAAGCGATGGGGGCTGTGAACCAAGGTCCGAGCCCCTCACAAAGGGGTCCGGGGCACACCGGACCGCAGTTGCAGGCGCCTTTCCCGAAAACTTCCGGAAAACAGGAACCGGCCTTCGCGCCGAGTTCATGCACGCCGAGGCGCTTTGAGTAACAAATGATCCCCACCGGCAAACCGCCACAAGGGGATCGGCATGTTGCGGCCTTTCGGATCTGTGGCTGCCTTGGTTTTGCTCATGGTCGCGTGCGGCGACGGCGGGCAGGCTTCGTTGGCGACGCCGAAGTTGTCCTACAACGGGTCGATCCCCTTTCCGGCCGTGGTCGGCGAGGCGATCGTACTGACTCCCGCTGTGTCCGGGACGGTGGACCAGTACAGAGTGAGTCCCTCTTTGCCGTCGGGCCTGTCGATCGATGAGCTGAGCGGGGTCATATCGGGCACCCCGACGAAGGCGAGCAGCGCGGCGACTTATGTGGTGAGCGCCACTGGCGCGGGAGTTCGCGTCACGTTTCCACTGGTGCTGAGCGTGACCGAGCCACCGAGCGGCCTCTCCTACGTCAATCCGGTGAGCGCGACCGTGGGGGTGGCACTTGCACCGCTAAGCCCCAGCATTACAGGAATCGTCGATCACTACGCCGTTTCGCCAACCCTGCCTCCTGGCATGGTGCTCAATAGCACCAGCGGGATCCTCTCGGGTACGCCGAGCGAAGCGAGGAACCTGGCGCCCTATACGATCACGGCGAACAGCCTGGCCGGGAACACGCGCTTCATTCTCCTGCTGACCGTGACGCCAGCGCCGCCGGGCGCCATGCCCAAGCATGGCCCGGCGCACAGAACGGGATTCTAGCCCGTCGACTCACCTTTGCGAGCGCGCCGCTTACCGGCGGGCCCGGACGCCGGCCGAGCCGCCACACCCTTCCCAGAATCTTCCTGCAGTCAGGACGGAATCTTCGGGAAACATTCATGCAAGCGATGCGCTTACGCACGCCAAATACCCAGGTGGAAAAGATGACATGGGAATGCCAAGTGGGAACTCAGTTTGGTGAGCTCCGCTGTTCGCATTTATCACCAGAGAGGGGATCAAGATGAATTCACGTGCGGTGGCCGAATCGCCCGCCTTGAGACTCTTAGTTCTCGGAGGTCACACATTTCACAGCCGGCGACGCGACGCCGTAACAGCCCACGCTATCGGCGCGTGATCGAATCTCGCGCTCAATCAA
>DATLXS010000186.1:0-10162 GCA_035575675.1 Gemmatimonadales bacterium
GTGACGAGCAGATTTGCGATCGCTACTACCAGCCGGGCTTCACCGGCTGGGGCACGTTCGCGGAGTACGTCGCCCTCCCGTACGCCGACGTGAACCTGGTGCGCCTCCCCGATTCCATGACCTTCACCACCGCCGCGCTGCTGGGGTGCCGCTTCGCGACGGCGTACCGCGCGGTTGTCGGACAGGGGCGCACGCGGCCCGGCGAATGGGTGGCCGTGCACGGCTGCGGCGGCGTGGGCCTCTCGGCCACGATGATCGCGCAGGCCCAGGGTGCGCACGTGATCGGCGTCGACATCGCTGGGGACAAACTCGAGCTGGCCCGCTCCTGTGGCGCCGAAATCGTTATCGATGCGACGGCGACAGCGGACGTGCCGGGAGCGATTCGGCAGGTGACGGGAGGCGGCGCCCACGTCTCGATCGATGCCCTCGGCAGCCCCGACACCTGCCGCAATTCGATCCTCTCACTCCGGAAGCGGGGGCGGCACATGCAGGTCGGGCTGCTCCTCGCCGATCAGAGCGAGCCGCCCCTACCAATGAGTCAGGTGATCGCGCGGGAGCTCGAAATCCGGGGGACGCACGGGCTACAGGCGAGGGAATACACCGGGATGCTGGAGCTGATTACCGAGGGACGGCTGCATCCTGAGAAACTGTTGGGAAAAACGATTGCCCTGTCTCAGGTCGGTCCTGAACTCGCAAGGATGGATTCGTTCCCCGGTGTGGGCGTTACGGTCGCGGTCGTGGATTAGCCTCTACGTGCGGACCCCGATACTCGTCTCGTGGAGCGGCGGCAAGGACAGCGCGCTCCTGCTGCACCATTTGCGGCGCGATCCGCAGTACGAGGTGATCGGCCTCGTTACGACCGTTACCAGCGACTACGATCGCATCAGCATGCACGGGATCCGCCGCACAATCCTCGACGCCCAGGTCACTCGGCTCGCCCTTCCATTATATGAAGCGACGATTCCAGCGGCTGCTTCGAACGCCGCGTACGAGGCCGGGTTCCTGGCAGCCCTGGCGCGGGCTCAAGCGGCAGTCCCCGGCGTCCGCACGGTCGCCTTCGGGGACCTGTTCCTCGAAGACGTCCGCGCCTATCGTGAGCGGCTCCTCGCGCCGCACGCGTGGCAGCCGCTCTTTCCGCTCTGGGGACGGGACACCGCGGCGCTCGCTCGCCAGTTCGTCGCGGATGGGTTCCGGGCGATCGTGTGTTGCGTCGACACCCAGCAACTCGCACCCGAGTGGGCGGGCCGCGACTACGACTCCGAGTTTCTCGACACACTGCCGCACGCCGTAGATCCCTGCGGCGAGCGCGGCGAGTTCCACACATGCGTGTATGGCGGCCCCATCTTCCGCCAGCCGCTCGCGCTCGAGCGCGGCGAGCACGTGCTGCGCGACGGGCGCTTCGAATACTGCGACCTGCTTGTACGTGCGACGCAGTCGTCGTGATTTCCGTCACGCGTCTACGGCCGGGGCGCAGCGGCAGAGTCCTGCTAAACGGTACGTCTCAGCTGCCGGTGCAAATGATTGGGCCACCCGTCTGGGTCGCGATGGCGGTGTGGTCGTTGGACCCCGTGTTCCCCGGCTGGTCGTCACTATAGGTGATGGACGCCAGACCGGTCGTCGGGCTGACCGCGATGCCGAAGTCGTCGTACAGGTCCCGGTTGCCGCTGCACGTCACCCCGCTCTCGCACACGCCGCCGAAGTGAACGGTCGGTGTCGCGGCGACCTGCGTGAACGTGCTGCCCGCCACGGTCGCATTGCGGTTCTGGGCCAGGTACACCGACCACGCCGCCGACGCCGGATAATTGTCCGGCGACGTCGTCCCATCGTAGAACGACGTCCCGTACCAGACGATGTTCAGAAATCCAGGATCGCAGGCCACGCTCCACGGCATGACCGCGGTGGCGGACGGCGCCTGGTTCACCTGGATTGGACCCGTAAACGTCACCCCACCGTCGGTCGAGAAGCTGTAGAAGAGGTTGTGGTCATCCGTGTAGACGACGTACACGGTTCCGGCCCGATCGATGCTCACGTTCACGAACTGGTGGCCGTAGGAGACTGCCGTGTTCGGATTCACGTAGACGGCATGGTCGGTGAACGTCTGCCCACCGTCGTGTGAGACCGCGATCCAGACGGCGTGGAACGAGGTCGGGACGGCGGCCTCGGTGGCATTCGCGATGCCGCTGAAGACCTGGTAGATGACGTGGTTCCGGGGGTCGATCGCGAGGTTGCCGATTTCGTTGTCGTCGATCAGGAATGCGTGAGCGACGTCGATCGCCGACCCCAACTGCGTGAAGTGGGCCCCGGCGTCGAGGCTGCAGTTGACGTCGATGTTGAACGTGACGATGTCGTGATACGAGATGCACACCTTGGTCGCCTGGTCGGCGGCGATCCACTCGCGGTCATCGCCGGGAATCGTGGCGCTTGTGATGTTCTTGCTCCACGTCTTGCCGCCATCCTGGCTGGTGCTGACGGTGACATTCGCGAGGGTGAGGCTCGCGACGTAGAGGTTGTGGACGCCGCTGGAGTTTGCGTCCGGTGCGGTTCCCAGATCGGTGTCGCCGCCCCCCGGCCCGATGCCACCGGCCGCCTGGGAGAGCTGGTTGGGGGAGTCCAGCGCCGTGTAGTGCAGGCCGCCGTCAGTCGAGCGCCAGGCCAGCGTGCCGGAGCCGACCCCCAGTTCTGAGGAGACGTAGAACGTGCCAGTGGCGTCGGCGCGGATCATTGGCTCTGCGGCGCCATTGGTGCAGCCCGACGATCCCGGGCAGACTGTTCCGGGCGTGGCGCCGAGCTCGAAATTCACGAAGGCAAACGATCCGCCGGTCACCGCTTGCGCCGACTGCACGCCGTCCCGCGCAGGTGAGGACGGCCGCCCTGAGTCGCAGGACGCCAAGAAGACGACGCATCCCAGGGCAATCAAGCTCTTCATAAAACGACCCTCCGTGTGTGGTGGACGGTGGTGGCGCAAGTTTCACACCTTCGTCTTGCACACCAGCCCCACGGACGGGTCAGTCCATTGTTGCGGCGCTGCGACGGGATCCGCTCAGGTCACCGCTTTCTTCACGAGCGCCGCGATCCGTGCCTCTTCAGCGGCAGTCAACTCCTGCACCGCGTAACTGATGGGCCACAGGCGGCCGTCGTCGAGGTTCGCCTTGTCGCTGAAGCCCAAGGTCGCGTACCGCGTCTTGAACTTCGCCGCGCTTTGGAAGAAGCAGACGACCTTGCCCTCGTCGTTGGCATAGGCGGGCATCCCGTACCAGGTTGTGGACGAGAGGCCGGGCGCGGCGGCTTTGATGATCGCATGGAGCCGCTTGCCCAGGGCGCGATCCGATTCCTGCATCGTGGCGAGCTTCGCGAGCAGGGCGCTTTCCCCGTCCTCCTCGCCGGACTTCAGCTCTTTGACGCGCTCCTTCATCGCGGCGCGTTCCTCGGCGGTGAATCCCTTGGCCTTCTTGCCAGCCGTCGACTTCTTCGGGCTCATGGAACCCTCCTGTTTTGTGCCTGCCGGACTGCCGCGACGAACTGTTTGGCCAGTGCCCCGATCGCAGCGTAGTCGCGGCGATCGAGCGCATCCTTTGAGATAAGCTCAGTCCCGACCCCGACGGCCACGGCGCCCGCCTGGAACATCGCCGCCAGGTTCTCGAGGGTCACGCCGCCCGTCGGGACGAGCGGAATGTCCGGAAACGGCCCGCGCAGTGCCCGCAGATACGCCGCGCCGCCCACACTCTGCGCGGGAAATACCTTCACGAGGTCGCCGCCCGCGCGAAACGCCTCGAACACTTCGGTCGGCGTGAGCGCGCCCGGGAGCACCGCGACACCCGCGCGTTGCGCGGCCGCGATGACTTCCGGTACGAGACACGGCGTCACGATGAACTCCGCGCCCGCATCTACGGCACGTTTCGCCGTCTCGGCGTCGGTCACCGTCCCCGCGCCAAGGAGTACCTTGCCGGCCAGGCGTTTGGCGACCGCGCCGATCGCGTCGATCGCCTTGGGAACCGTCAGCGTGATCTCGACAACGGGGAGTCCCGCGTGCAGCAGTGCTTCTGCAACCGGCAGCACCACCTCCGCACTCGCGGCGCGGATAATTGGGATGATGCCGACTTCGCGGAGTCTCGAGACAGTTGGCGTGCTCACTGCGACAGGAGCTCCTCGACCTCGGCGGGAGTCACCAGGCAGAAATCGCCCGGGATCGTGTGTTTGAGCGCGGCCGTCGCGGTGGCAAAGCGGACGGCGTCGTCCCAGCCACGACCGTCGAGGCGGCTCACGATCAGTCCACCGCAGAATGCGTCGCCGCCGCCGATCGGATCCACCGACTCGACCTCGAAGCGCGGCGCGCTGTAGGTTTTGCCCTCTGCCGCGAGGACCGCCGCGACCGTCTGGTCCCGCAGCGTGACCGCGACCGCACCGATCTCGAACCGCTTCGCGAGTGCTTCCGCCGACTCGGCGCCGAAGATCCCCCGGGCGTCTTCCTCGCTGGCGATGAGCAGATCCACGTGCTCCATCAACGGCTCCTGCGTGGTGCACGCCTGCTTCGCGCTCCAGAGCTTAGCGCGGTAGTTGAGGTCGTAACTCACGGTCAGTCCCGCTGCCTTGGCCGCGGCGAGCGACTCGGCGGTGACCTTCGCCGCACCGTCGCTCAACGCCGGCGTGATGCCGCTGACGTGGTACCAGCGCGCGCCGGCAAATACGGACGTCCAATCGATACTGCCGGGAGTGATGCGGCTGATCGCCGATCCCGCGCGATCGTACAGCACACTGCTGATGCGGGCACCGCCGATCTCCACGAAGTAGAGCCCCACCCGGCCGTCCGCGGTCCAATCGACATGTGCGTCGACCCCCTGCTCGCGGGCTCGGGCTTCGATCATGCGGCCCAGCGCGTTGTCAGGAAGTCGCGAGACCCAGCGCGACGCCAGCCCCAGCCGAGCGGCGAGCACGGCGACGTTCAGCTCACTGCCGCCCACACTCGCCTCCAGGCTCGTGGCCTGTTCGAGTCGCTGCGAGGCCGGCGGCGAGAACCGGATCATGGCTTCGCCGAATGTGACGAGATCCATCAGCGCACTTTCCCTCGTGCCGCGACCTTCCAGCTTCCTTCCACTTGACCGCGGCGCCCGTAGCAAATCTCGTCGTGCAGGTTCACCGTCGCGCAACAATGGCTCGGCACCACCCAGACTTTCTCGCCAACGCGCGGTGACGTTCCCCCTCTCCCTCCGGGAGAGGGGGTCAGGGGGTGAGGCAGCTCCACGTAGCCGTGTTCTTCATTCATCTTGCGCATGGTCCAATTGTGCCCGACGAAGTGCCCGAACGTTCCCACACCGACAGTCGGATCGCTCGAGAACGTCTTTGACCCGGCGTCGATCACGCACTGGCCCGGTACCGCGGTGCTGACGACGGTCGTGAGCACGCGTAGCGCGCAGTCCCCCTCGTCGCACAGCTTCGCCGCGAGGCTGCTCGCGTCATAGAAGACGTAGGTGCCGGGCCGAATCTCGGTGGTGTGCGGGATCAGCGGCGTCTTCGCGGCACCGGGCGTCGAGCCTCCAGAGACGATCCTGGCTTCGAAACCCGCGCGGGACAGCGCGGCGAGGACCGCATCGATCTTGACGCACGCCGCTCGGAAGCCGGCCTCGTCGAGCCACGACGGCCAGTAGAAGATCCCCTGGAAATCGGAGCACGCCTGCGCGATCGCGACCGCTTGTTCGGGTGACTGCGCGCCGCAGCGGCCCACGCCCACATCGATCTCGACCAGCGTTTCAATCCCCTTCAGGTCACGCGCGACCTCTACCGAATCGACCGCAACCTTCAGTGCCCGCTTCCGCGCGAGCGCTCGCAGCCGCGGCAGCTTCGGCTTGAGCACGGGGTAGGCGACCAGCACGTCGTCGCCCGGCAGCACCTCCGCCTCGCCCACTTTGGCAACCGTGATCCCGATGGCGCCGGCGGTGAGCTGCAGCTGCGCAATCTCGGGCGTTTTGTGGGTCTTCACGTGCGGCCGGAGCGCGACCCCCCACGCCCGGCATTGCTCCTGCATCCGCGCGATGTTGTGCTCGAGGACGTCGAGATCGACGTAGAGCGCGGGCGTGTCGAGGTCCAGGACGTTCACGAGTGATGTAGGGGCGCAGCATGCGGCGCCCCTACCTTTGCGATGCACTCGATCTCGACGGCGATGCCGCCCGGCAGCGCGCCCGCCTGGATCGTGGTGCGTGCCGGAAACGGCGCCGAGAAGTACGTCGCGTACACCTCGTTCATCGCGGCGAAATCGTTGATGTCGCGCAGGTACACGTTGCACTTGACGACGTGCTCCAATGACGAGCCTGCCGCCTGGAGGATCGCCCGCATGTTCTCGAACACGCGCTTCGTCTCCGACCGCGCGTCGCCGAGCTCCAGTTTGCCGGTGAGCGGATTGATCGGTCCCTGGCCGGCGACGAAAATGAAATCTCCCTCGACGATCGCCTGCGAATACGGCCCCACCGGCTTGGGTGCCTTGTCGGTCACAATGGCTCTTCTCAAGCGATCCTCTGCACTCGTTTCCACAGGTAATGAACGGGGAATCCGGCCACCGCGATGCCAAGACCGTAGACCGGCGAATAGTTATGAACCTGAATCTGTCCCCAGACGATGGCCGACAGGCCCACGACGGTGCCAAGGATGAACAGCAGCGGCACGAACGGATAGGCCGGCGTGCGGAACGGCCTGGGGCGCTCGGCCATCTTCCGGCGCAGCACGAACAGCGCGCCGACCGCGAAGATCAACGCGGCCCACTCGACGACCACGAAGTAGGTCGTGAGCGTATCGTAATCTTTGAGCGCGAGAACCATGATTATTCCGACCACACCCTGGATCAGCACCGCAACCCACGGCGTGCCCCAGCGCGGATGGGTTTTGCCCAGCAGCGAGAAAATCAGGCCGTCGCGCGCCATCGCGTAAGGGACGCGCGGCTTGGCGAGCAGGTTGCCGTTGAGCGCGCCGTAGACGCTCGTCATGATCGCGAGCATGATGAGGACGCCGCCGGCGGGTCCCGCGATCGCCGTCATGACCGTCCGCGCGATGGCTTCCTTTTGCAGCGCCATGGCGCTGACCGGCATCATGTAGAAGTAGGCGAGGTTCGCCCCGATGTAGAGCGTGACGATGACCAGCATCCCGACGATGATGATGCGCTTCATCAGTCGCTCTGGCGCCACGACCTCGCCCGCGATCATGCTGACGGCAATCCAGCCGTCGTACGTCCAGATGACCGCGGCGACCGCGCGCGCGAGGCCGCTGCCGTGCACGGTACCGCCCGCGGTCAGGTTGGCCAGACTGCCGTGACCGAGCAGAAAAGCGCCGAGGATGATGGCGGCCAGCGCGATCACCTTGACCAGCGTGGTGACTTCGCTCACGGCTGCGCCGACGCGCGCGCCGAGCACGTTGGCACCCGTCAGCGTGATGATCGCGGCGATCGCGATCAGCTGTATCGCCCGGGCGCTCGCCGGCACGCCCAGCAGGTTGAACAGGAATTCCGCGAAGACGACCGACAGCGCGGCAATCGTCGTGGGCGTGGTGATCAAGACGTACAGCCAGCCGAATACGAACGCGGCGGCATCGCCGTACGCCTCGCGCAGGAACACGTAGACGCCGCCTGCCTGCGGCAGCATCGTGGAGAGCTCCGCCAGCGCGAGCGCGCCGCAGATGCTGACCAGACCGAACGCCGTCCACAGTCCCATGATGACAAGCGGATTGGGGACGAGCCCGGCGATCGTCGGCGGGGTGCGGAAGATACCACTGCCGATCGTGATGCCGACGATCAGCGCCGTGCCGCCGGCGAACCCGATAACTCGGCGGAGATCCTGCGACTGTGCGTGAACGGGAGTAGTCAAGGAAGAACCAACCTACTCAAAAAGCAGGTCCTTCGCGCCTGCGGCGCTCAGGATGACAGGCTCTCTCCTTTTTTTTCCAAAAGGCAAGGAAGCGTGTCATCCTGAGCGAGCGCGCGGAACGCGCGCGCAGCGAAGGACCTGCTGTTGGGAAGGGATCTGCTAGAGCAGGAACCGCAGGCACACGGGGCTAGGTAGTGCGAGCCGCTGCGGGGTAGATGTCAGCCTTCCGCTGTCCGGATTGCGCGCGAACACGACCACGGAGCCCGAGCGCTGATTGGCGACGAGCAGCCACCGCCCCGTCGGATCGAGGCTGAAATTGCGCGGCCAGTCGCCCTCGGTCGAAATCACCTGCTCGAGCGCGAGCGCGCCCGTGGACTCCGCCACGGAGAACAGCGCGATGCTGTTGTGGCCGCGGTTCGACACGTACAACGTCCGGCCGTTTGCGGCGACGTGGATGTCGGCTGGGTAATTCGTGCCGGTCCACGCAGCTGGAAGCGTCGAACGCGTATCGATCGGCGCCAACGCGCCGCGCGCCCGGTCGAAGCGCAGCGTGGCGACCGTGGAATCGAGCTCATTGGCGACGAACACGAGCGGCAGGGTAGGGTGGAACGCGAGGTGGCGCGGGCCCGCGCCAGGGCGCATGCTGGCATCCCCTTCCTCCATATGGCGCAGCGACCTACCCTCGAGATCGAGCTGGTAGACGAAGACGCGGTCGGCGCCGAGGTCTGCGGCAAGCGCGAACCGGTTCGAGGGGTCGGGAATGATGCAGTGCGCGTGCGGTGCTTCCTGACGCTCCGGGTTCGGCCCCTTTCCGGTGTGCTGAATCACATGTGCGGGCGCGAGTGCGCCATTCGGCTCGAGCGGCAGCAGCGCGACGCTGCCCCCGCCGTAGTTGGCGACCAGTGCGGCGCGGCCGCTCCGCTCCACGCTCACGTAGCAGGGCGCACCACCGCCCGACGGCTGCTCGTTCAGTCGCGTGAGTGCGCCGGTGCCGCTCTCGATCGCGAAGGCGCTCACCGCGCCGGCCTGATCGAGCTCGTTCACGGCGTAGAGCACCCGCCCGTTCGGGTGGATACTAAGGAAGGACGGGTTCGCGCCGGCCTTCACGGCGCCGACGCGCAGCAGTTCCCCGGACCTCCGGTCCATGCGGACCAGGTAGATGCCCTCAGACCGCGTGCCTTCGGTGTACGTCCCCACGTAGAGCAGATCGGGATCCGTACGCGCCTCGGTCATCGTAGTGTCGCTCCGCGCACGGCCTTGCCGGGCGCGACGCCCTCGACTGCCTGTCCGTTCGCGACGACCGACACGCCGTTCACGATCACGTGCTGAATGCCGACCGGCGGTAGCGACGGCTCCCGGTACGTCGAGCGATCCAGCACCGTCGCCGGATCGAAAATCGTGATGTCCGCGTCCGCGCCGATGCGCAGCCGCCCCTTCTGCCGCATCGCAGGCACGCGTGGCTCGAGACGTTGCGCTGGCATCAGGGTCATTTTGCGGATTGCCTGCATTAGCGAGAGCGTGTCGGTAGGTAGGGGCGCAGCATGCTGCGCCCCTACATTTGCCCGGGCTCCCCGGACGTAGCGACCCAGCACTCTTGCAAATGCGCCTGTCGTCCGCGGATGGCCGGTGCCGTTCTCCCAGTATGCGTCGCTGGCAATGATCGTGAGTGGACTCGTGATCGCGGCAACCACCATCGGCTCAGTGTTGGTGTGAATGACGACGGGGCCGCCGGTCCGGCTATAGCGCTCAAAGCTCTCGCGATTCAGCCGTTCGCCCGTGGGCGGCCATTCCACCTCGGCCAGGCGCGCATCGGGCGCATGCTTGTAGACGTCCTGGATCGTGGCCGACTGAATCTCCGTCATGCCGGCGTCATAGGGATACGCCTCGGTGGTCACGTCCTGTCCTCGGGCCCGCGCCGCGGCGATCAGCTCGAGCAGCGCCGGCGTTTCGGCAAGGCCGACACTATTGACGTGCACGACATGCAACGGGGCATGCGTTTCGGTGGCAAGCGCGAGCACTTCTTTCAACCCGGCGATGCCCGGGCGAATGTGTACGTGGATCGGCGTCTTCGTCCTTGCGGCGACGCGGAACACGGCGAGCAGCTCAGCGCGTGTGGCCGCCGGCGTGTACGGAAACCCGGCGCCGATGTCGACCGCACCTTCGCGGAGGCCAGTCTCGATGCGTTGCGCGATCTCGCCGATCTGCGCCGGCGTCGCGGCGCGATAGGCGCCGTCGCCCACCGGCATCCGCGTACCGGCGTCGTGCATCACCGCCATCCGGACCTTGATGTGGCCGATCGAAACGCCGTAGTTGATGCG
>DATLXS010000187.1:0-8210 GCA_035575675.1 Gemmatimonadales bacterium
GTCCATCCAAATCTCGCCGCCGGGATCTGCGCTGCAGGCACCTGCCAGTATTTTCATCAGGGTCGACTTGCCGGCGCCGTTTTCTCCCATCAGCGCATGCACCTCACCGGGGTAGATGGCGAGATCTACGCCGCGCAATGCCTTGGTCCCGGCAAACGTCTTGGAGATGCGGCGCATCTCAAGCATGATCAGGGGCTCCTCGAGCTGCGCCGTGATGTCGGCTCATAAGAGTCCACTTCAGTGGCCTCGTTGGGACACTGTGGTCTCATTTCCAGATGGGTCTCAATCCGTCAATCGCGCCGGACTGCAACTCGATTTCCCTGTCCGCACTCAGGACAACGCTGTCGTACGGTGTCTCCGGAAACACTATCGCAGTGAACACAGTCTCACCGCCGTTGACGAAGACTTCCACGGAGGAACGATCGACGAATACCCGCAACGATATGTTGTTGCCGGTCCCGACCAAAGGTGCGGTTTGCAGCCTGGCAAACGGCGGACTGAACTTCACCGCCCCCGACGCGGAGCGATCCAACTCATAGCGCCCTTCCGCTCTATTGATCCGGAACACAGTCTCAGCCCGATTCGCGTTCCTGAGCGAAAGCGCTGCGATTTGGGCACTTCCAAGCTTGAGGCTCAACTGCACTTCGAACAGTCCCGACTTCGTTCCCGCCGAGCCGGTCAAGTTCGTTTCCTGTCTGATCCTCGTCCGTCTGATCGGCCAGTCCTTCGTGCGCAACGTCTGTAACTCGGCCGCCGGCGTCGAATGGACCTCGAGCCCCCGGGCGGTCTTGACCAGCTTCAACTCACGCGGGATCGTCATGGCGCCGCGCCATCGTTGCGTGGGCACCTTGCTGGCGTACTCCCAGTTATTCATCCAGCCGATGAACAAAACCCGGCCGTCCTCGGCGCGAACGTCTGACCAGGTGGAGCCCGCATAGTCATCAGTACCGTAGTCGAGCCAAAGCGCCGCACCGAGATCCGGCCGTTCGGCCGGCGCCGCTTTCAGCTTCCGCTGCAGGTCGGGATCGAGACTAAACAGCGCGCCATCAAAGTCACCTACGAAATATTGAGTGGCGGAACCGCCATTTGGGCCGCCGGGGTTGGTACTGACCAAAAGAACAAACTTCCTGGCGTCTTTTCCATCGATCTGCATTTCAATAAGGTCGGGACATTCCCAGACACCACCGTGAGCGCCCCACTCACGGCCGAAGTCGCTCTCATGCGTCCAGGTCTTCAGGTCCTTTGACGAGTAAAAGCTCACGTGGTCCGAAACGGCGAGTGTCATGATCCACTTCGCTTGCCGCGCGTACCAAAACACCTTGGGATCGCGAAAGTCCCGGTTCCCGGGATTTTGCAACACGGGGTTGCCGCCATACTTGGCCCAGGAACGGCCCCTGTCGAGACTGTAGGCGATTCCCTGCGTCTGAAAATCGACTCTGCCAAGGTTTTGCGCAAGATGATCGTGATAGGTGAAGACGGCGACCAGCGGCGGGGTGGCATCGACACCAAACCCGGAGGTGTTCTTCCAGTCGACGACCGCGCTACCGGAGAAAATCGCTCCATTGACGTCCGGAAACAGAGCTATCGGCAAGTTCTCCCAATACACCATGTCCTTGCTGATGGCGTGTCCCCAGTGCATCGGACCCCAGGTGTTTCCGTAAGGGTGATATTGATAGAAGAGGTGATACGCCCCTTGGAAATAGACCAGACCGTTAGGGTCATTCATCCATTGCTGCGGAGGCGAGAAGTGGTATTGCGGTCGATACTCCTCACCGTACTGCGGCGCAGCGCTCTCCATTTGCGCCACGGGGAGCCCGGTCGGCACAAGCGCTAGTACGGCCGCCCATGCGTTTTTCATCCCGTTGCCTTTCTCGGTTGGCGGGTCGTGTCGCGCCGCTCAGCCTCAATACCCAGGGTTCTGCTGGTAGACGCCACCGCTCAGATTGATCTGCACCTGTGGTATCGGCAGATACTCATCCCGACCTGCCGTGAACAGTGCCGGACCCAGGTAGGGCCTGCGAAGGACTTCGGCCGCCAAATAGCTATCGATCGTCTGTTTCGCAACGCCCCAGCGCACCAGGTCGAAGAAGCGAAACCCCTCCAGACCCAGCTCCAGACGACGCTCGCGGCGCAGAGCCTTGCGCGCCGTCGCCTGGTCCGGGAACGCAGGATAAGGCCGAACATCGTAGACAAACTTGGTGGGCACGGACGGATTGGTGTTCAAAAGTCCGGTGCTCGCCGCCGCCCTTGCTCGCAGGCTGTTGATGATCGATAAGCCGAGGTCGCCTTGATTCAGCTCAATCAACGCTTCGGCCTTGAACAACTCGAGATCGGCGTATCGGATGAGGACGGTATTCATCGACGAGATGAAGAACGGGCCATTCAGCACCAGCGCGGAGCTGTTTCTGGCGACCAGGTCCTTCATACCCACGTTGCTGCCATACGTGGTCGGGTCGCGTGCCCAGTTGATCCCGTCATGAATGCAAGTCGGACCGGCGATCGTGCAGTACTTGAACGGTTTGCCATGTATCGAGACCGAATGGTCGAGCCGCGGGTCGACCGGCTGGGTACCGAAGTTGCCATTCTCAAACGAGTAATCATCGCCCGGACCGACGCCGTTGTAGCCGTCGAAAGGCAGTCCGTTCAGTGTCTTGAAGGAATTGACGAAATCCGCTGACGGAATGTGGAAGCCGCAGCATCCGAAGCCGCTGTTGCCGACCGGATAGTTCAGGGCCGAGGCGTAGGTGCCGCGGCCGCCGTTGCCCTGGGCGGAGCCGTCATTCACAGACCGCTGGATGGCGAAGATCGATTCCTTGTTGTTGTCGTACTCTGGCAGAAAGTTCTTAGCGTAGTCATCCATCAGTCCGTACATTCCCGAATTCTCCACGTCGGTCACCAGACTAACGACCTCGGCGAGCTTCGCTTGGTCTACCGACACCACGGCGTGTGTGGTCGGGTCCTGGACGTAGGCCTGATACAGCAGCGTCTTAGCCAGGTAGGCCTCGGCGGCGTAAAAGTTCGCTCTGCCGATCTGCGGTTGCGTTTTCGGGAGATTCGCTATCGCGGCGCGGAAGTCCGCGGCGATTGCGTCCCAGAGCTGCTCCGAGGTCAACGCCGTGTTCGACACCACTGCGCTGAGTGGCGTGTTCTCGTCGATATACGGTACCCGGTTGAAATGGATCTTCAGCCAAAAGTAGCAGGCACCGCGCAGGAAGCGCAACTCTCCGATGCGGGTGGTCTTGTTCGGGTAGTCCGTGGTCGAGACAGGATTGATTACCGACAAGGCGGTATTGACGCGAGAGATGCCGTCGAACCACCGAATCCAGTACCGGTTTGCCGAATCCTCGGCCACAGGCGTAGGTACGACAAGGTAGTACAGGGTCAACAAGTGGTAATAGTTGACATCTCCAGGCCCGTTCCCGCCTTTATGGGCGTCGCCAGCGCGAATGTTGCCGGTGGGCCAGAAGAAGTTCGGGTTGGTGTAGTGGTCGTTGCCGAGCCACGAGTAGGCGGCGGTCACGAGGCCGTCCAGATTTGCCGGCGTCGTCACCTGGCTCTGCGACAGAAACCCGTCGGGCGTCTTGTTCAGCGATGAGTTGCTGCACGCCCCGAGGACGCAGGCCGTGGCCAAGCTCAGCAGGCTGGTTGCCAACAATCGGACTTGAGCAAATCTGTTCATCTCGGCTTCCCCCAATAACATCTGTCTGCGAGCTATGCTTGCAATGCCGATTTGAGATTTCTAGCGCTAGAAGGTGCCCTCGAAGCCGAGGGTGTAGCGCCTGGGCACTGGGAATCCCGCGCCCGGCGTCTCCGGATCTTGCATCACCGTTCCATGAGGCTTGATCGTGACGAGATTCTCGCCCAGCAGGTAAAACCGCAGCGTCTTGACGTAAGCCAGCCGCGCCTCCGGCAAGGTATAGGAGACCGAGAGCGCTCGCAGCTTGATGTACGACGCTGACTCCCAGAAGTAGCTGTCCGGCAGCAGGCCGTAGTTCTGGGAGACCGCCGGAATACTCGAACCCGTATTCGTCGGCGACCACGCGTTCAAGGTGCGGCCGCCCCAGTTGGCACCCGGATTCGCGGTGAAGTCCGTGAGCCCCTTGAATCCGTTGTTGACCAGGCCGCCCTTCACACCCTGCCACCCCATGTTGAACGCCCACGCCTTGAAGTTCGCGTCGAAATTGACGCCGAAGATGTACGACGGGTCGGTCCTACCGAAGAACACCCTGTCGCCGGCCTCAATCTTCCCGTCGTGGTTGACGTCGAGGATCCGCAGACCGCCGACATACGCGCCCGGCTGGCCCGATGCTGCGGCCTCGGCAGCGGTTTGGAAGATTCCATTAGCAACGTAGCCGTAGACGCTATTGATGGAACGCCCGAGGACCGTCAGTGTGGACCCGTTTCCCGGGAACGAGTTGACGACGCTCGCCGGCAGACTGAGGACCGTGTTGGTGGCGTGCGAGAGGTTCCCGGACATGCGTAATTTTATCGGAGCGGACAGGTGTTTGAATTTCAACTCAATCCGATTGCCGAGCTCGAGCTCCCAGCCCTTGTTTTCGACCGTGCCTCCGTTGACGATCTGTTGTGCGCCCTCGCCCGCCGTCGCCAGCGGCTGCGTGGTCGTCAAGATGTCAGACGTGCGCTTGCGGTAGATGTCGATGGCACCCTCGAGCTTGTTATCGAACATCGCGAAATCGATGCCGAAGTTCAGCTGTTTCGAGGTCTCCCACTTCAGGTTCGGATTCCCGGTCGCTGTCTTCGCATAGCCAGAGGGCAATGTGCCGGTGTTTACGCCGTTGAGGTCATAGCCAGTGCCCATCTCCTGCTGACAATTCGGCCCCGGGCAGGTGCCCGAATCCACAGGATTGGCAAACAGCGATGTCGTCGAGTAGCGCGGCGAAAAGACTGTGTAACCCGCCGCGGTACTGATTTCCTGGTTGCCGTTCGTGCCGTCGCTGAGCCGCAGCTTCAGGTCGTTGATGAAACGGACCTTGAAGAATGGCTCCGCGGAGACTCGCCAGCCGACGGCTGCCGACGGGAAGTTGCCCCAGCGATTGTTGGCGCCGAACCGGGACGAACCGTCACGACGCGCCGTCAGCGACGCCAGGTATTTTCCAGCGAAGTCGTAGTTGAGCTTGGTGAAGAACGATCTCAGGGTCCACGCATCGCCACCGCCGCCGACGTTGATGTTCTGCGTGGCCTGGCTCAGGAACGTATAGGTATCGGCCGCAGAGGCGAAGCCGCTACCGGTACCGAAAAAGTTCTCGGTACTGTAATCGATGTTCTCGTAACCGAGGAGGAAGTCGAAGTTGTGCTGTTCGTGGATCGTGCGCCTGTAATCGGCCGTGTCAGTGATGGTTACTGAGCGGCTAAAGCCGTCAGAGGTGTTCAGGTTATCGATCAGAAGCACGTTTCCGGTCGTGCCTCCTGGGGTGTAGTTGCGGTAATACTTTTGGCTGTAGTCCGTGCCGAAGCTAGTGCGCAGCGCCAGGCCGTCGATTGGCCTGAGCTCGGCGTAGAGGTTACCGAGGATATTGTTGAGGCGGCTCACGTTACCGGCGGTGTCGGTCAGAATCTCCATAGGCTGACGGTGGTCCGTAGTGCCCGACGCCGGACCGCCCCAACCTACGCCGTCAACCGTATGAATTGGGATGATGGACTGCGTTTCGAGCGCCTGGCTGAGAATGAAACTGGCATTGGCGTTAACGGCATTTTCCAGCTGATTGGTGATCAGGAAGTTGTCGCCCAGGGTCAGCTTGTCGTTGAACAGGGTGTGGTCGGCGTTTAGGCGGAACGTCGCGCGCCTGAATTCAGACTCCCTGACGATGCCCTTCGCGTCGTAGAAGCCGAGCGACGCGTAGAGGTGCGAGTTGCCGGTGGAATTGGAGAGCGAAAGGGCGCTATCGAGGATCCTTGACTGCTCGGTCACGGCGCCGAACCAGTCGGTGTTGGAAACACGCTGGGTGAGGCCTGCATCGATGTAGCGGTTGCCGGCCGCATCGGTGTACTGGCCAATGGTGACGCCGTTGAGCACCGGATGGGCGAAGTCGTGGTTCCAGTCGAAAGAATACAGTGCGTTGTTGGGGTTGTTGTGCGAGTTGATGGCCGCCTGGAACCACACCAGCGCGCGTTGCTGCGTATTCAGCGGGTGAATGTCATAGCTGTAGGACTGTATGGTTTCGGACGCAGTGGCGGACAGATCCATGTGCCCGGTGCCGCGCTTGGTCGTGATGACGACCACACCGTTAGCGGCCCGCGCGCCGTAGATGCTGGCGCTGGCCGCATCACGCAGCACTTGGATCGAATCGATGTCGTGTGGATCGAGCTCCTGCAGACCGGTCGTGGTGTTGAGAGGAACGCCGTCGACGATGAACAGGGGCGCGTTGAAGCCGAGCAGGCCGAGACCCTGGCCGCGGATCTTCACCGTGGCGGCGGAACCCGGATTTCCGTCGGTGAGAATCTGCACGCCGGCGACCTGGCCCTGCAAATCCTGGAGGACGTTGCCTACCGGACGGTCCTTGGTTTCCGTGAGATCCACTACAGCTACAGCGCCGACGACATCCTTTTTCTTTTCCATCGTGTAGCCTGTCGTGACCACGACCTCCTCGAGTTGCTCGCCGGTCAGCGATGCACCCTCCTGCGCAGCGGTGGGCTGCTCTTGTGTGGGCTGCTCTTGTGCAGCCTGCTCTTGCGCCCGGCCGACGCTGCAGAGCACGGCACAGCCGAGTGTCGCCACTATTGCGCTCGTGTTCTTCATCACACGGCCCCCCTGAGTTGTGGACGTGAGCTAGCCGCCGTGTGGGGACGGCCTCCGAATCGCGGGATAGCAGGTCATTGCTGAGTTTGGCGAGCCGCGCCTGCCGCTCGCTGCGGCTGCCAATTCGGTCTGACGACCAGCGTCCGATTGGGCCACTCCGCGGCGCTCACTTAGCCCCGGGCGACTCGTAGGTTGGCAGAGAATCCACGCACCGGGAGCACGACGGTCCGGGCGGCAGGTGGCATTCGAGGGGACGCGGCTCACGCCGTCACGTAGGAGCGCGAAGTGCACACCGCCCATGACACTCGCAAACGTGAACCTTGAAGCATTCATCGCTTGTCCGCCTCAAGCTGACCGCCAGGCGACGGTGACGGATGGCCTGTGCTAGCTGTGGACTAGTTCGTCACAGGCCGGTCCGTGAGCCGCAGAATAAGGCAATCTTTCTGCCATCCGCAATACAAATGTTTAGGGAATGTTATAACAAATCGATCAAGCGGACTTGCTCGACGTAGGGACGATGGTCGGCCAACATCGGTTATCCCGGCGACTGCTCCGCTTAAGCCGATGCCGTAACTTTGAGCGCCAAGCAGCGACGGCGCTGCGCAAGCGTTAGGACGCCGCGGGCTCAGGCGGCTCGGACACGCCGTCAGCTATGGACGAGGAGGAACAGGCAGCACGACAGGACAGGAGGACACCAAGGGGTAGGCAGTTGCGGACTGTTGCGCGTGTTTCGGAGGTCTAGCAGTCACCTCACGCGGCTCGGCGTGCACCGCATGACTCGCGCACAATCAGCTCACAGTGCAGGCGAACCTCTCGAGGAGGTAGATCGCGCTGCGCTATACGCTCGAGCATTAGAGCAACCGCCGCCTGTCCAATCTGCAGGGTTGGCTGACGCAAAGTCGTGAGTGGAACCGGCAGCAGTTTCGCGTACTCGACATCGTCAATTCCAACCAGTCGGACGTCTTTCGGGACGCGGTACTTCAAGAGACGCAGCGAATGCATCAGTTTTCCAGCCGTGCGGTCGTTTGCGCAGACGATCCCGTCAGGACGGTGTGATTTCATGATTTCCCTGACTTTCTCGCCGTTATCGGGATCAAGTCGGATGGCGAATGCCCGATCGAAAGACACATTGCGCGTGTAGAGCGCCTCGCGGTAACCGGCCTCTCGCTCATCAACGGTGGGCGCGGAGTTCGGGATTCCGACAAACAGAATGCGTCGACATCCGGAGCGCAAGAGATGGTCCGTGATGACATAACCAGCGTGGTGATTATCAATTCCCACGAGATCGTGGTCGCCGGTTTCCGGGTAAGGCACTAGCGGACGGTCCAGAAGGACTACCGGGATTCGGGCATCATCGAGGGCATCGCCGATTCGCCGGTTCAGCTCGTGCTGCGCCGGTGTCAGTTCCAGGGGTGCGAAGAAGACCCCGGACACTTGCCGTTCGATGTACTGG
>DATLXS010000188.1:0-5887 GCA_035575675.1 Gemmatimonadales bacterium
AGACCCCGCCACCGCCGGAAGCCACGACGCCCACGACCACTTCCCAGGGCACCGCGGTCCCCGCCGGACCGAACGGTCGCGAGCCGTCCTATCTCGAGCTCATGGCCCGGTCGGAAACGCGGCGCCGCATCCGGTCGAGCGGCTCGACCACGTACATCGCCGAGATGCTGGAGGCGAGCGGCGACTCGATGCTGCGGCGGTGGGACAATCGCCAGACCAATCCCATTCGGGTGTGGTTCGCCTCGACGCATGCCGCCAATTATCAACCGGCGTTCGTCGACGCCATCAAGCAGGCGTTCGGACAGTGGACCAGTGCCGGCGTCCCCGTCCGGTTCGACTTCATTGCCGACTCCTCGAATGCGGAAGTCACCGTGAAGTGGCGCATCCAGTTCGAAATCGAGCGCACCGGCCAGACCGACGTCACCTGGGACGACGACGGGCGCATCCAAGGGGCGGTGATCACGCTCGCGACGTTCGATCCCAAGGGGCGGCCGATGGAGCCGCAAGACATTCAGGTGGTCGCCACGCACGAAGTCGGCCATCTGCTGGGTCTCGATCATTCCAAAGACTCGACGGACATCATGTTCCCCACCGCCAAGGTTCGCGATCTGTCGGACCGTGATGTCCGCACGGTGCTGTTTCTGTACCAGCTGACCCCGGGGAGCTTGAGCTGAGCCCGCGCCATATCACGTCATTCCTGAGTCACGCTCCGCCTCCCGCTTCATTGGCGCAGGCCTTGGATACGCGCGTGCGGGAAGCCGAGCTGATCGAAAAGCTGGAGGGCGGGGCGGTCCGGTGCTTCGCGTGCGGCCATCGCTGTCTCGTGAAGCCGGACAGGCGCGGCATCTGTAAGGTGCGCTTCAATAAGGAAGGGACGCTATACACGCCGGCGGGGTACGTGGCGGCGCTCCAGTGCGACCCGACCGAGAAGAAACCGTTCTTCCACTGCCTTCCCGGCAGCGACACCCTGACCTTCGGGATGCTGGGCTGCGATTTCCACTGCGGCTACTGCCAGAATTGGCTCACGTCGCAAGCGCTGCGCGACCAGACCGCGGGGGTCATGCCCACCGACGTCACGCCTGACGCGCTGATCGCCCTGGCGCAGCAACAGGGCGCGCGCATGGTGGGTTCGTCATACAACGAGCCCTTGATTACGGCGGAGTGGGCGGTCGATGTCTTCAAGGTGGCGCGGACGGCTGGTCTGAAGACCGCTTTCATCTCCAATGGCAACGCGACGTCCGAAGTCCTCGATTACATCAGACCGTGGACCGATTGCTACAAGATCGACCTCAAGGCGATGGACGATAAGCGCTATCGCGAGCTGGGCGGCGTCCTGCAGCACGTGGTGGACGCCATTCGGATGGTCCACGAGCGGGGGTTCTGGCTCGAGATCGTGACGTTGATCGTGCCGGGCTTCAACGACGACGAGGCGCAGCTCACGAAAGCCGCCGAGCTGATCGCGTCGGTCTCGCCGGAGATCCCCTGGCATGTCACGGCGTTCCATAAGGACTACAAGATGACCGACCCCGCCAACACCTCCGCGGCGACGCTGCTGCGGGCGTGTGAGATCGGCGCGCGGGCGGGCTTGCGGTTCGTGTACGCGGGGAATCTGCCGGGCCGCGTGGGCCGCTGGGAGCACACCTACTGCCCCGATTGTGGTGACCTGCTGATCGAACGATACGGGTACGTCATCAAACAGCAGCGCGTCGCAGCCGACGGGCGCTGTCCCTCCTGTAGCCGGCGGATCCCAGGCATTTGGTCGTAGCTCTCCTGCCGGTGCTGCTGCTGCAAACAGCTGTTCCCGCGCACGCATCGATTGACTCGACGGCATTTGACAGCGCGGTCCGTGGCGCGATTCGAGAGGGTGTGTTTCCAGGTGCCGCGCTGGTGGTCGGACGCCACGACACGGTCGTCTTCGCGAAAGGCTACGGCCGGTTGACATGGAGGGCGACGAGCCCGGTGGTGAGCACCGACAGTACGCTGTGGGATCTCGCGTCGTTGACGAAAGTGGTGGCCACGACGCCGGCACTGATGTTGCTCGTCGAGCAGGGAAAAGTCGTCCTCGATTCGCCGGTCGTTCGCTACATCCCCGAGTTTAACAGTCCCGGTACCGCTGGCATCACCGTGCGGCATCTCTTGACGCACACCTCAGGGCTGCGCGCGACCCTGCCGCTGCGCGAGGCGCGAGACAGCGCGGCAGCGTTGATGATGGTGCTCACGACTGTGCCGGTCGTACCGCCGGGGACGCGTATGGTGTACTCCGACCTCAATGCAATCTTGCTGGGAGAAATCGTGCGACGCGTGAGCGGCCAGACACTCGACGCCTTCGTCACGCACGCGGTCTACACGCCGCTCGGCTTGGACCAGCAGCTCCTGTTCCGGCCGTCGAAGCGTCTCGAAAAGCGGATCGCGCCCACAGGCATGTGGCACGGGCATCCCATCGCGGGCGTCGTCAATGACCCGAGCGCGTGGATGCTCGGTGGCGTGTCGGGCAACGCTGGGGTCTTTGGGACCGCACGCGGTCTCGCGCGGTTCGCGCAATTCATGTTGAATGGAGGGGCGCTGCCCGACCATCCTCGCATTCTCAAGAAAGAGACGATCCAACAGTTCACCCAGATGGCAGTCCCCGCGCGTCGCGGCGTGAGTGCGCGTACCCTGGGATGGGAAGCGCTCCCGACGGGTGAGGAGACGTCGAGTGCCGGGACGCTGTTCGGTCCGCACAGCTACGGGCACACGGGCTGGACCGGCACGTCGCTGTGGATCGATCCCGACCGCGATCTTTTTGTCTTGTTGCTGACCAATCGCGCGTTCGATCCCAAAGTGCGCGGGTCGTTCACGAAGCTCAAAGAGGTACGGGGTCGCGTGGCCGACGCCGCCGCCCGCGCCGTCGATGGCGGCCACTGATCCCGCGGCTCCGACGCTGATCTATGACGGCGATTGCGGCCTGTGCCAGCAGGCCGTGAAACTGCTCCGCCGCTGGGATCGGGAACACGTGCTGCGGTTCGTGCCGTTTCAGGACGGCCCTGCCGTCGCGCAGTTCGGGATTGCGCTGCCGGCGCTTGCCGCCGCGATGCACCTGATCCGTCCGGACGGCAGAGTCTACGCGGGTGCGGATGCGCTGCCCGAGCTGCTCCGGATGTTCCCTGGGAAGCGCGGGCTCGCCCCATTCTTTCGGATCCCTGGCGTGCTGCCACTCGCCCGCCGGATCTACGCCTGGATCGCGATCCGGCGGCGCTGCCTGGTGCGCGGTATACCGGGTCGCTAGGTTCGCAAGTAGGAGACACGTGCCGTGACCACAGCAGTCCTCAGCGCAGATGCGGTTCGCCAGGCCCTGCGTCAGGTGAAAGACCCCGAGCTCGACATGAACATCATCGACCTCGGCCTGGTCTATGACGTGGAGGTCGACGACGGGCAGGTCCGCATCAACATGACCCTGACGTCGCCCGGCTGTCCCGCTGGGCCGATGATCACGAACGACATCTACAAGGTCGTCCGCGCGATCGAGGGTGTGAGAGACGTCGATATCGACATTGTCTGGGAGCCGTACTGGACTCCGGATCGCATCGATCCGAAGATCCGCGCGATGATGGGGTTTTAACGGACCGCTTCGAGCAGCGCGTCCCCCAGCACGTCGATCTGCCAGCGCCGTATCTCACCGATCCGTTCGAGCGCCGCCCGGTTTACGGGACGCGCGCGCACCACGGCCTCCAACGTCGTCCGGCCGCTCAACACGCCAGGATCGAGTCCCAGCTCCGCGGCGATGCGGTTACGCAGCGCCTTGGCGCGTTCGAGTCGCAGGTCGAAGCCGGGGTCCTTGGGCATGCGGGGGCGGCGCTCGACGCGCGGCAGCTCGCTTTCGCGGAGTGCCTTGGCGCGCAGCACCGCATCGAGCAGTGCGTCGCCGTGACGTCGCGCGAGTGAGCCGGGCAGGTCCTTGATCTGAGTGAGATCGGCGCGCGTCGACGGTAGCGCGCGGCTCACGGCCAGTAAGGCGTCGTTGCCGATGATTCGGAAGGGAGCTTTGTCGTCCTGCTCAGCGACAGTATCGCGCCAGCGATGCAACAGTCGTAGCGCCGCCAGGCTTCGTGGCGACAGTCCCTTTGCCCCTTTGAGCCTCAAGTACGCTTCGTCTTCGCCTGCTCCACCGCTCACCGGCCCGGTCCACCGCAGCGACTCGAGCTCCTTGAATTCTTCCACTGCCCACGGAAGACGGCCCAACGCGTTGAGGCGTTGCTCGACCGCATCCCGCAGCGCGAGCAGGAACCGGGTGTCGGCGGCGGCATATGCGAGCATCGGGGGAGTCAGGGGTCGGATCGACCAGTCCGCCTTTTGGTGCTCTTTCTGGAGCTTCACGCCCAGGTACTTCTCGAGCAACGCCGCCAGTCCGATTGCGGGCTCGCCGGCGAGCTGTGCCGCGATGCGCGTGTCGAACAAGTGAACCGCGCGAAAGCCGTAGTCGCGGTCGAGCACGCGCAGATCGTAGTCGGCGTCGTGGAAGGTTTTTTCGAGCTGCGGATCCGCCAGCAAGGCGCCGACGGGCGCCAAGTCGGGGGCGGCGATGGCGACGGGGTCGATAAGCGCCGTCTGGGTTGGGCTCGAGATCTGCAGGAGGTAGATGCGGTCGCGATAACGATGGAAGCTGGCGGCTTCCGTATCGACGCCGACCCGTCCTTCGCGTCGGGCGGCGGCGACGAACGCCGCCAGCTCGGGAGCGGTGTCGATGTAGAGCGGAGCGCTCACTCCTCCTTCCCTAGCGCCTCCAGCCCGGCGGCGATTTCTTCCAGCGCCTTAGCCAACGTCTTGTAAAAGTCCGGGTCTGGAGCCTCAGGGGCTCCGCCGAGCGGATCGCCCGCGCACTTGCGGGCGGCTCGCGCCGCGTGACGTATGTAATCGGTGGCAACTCGCATGGATCGCTCCGCAGTGTTGGCGACAAAGATACGCGCCGCCTTCGCGCCGTGCAGTCTGGGGACCTGGCCTGCTCCGCTGGAGGCGCACCCGGCGCTCGCGCGCGCGTTGGGACTGCAGGCACTGTGGCTGAAACGCGAAGATCTGACCGGCGGCAACAAAGTGCGCGGTCTCGAGTTCTTGCTCGCGAGTGCTCCGCCCCGATCCGTTTTCGTGACCATCGGTGCCACAGGGTCGAGTCACTGCCTCGCGACGGCGCGTTCCGCAAAGGCTCAGGGCTACCGCACCGCCGTCGCCACATTTCCGCAGCCCGAGACCGACGTGAGTCGGGCCGTCGCGGCGTCAACCGCGGCCACTGCGAATCTGGTCGTCACCGCATCCTCCATCCTCACATTGCCGTGGGCGGTGCTGCGTGCGTGGCGCGTGGCGCATCACCTCGGTGGAGGAACGCCGCGTTGGATTCCGGGAGGGGGCGCCGACCCGCGTGCGGTCGTCGGCCAGTTCCTCGCGGCGCTCGAGCTCGGTGCGCAGCTCGACACACCACCCGACACGATCGTCGTGCCGCTCGGTACGGGAGGCACGGCAGCGGGCATCGCCCTCGGCGTCGCGTGGCTCGGTTGGTCGACGGAGGTCGTCGGGGTTCGTGTGGCGTCCTGGTTCGTCGCCAACCGGTGGCGCACGCTGCGACTCGCGCGCAAAACGGCGGCGCTGATACGGCGGGCGGGGATCGACTTCAGTGTTCCGCGATCGGCGATGCGCGTCCGGGTGGTCGATGCGATGGGGAAGGGTTATGGCCATCCCACGCGGGAAGGCGAGCGAGCCCGCGCGCTCGCGGCAGAGTACGCCGTGCGTCTCGATCCGACGTATGGGGCAAAAGCCTTCGGCTTCTTGCAACGTGCCGACGTGAACGTTCAACGAGTCGTGTTCTGGCATACCTTTGCCTGGCCATGATCGATCTCCCGGTACTCTTCATTCATGGTTT
>DATLXS010000189.1:0-8892 GCA_035575675.1 Gemmatimonadales bacterium
GTGAGCGTCAACTCGTGATTGTGACGGCCCGCGCGAACCATTACTCGCAATTGCTGCGGCTCGGCAGCATTGGTGCCGAGCTGCCAGGTCGCGGTGGCGTAACCATCGCGATTGCTCTGATCAACGGGATTCAGTACCTGCGAATTGGCCCCGACGGCTTCCCAGGTGAGCGACGCGGCAGGAAGCGGACGGCCGGCGTCATCGGTGATACGCAGCCGGACGCCGCCCGCGATGGGCTCACCGGGCGCCCCGACCCAGGCCGTATCGGCGGGGCCGCCAATGGCGGCAACGGTCAACGACCCCGGACCCAGTGGGTCGCCGAGGCAGGAGGCGGCGAAAACTATCAACACCGCGACTTTTGTGATGTGGAAAAACGACTGCACGACGCTAGGGCTCCGGACGAAAAGGTGCGCTGTAGTCGCCTTCTTTCTGTGATCTATTTCCAGGGGCGCGCTAACATAGTCCTGGTCTAACCCATTGCCTAGGACCGACATCCCACGTCACACGTGATGTGTGACCCACGACAAGCAAGAATTAGCCTAACCCCTGCCCAGGCGGCCCCGCCATGCGTCACGCGGGGCTTGGCGGCACCCCCCTGAAGGTGGATTGTGCGTGAGCCCGCTACGGCTCACGTTGCGGCTTGCCTTCACTAGGAACCGGATGCCGCATCGTGTAATGGCCACCCGCGCCCAGCCGCTCGTCCTGCTCGCAGGCCTGCCGGCAGGCCAGGCGCAAGACCTGACCAACGCCCTGGTCCGGGGTGGCTTTCGCGTCGTGACCGCCGCCGACGCGCGCCAGGCCGCCGACGTCGCCCAGGCGCACAACCCCCACGCCGTCCTCCTCTCCGCCGAGTTCGCCGGCGCTGACTACGCCGCCTGCCGGGTGCTGCACACCATGGCTCTGGCGACCCCGATTGTCGTGCTCGCTCCAGGCATAGTGACTCCGTCCGAGCACCTGGCGGCCTTTCGCGCCGGTGCCTGGGACGTGCTCAACGCCCCGGTCGACCTCAACGAGCTGGTGCTCCGGCTCGACCTCTATGTGGAACCGAAGCTCGAGCTGGAGCGCGTCAGCGAAGAACGGCTGCTCGACCGCGCCAACGGCCTGTACACCCCCGGCGGACTGGCACGCCGCGCAATCGAGCTGGCCGCGCTCGCCACGCGCCACGGTCTCACGCTCGCCTGCGCCGTGTTCCGGGCGGCGGAACCGCAGCCCACCCGCACCACCGACGACTGGATGGCCACCGCGCTGCGCCGTGCCGGCCGTGCCTCTGACGCCATCGGCCGCACGGGCCAAACCGAGTTCGGCATCTTCGCTCCGGCCAGCAACACGCTTTCCGCATCCCGGCTCATGCGCCGCATGACCGACAGCATCGAGCACCAGTTCGGCGTCGTCGGGCGGCACGGCGCGAGCGTCGGCGTCCGCTCCGGCTACAGCGTCTCGCACTCGCAGTACCGCATCTCCCCGACGGCATTGCTGGCGCAGGCCAGGAGCGCACTAGAGCTTCGGTAGAACGCCCGCATTGTCGATCGCGGTGCCCTCTTAGCCCCACCCGGTCATCTCTCGGCCCAACGCAGGCCGCTCGCGGCCAATCGCGGTGCTCTCTTAGCCCCGCGCGGTCGTCTCTCCGCCCAACGCAGGCCGCTCGCGGCCAATCGCGGTGCTCTCTCAGCCCCGCGCGGTCGTCTCTCCGCCCAGCGCAGGCCGCTTGCGGCCAATCGCGGTGCCCTCTCAGCCCCGCGCGGTCATCTCTCGGCCCAACGCTGGTCGCTCGCGCTCGATCGCGGTGCCCTCTCAGCACCGCGCGGTCGATCTTTCGTCGAACGGGGGTCGCTCACGGTCGGGAGCGGTGCCCTTTCAGCGCCGCGCGGTCGATCTTTCGTCGAACGGGGGGTCGCTCGCGGTCGGGAGCGGTGCCCTCTCAGCGCCGCGCGGTCGTCTCTCAGCCGCACGCGGTCCTCTCTTCGGCACGATGTGGAAGCGCACGGCGACAATCCGGAAGCGCACGGCGACAATCCGGAAGGTTTTTCGGGAAATCTGCGGTCGACGGGCGCGAGCCCGGAGCGCACTAGAGCTTCGCTGAACCATTAGCTTTTCTGCCGTGCAACGCCGTATCGCCATCGTACTCGCGGTTCTGTCCGCGGCCGCCATCCTGTACCTGACGCTGCGGCCGGGGACCGGCCTGGTGGCCGAGGGCTGGTCCTACGACCTCACCTCTGGCGACGCCGCCCTCGCCGAGCTGATCCAGAACCTCATCCTCTTCATCCCGCTCGGCATCTCCCTCACCCTCGCCGGCGTCCGGTCGCGCTCGGTGGTCCTGATCGGCGCCCTGCTGTCGTTCAGCGTCGAATTCGCGCAGCGCTCGATCCCCGGCCGCGACCCGAGTGTCGGCGACATCATCACCAACACGGTCAGCACCGCCATCGGCACCCTGCTCGTTGCGACCGCACGCAGCTGGCTGTGGGCGCCGCCGGGCCGCAGCGCCTGGCAAGCCCGCGCCACCGCCGTCATCGCTGTCCTCGCGTGGAGCGGCACCGGCCTGATGCTCCAGCAATCCTTCCCACCCCCACCCTACACCAACGTCCCGACGCCCGACCTCCCACACTTCGGACACTACAAGGGCCAGGTCCTCAGCGTCAGACAGGTACGGCGCGGCCTCGAAGTCGTCGCCGTCGCCCCACCCCGTGCGCCGGGGCAGACGTCGCCGCTCATAGCCATGCTCGACACGCAGCAAACCCGGGTCGTGATGCTTTCCGTCATCGGCACCGACCTCACGCTGCGCTACGCGATGCCCGCGCTGCGCTACACACTCGAGCAACCCGACCTCCGCCTGCGCGGCGCCCTCAAATCGGTCGCGCCGGGCGACACCTTCGTCGCCGCCACCTGGCACGACTCGACCGACATCTGCCTGCGCCTCAATGCCCTCGAGCGCTGCCACCTCGGCTACACGATCGGCGACGGCTGGAAGCTCATCTACTTCCCCGAGGGACAGCCCGCCTGGACGCTCGGCCTGATCAACACGCTCTGGATGATGGGCTGCGTGATCGGCGTGGGCTTTTGGGCGGCGCGAAGCCGCGGCGGCGAGCACGGCGCGGGCGGCATTGCGTTGACAATTGTCATTCTGGGATTGCTGATGGTACCACTCGTCACCGGATTGAATGCGACGCCCGTGACTGAATGGCTCGGCACGTTGGCGGGATTGGGAGCCGGTTACCTCGCGGCTCGGCGCTACGGCGCTGGGACTATTCGATAGACCTCTCCCCCACCTTGCCTCATGATGTACAACTCGCCTTTCGCATCCTGGCCGAACGACGAGATCTGGCTGCCCGGCGAGATCAGCGACGAAAAGTCCAACTGAGTCACGTCGGGCCATTTGATGCCCCAGACGTTCGCGTTGCAGTTATCGGCGTAGAAGTAATAGCCCTGGATCACGGGCATCGCGCTGCCGCGGTACACGTAGCCGCCCACGATCGCGCAGGCGTAGAACGCATGGATATACTCGACGATCGGCGGGATCCCGACCGCCGTGCACGGATCGGACGGGTAGCAGTGCTTCCCTTCCATGATACTCCAGCCGTAGTTCGCGCCGGGGCCGCGCTGCACCGACGTCGGCGCGAGATCGACTTCCTCCCACAGATCCTGTCCCACGTCGCCGATGTAGAGGTCGCCGGTCTGCCGGTCGAATGTGAAACGCCACGGATTGCGCAGCCCGTACGCCCACACCTCGGGCGCGAAGCTCGTGTCGGTCGCGGCAGGATTGTCGGCCGGCATGGTGTAGCCGCTCGCGCCGCTGACGTCGAGCCGCAGCAGCTTGCCGAGCAGCGCGTGCTTGTTCTGGGCGTTATGGCCCGGGTCGCCGGTGCCGCCGCCGTCCCCCGTCCCCGCCCACAGCTTTCCATCCGGTCCGAACTGCAGCTGGCCCCCGTTGTGGTTGGACTGTCCCGGATGCGCCACCGTGAGGATCGTGTCCGCCGTCGCCGCATCCAGGCTGTCGGGATCGCTCGAGACGGTGTAGCGCACGATCCGGATGTTGCCGCCCGCGTCGGTGAAGTAGACGAACGCGCGGCCGTTGCTGGCGTACAGCGGATCGAACGCGATGCTCAGCAGGCCCCGCTCGCCCCCCGTGCTGATCCGGCCGCGGAGATCGAGAAACGGGCGCGACTGGATGGAATCGTGATGCAGCACCATCACGCGGCCGGCCTGCTCGACGACGAAGAGACGCTGCGTGTCCCCCGGCGCGGCGGTGAGATACACGGGATCGGTGAAATTGCCGACGAGGTGCAGCGACGGCGAGCCGGGTGGCGGCGGCGGGGGCGGCGGGTTGTCGATGAAGCCGCTGCACGCCGCGAGCAGAGAAAGCAATGGGAGAAGTTTCCTCACCCGAGCACCACCTCCACGCCATCTTGTCTGAGTCTGCCGAGCAAGCGGGCTTCGATGCGCGCCCGCAGTGTGACCACACCGTTGGTCTGTTTCTGTTCCAGAATCTCCGCGTCGCGGTGCAATGTCGCCAATAGTTTTCCATCGCTCACGGGAACGCGGATCTCGGCAATCGGCCGTAATGCCTGGGCCGAGGTGCGGAGCGCACGACGCAGGTCCTCAACGCCCCACGTGGGAACGGGGAACGCGGAACGCGGAACAGACGATGTGAGAATCGCGTGCGGATAATGCTCACGCACCGACCTTAAGAACCCGTCGGGATCGGGCAGCTGATCGGCCTTATTGAACGCGTATATCACTCGTTTGCGCTCGATGGTACCATTGTTGTTCCGCGTTCCGCGTTCCGCGTTCCGCATTTCTTGCTCCACCACATCCACCTGCTCTTCCCACCCGGGATGACTGGCGTCGATCACGTGCAGCAGCAGATCGGCCTCCTGCGCTTCCTCGAGCGTGGCCCGGAACGACGCCACCAGATGGTGCGGCAGCTTGCGAATGAATCCGACCGTGTCCGTGATCCGATAGCGGTAGCCTTCGCCCACGTCGACCTCGCGCGCCAGCGTGTCGACCGTGGCGAATAGCCGGTCCTCGACGAACACATCCTGACCGGAGAGCGCCTTCAGGAGACTCGACTTGCCGGCGTTCGTGTAGCCCACGAGCGCCGCCGTCGGCACGTCGCGCCGGCCCTGCCGCTGATTGGCGCGATGCTCGGCGACGTCCGCAAGCCGTTTCTTGAGCACCGCGATCTTGCGGCGAATGGCGCGGCGGTCGGTTTCGAGCTGCGTTTCGCCGGGCCCCCGGAGGCCGATACCGCCGCGGATACGCGAGAGGTGGGACCACATGCGCGTGAGGCGCGGCAGCAGATACTCGAGCTGCGCGAGCTCGACCTGCAGCTTCGCCTCGTGGCTCTTGGCGCGCGTCGCGAAGATGTCGAGAATCACTTCGGTGCGGTCCATGACGCGCACCCCCAGATGCTTCTCGAGCTTCACGCCCTGCACCGGCGTGAGACTCTCGTCGAACAGCAGCAGCGTGGCGCCCGCCGCCGCCAGCTCGTCTGTCAGGGATTCGACTTTGCCCTGGCCGAGGTAGAAGTTGGGCGTCGGCGCGTCGATGCGCTGGATGGTCTTGCCGATGACCTGCGCGCCCGCGGTATCCGCCAACCGCTCTAATTCTTCGAGATGCTCATCGACGTGCACCGCGTCGTCCGAGCCCTTGCGGGGCGCCCCGACCAGAAAGGCCCGCTCGATCGGCGACTGTATGTCAATCAGCTTTCGGATAAATCCTCCAGCTTCGAATGCTCATGGAATGAGTTTCCGCAGCGGCACGTTGCCTGCACTTTTCAACTGTACCCTGCGCTCCCCCAAGGGTGTATCCAGTATCACAGCCCCGGTAATTCCATAGGGCAATTCTTGACTTTGCAGCAGTGAGCGGGCTGCTGCGCCCACCCCCGCCCATGTGTAGCGCACGGGCATGACCACGCGGCTATGGTTCTGCTGGGACAAATCCAGGGGTTTGTCTATCAGGGCTTGTCCGAAGTACGTGCTCGCCAGCGACAGATCAACTTCGAGCCGCGTGCTGCGCAGGCTGTACGCATTCGGGTTGTAGACATCGAACACGAGGTCGAGCGTGCCACCACTCAGACCGATGCCGGTGATGTTGACTTGTTCCAGCGCGATCTGGGGCGGCTCGAAACGGATTGCGCTACGGAGAGTCGCGCATCCTGATAAAGCGACGCTAAGAACGGCGACGCGAAACAGGGCGACGCTAGCGTCGCGGTTTTTGGCGTCGCATTTTCCTAGCGTCGCCTTACCGGTGGCTGTCATAACCGCTAACATAACGCACCAATGGCCACCGAGCCGCTAGTCCTGCTCGCGAACAGCGACAAGTGGTTGAGCGAATCGCTCGAGAGCGTGCTCGTCCAGGGCGGCTATCGGGTGATCCTCACCGCCAAGCGGCCGCAAGTGCTCGAGCTGGCGCGGCGGCACCTCCCCGACGGCGTCCTGCTCGACCTGGCGCTCGAGCAGCGCGCCAGCGATAGCCTCGCGCTGTGCCGGGCCCTGCGTGCCGATCCGACGATCTCGCGCGCCATGCCGATCATCCTGACGACCGCCGGGCCGGCGCTGCGCGCCCAGCAGCTCGACGCGCTGCGCGCCGGCGCGTGGGAGCTGCGCGGCGATCCGCTCGACATGGAAGAGCTGGTGCTGCGCCTCGGCGTCTACGTGCAGGGCAAGCTCGAAGTCGATCGCCTCGGTGAGGAGGGCCTGATCGACCGCGCCAGCGGGCTCTACAACGACGTCGGCATGACGCGGCGCGCGAACGAGCTGGCCGCGTTCACAGCGCGCCAGGGATTGCCGCTCGCCTGTGCCGTGTTTCAACCGGCGAACGGCGGCGCTAGTGGCGGCGCCGGGCTCACGCCCGGCACCGCCGACCGCCTGGCGCTGGCGTTCCGGCGCGTGGGACGGGTCTCCGACGCGGTCTGCCGCACGGGCACTACCGAGTTTGCGGTCTTTGCGCCGGCCACCGACGAGAGCGGCGCCGAAGGATTGGTGCAGCGGATCAGCGATGCCGTGGCGCGGAACGCGGCCGTGAAGCTCAGGGCGGGAGTCAGTATCGCGCCGGCGGGTCCCAAGCGGACGTCGGGCACCACACGAACCTCCGCCGTCGTCCCTCAGTCTGCGATGCCTTCCACAACGGACCTACTCGCGCAGGCGCGCAACGCGCTGCATTAGCTCCTGCGCCGCTGCGGGTCGCTGCCGCGCGGGAGGTGGGAGCCACTGTTGCGCACGGGATGTGTGCCGCCGGGGCGGGGCACGGCGCGGGGGCCTGAGCGGCGAGGCGTAACGACGGGCAGCGTCAGCTCGAAGAAAAACCGCGTCCCCCACCCCTCGCGCGATTCGACTTTCAGCTCCGATTTCATCGCGCTCGCCAGCTTGCGGCAGATCGTGAGACCGAGTCCCGTCTGCGAGAAGAGCTGCCCGCGCCGGCCCGATTCCTTGCGCAGCGGCTGGAACAGCGTCGTGACCTTATCGGTCGGGATCCCGCGGCCGGAGTCGCGCACCGCGAACTCGATACGATTCGATCCCGCTTCTCCGACCTCCTGCGCCACGATTTCCACGTACCCATCGTCGGTGAACTTGAGGGCGTTGGTGGTGAGATTCAGCAGGATGCGGCTCAATGCCACCGAATGGCCCTTGCGCTGGTCGTGCGTCGGCGCGAGCAGGCGGACGGTGAGATGCTTCTCTTCGGCGATCGGCCGCACGATGTCGCGCACCGATTCGAGCATCGCTGTCACGGAGAACACAGACGGCTCCTGGTCGAGCAGCGGATCGCCGCCCTGGGTGAACTCGATGATGTCGCTCGCGACCGACGAGAGGCCGAGCGCCGCGGTATAAATCAGGCCGAGCTGGCGGCGCTGCGCCTCATTGACCGCGCCGCTCTGGCCGCGCTGCAACGTCTCGGCGAGCACGAGAATGGATGTCAGCGGCGAGCGGAGATCGTGGGCCACGTCCATGAGCAGCGCGAGGCCATCGTTGCCCGAGAGCTGCTGCGCAAACGTCTGCGCCCAGTTCGGCTCGATCGTGACGCGCACCCGCTCCATCGCGACGAGCAGCGGCAGCAGCTCCGCTTCGGGCACGTCGATTTCCCGCCAGCCCTCGACCACGTCGCCGCGAAGCAGCTCGAGCAGGCGGCGGCCGAGCGTCGAGTGAATGCGCGGATCGACCTTGGGGCGGACCGGCGCATCCGGTGCACCCGAGAACCACGCCTGGTGAATGGCGGTCGCAACGAGTCCCAGCAGCTCGCCAACCTCGTCGGCTCCGGTCGTACGGGGACGCTTGCCCAACTCCACCAGCACGGCGCGAATCGAGTTTTTGAGAACCCTGCACGGGATGCAGCGGGCGTCTGCGCCGAACGTGTGTGGCTGGGAGCTCCGGGGGAGGGGCGGTTGCAAGGGAAGCGGCGTTACGCGTTCGGGAGGCACTGGAACTGTTACCCTACGGGTTACCCTTGGTTTCAAAGCAATGATCATTGAACATTGATCATTCGCCCGTTAGGGCGCCAGGGCGCTAGGGCGCTATCCAGCCCTCCCGGATCGCGTACCGTACCAGGTTGGCGGTGTCGTGGACGTCGAGCTTTTTCATCAGCCGTCCCCGGTGAAACTCCGCCGTTTTCACGCTGATATGCAGGACTTCCGCGATCTGCTTCGTCGACTTCCCCTCGCCTACGAGCTGCAGCACCTGCCGCTCGCGCGGCGTCAGATTGGTGCCGTCCTTGACGGCCGGCGTCGCGCAGGCGTCGACGATTGCCTGCGAGGCGCCGGGACTGACGTACAGCCGGCCATCGCGCACCTCCTCTATAGCGTGCACGAGTTCGTCGCACCCCTGGCTCTTCTGGACAAACCCCCGCACCCCGACCTTCAGCGCCTCTTTCACAAAGCGCTTGTCGTCAATGCCGGACAGGAGG
>DATLXS010000190.1:0-2051 GCA_035575675.1 Gemmatimonadales bacterium
GCCCGTGAGGTTCGCCGCCATGGCGTTCACGTTGTCGGTGAGGTCCTTCCAGGTCCCGGCCACTCCGGGCACCTGCGCCTGGCCCCCGAGCTTGCCGTCGGTGCCCACCTCGCGCGCCACCCGCGACACTTCCGAGGCGAATCCGTTGAGCTGATCGACCATCGTGTTGATCGTGCTCTTCAGCTCCAGGATCTCGCCCTTCACGTCCACCGTGATCTTCTTCGACAGATCGCCCTTGGCGACCGCCGTGGTCACCTCCGCGATGTTGCGCACCTGCCCCGTGAGGTTCGCCGCCATCGAGTTCACGTTGTCGGTGAGGCCTTTCCAAGTGCCGGCCGCTCCGGGCACCTGCGCCTGGCCCCCGAGCTTGCCGTCGCTGCCCACCTCGCGCGCCACCCGCGACACTTCCGAGGCAAACCCGCCGAGCTGATCGACCATCGTGTTGACGACCTTCCCTATCCGCAGGAATTCACCCCGTAACGGCCGGCCGTCGATCTCCGGAAGCATCCGTTGGGAGAGATCGCCTCGTGCGACTGACTCGATGACCCGCGCCATCTCCGAGGTCGGCCGAACGAGATCTCCGATCAGCGCGTTCACCGAGTCCACGCAATCGGCCCACGACCCTGTCGCGGCGGGCAGCCGGACGCGTTGATTGATCTGCCCTTCCCTTCCAACCTCGTCCCGGATACGCGCGAACTCGTCGGTCACCTTCTCGTTCATTTCGACGACGTCGTTGAATGCCTGTGCGATCTCTCCGTCGATCCCTATCAGATCGAGGGGCAGGCGAGCCGAGAAATCGCCCTTCTTGAACGCCCGCAAAGCGCTCAAGAGACCTTTGCGGTCCAGTACGTCGGGAATAAATTGCAGGTTCGTCATTTTCGACCTCTCAACAAGCCTGTTTTTCCAAAAGCGCGCCGCAAAGCGCCACACTACGTCCATTCGGAACCGGCGCGGCTTCGCTTCGGCGTCTTTTCTGGGTGCCTTCGCGAGAGTCGCTCTCCTACTCCGGCTGGCGTGTCTGCGGTACGACTCCGCATTCTGGGCAAGAGATCACCATGTTATCAACATGATAGTGTCCTGGATATCGGCCCACTATCGAGGGAGCTTGATAATTATGTAGTGATGTAATGATAGCGCGTAGCTGTCTCATGGGAATTGGCACCGCCAAATGGCCTACCTCCGCTCGGGGCCCGACATCCACAGTATTCCTCTCATAGGTCCCCACGCCAGCGCGCGCCGTGAGCCGAATGGATCATGCGCGGGACTCCCGGCGATCATGGTCCGCAATTTCCGGCGCGTAGATTCAGCGTTCCATGGACATGACCGGGCAAGCGTTCATCGATATGCCAGCCACCGATCACGGCTTGAAGATCTTCTCCAGCTGCCCCGTTTCCGCGCAAGCGCAGTCCGAGAGATGCGTTCGGGAGTTGCAGGAATTCGCGCGAGCGAGCGAAGACGCCGGGCACGAAGGCGCCCTCGTGTTTACCGACAACAGCCAGCTGGATCCGTGGCTCGTCTCGCAGATCATCGTCGAGTGCACCGAGCGCCTGTGCCCGCTAGTGGCCATTCAGCCGGCCTACATGCACCCCTACAGCGTAGCCAAGATGATCGCGTCGTTCGCGCATCTGTACCGCCGCCGGCTATATCTCAACATGGTGGCGGGGGGATTCAAGAACGACTTACTCGCGCTGAACGATCTCACCCCCCACGACGAGCGTTATGCCCGGCTCCTCGAGTACACCACCGTCATACAGAGCCTCCTACAGACGGCGGATCCGGTCAGCTTCGAAGGGCGATACTACAAGGTGACCAACCTCAAGCTCACGCCGCCGCTCCCGGCCGAGTTGATGCCGGGCGTGCTCGTCTCGGGGTCTTCGGAAGCTGGAATGGATGCGGCGCGGCAGCTGAAGGCCACGGCTGTCGAGTATCCCAAGCCGCCGGCCGAGTACGCGGACTCGTTTCCTGCGAACATCACGTCAAAGGGCATCCGCATCGGCGTCATCGCGCGTTCCGAAGACGCGGAGGCCTGGTCGGTCGCTCGCGCGCGATAC
>DATLXS010000191.1:0-7771 GCA_035575675.1 Gemmatimonadales bacterium
ATCGAAAAGAGCAAAAGGCGCGAGCCGGCGCTCGTCAGTCTCAGCGATACGTCAGTCCGACTCCCAGATCAACGACGTTCTGCTTCCACCCCGTGAGGGAAAACGGATGCGACCCGGTGTTGTGAACAGTCCCAAGGTTCCCGTAGGCATACGTCAACCGCGGCGTAAGGGACACCCGAGACCTCAGCGCGATGTCGTACCCCGCGTCGGCGGTAAACCCCCAGCCCCAGGCATTGCTGAACGCGTCCGCAGACCTGCTGTGATAATTGGAGAGCCCGAGGCCCCCGCCCAGAAAGAATCCGAGCCCGGCGGCAGGATAGTAGTGGAAGACCGCGCCGATGTTGGCCAGCCGTTGGCTGGCTGACGCGCTGCTGGTGAAATCAGGCGCGCCGGAACGCCACCATACGTGCAGCGCCCCGCCTATCCGAAAGTGCTGATCTACCGCAGCGACCTCCACGAATCCGGCGGTGCCACCCGTACGCGACCCACCGAAGCACACGCTGTCGCACGACACGTTCATCGTGCCATGCCCCAGTCCCGCCTCGACCCACAGGCCCCCCCCCCGGCGTTGGCCGGACTGCGCCTGCGCGCGCGGCGCCGCGAGCGAGAGGCATGACACTGCTACAACAACCATCGTAGTGCGCATGGTCACTCCTTTTGATGGGTTTTGCATTCCCATCAAGTACCCCGCTGACCGGCACGGTTCACACAAAAAGGCGCGGCAGGCAACCTCCACCCACCGCGCCTCGTTGTTGAACCAACCCTTCGTCCCCCCTCTCCCGAAGGGAGAGGGGGTCAGGGGGTGAGGACTACGCCGCCGGCTTCACGATGTCCGGCGTAGCGTTCCCCCTCTCCGGAACGGAGAGGGGGACAGGGGGTGAGGCCGTGTGCGTCCGGAACGGCCCCACCACGCTGTGAACGCTGGCCCACGCGCCCATCAGCTCGGCGTTGTCCCCGAACCGATACCGCACGACGCCGTCCAGCAGCTTCACCTGCTCGGAGACCTCGGCCATCACGGCCCGCAGATCGGCGCTCGCACCGACATGCTCGCGCCGGCCCGCCCGCGTCGCCTCGAGCGTCTGCTCGAACTCCTCGATCGCCGCGGTGATGTCGGCGATCAACGTCTCCGACATCCCACGTTTCACGAGCAGCTCCTTGTGCGCGGTGGCCGTCTCCACCATCCCGCGCGCCAGGGTGACGAACGCCTGATTCGGCCCCACCCGCGGCAGCCGGAACTGCGCCGCGAGCTCCAGGTTCTCGCTCGCCGCCACCCCGCCCACGGCCGAGAGGTACAGCAGCAGCTTGCTCCTGAGCGCGCGCCGGACCTCCGCCCGCATCTCCGTCGCCGCCCGCGTCGCCACGATGCCGGCCCGCTGCTGCGCCGCCAGCACCTCCGCCCGTTGTACGAGCTCCTCGAGGCGAGTGAGTGCCGCTCCTTCTGCCACTCCGTCCGTCCGATGGGCCCGGAGGAAATCCCGAACCCGCACGGCCATTTCTAGCCGCCTCCGCAACCGCGCGTCCATAACATCCTCCTCTCCCCATTTCCTTGGCACGGTGTCGGGCCGCGTGCCAGTTCGTGGACCTCTCCCGACGCCAGAGCGGCAACGCGAAATCCGGGCCACGCTGCAACGCGCTCACGCAAGAAGTTTTCGGATCGCGCGTGTCCTCTGGTGTGGACGCGCGCGCGAAGCATGAATCGATGCGCGCGGTGTGCGAACCGATTGTCGCAAGTTTCGAATGCGATGTTTGCTGAACGATCAGCGCTGTTTGTCACACTGTCTCGACACGTCGCCCGCGTGGACAGACGCGCGACGGATCAGCACGCGTCGTCACTCGGACAACGTCGACGCGCGACCTGGTGAAACCGCCGGTCCGTCAGTAGGGAAAGTCTTACCGGACGAAATCATCGACCGGCTCTCGTGATTCATGCGTTGCCCGAGAGGAGCGGCAGAAAAGGGGAGAGTATCGGCGCGCACGCGACTGCAACGCGCAGCCGGTCGGCTGCTGTCAGCTAATTGTCAGATGGAAAGAGGACACCCGCACTGTGTATCTGGACACTGACTCCCGGTTCTCTCGTTTCTCCCCTCTACAAGGACACTCGCGTTGTCATCCTGAGCGAGCGCGCTACGCGCGCGAGCGAAGGACCTGCTTTTTGGGGAACGCGCGCGAACGAAGAGCCAGCCCTGAGCGTAGCGAAGGGACCTGCTTGTACTCGGCTACCCGATGAGCCCGTACCGCGCGGCGTACCGCACCAGCTCGGCGTTCGTCTCCACCGCCATCTTCCCCAGAATCCGCGTGCGGTACGTGCTCACCGTCTTCGCCGAAATCGCGAGCTCGGTCGCGATCTGGGAGACGGTGAGCCCGCTGCCCAGGCGCCGCATCACCTCGAACTCGCGATCGGACAGCAGCTCGTGCGGCGCCCGCTGCCCATCGCCGTCGAGCTGCTGCGCCAGGTGCTCCGCCAGCGTCGGGCTGACGTACTTGCCGCCCCGATACACGCGGCGGATCGCTTCGACCAGCTGGTCGGGCGAGTGGTCCTTGGTGAGATAGCCGGACGCCCCGGCCCGCAGCGCGCGCACGGCCCACTGATCCTCGGGATGCACGCTCAACACCAGCACCCGTACCGTCGGGTGTTTGGCGCGGAGCCGCTGCAGCGTCGCGAGAAACGGCCCGCCCGGCATCGACACGTCGAGCAGCACCAGATCCGTCACGGCGCGATCGAGCGCGGCCAGCAGCTCGTCGGCATCACTTGCCTCACCCGAGATCGCCAACCCCGGGTCCGCCTCCACGATGCGCCGCAGCCCCTGCCGCACGATCGGATGATCGTCCGCAATGAAGATCCGAATCATGACGCGGTCTCCCCCTCCGCGAGCGGGATCGTGACGACGATCGACGTGCCCTCACCCGGCTTCCCTTGCACCAGCAACATGCCGCCGCAGGCCAGCGCCCGCTCGCGCATCCCCACGAGGCCGAGCGAGCGCAGCCCGCTCAGGGAATCGGGCGCGAACCCCACGCCATTGTCCGCGACGCCCAGAATGATCGCCTTCCCCGCGCGGCGCACCGACACGTCCACCCGCGTCGCTTTGGCGTGGCGCGTGACATTGGTGAGCGCCTCCTGGATGATCCGGAACGCGTGGCTCGCGATTTGGTCGGGCAGTCTCGGGAACTCCTCGCCGACGTCGAGCTTGACGGCGATGCCGGTGCGGCGCGTCGCGTCCTGGACCAGGTACTCGATCGCGGCCTCGAGGCCGAGCTGGTCGAGCACGCTGGGGCGCAGCTCGCTCGCGATGCGGCGCACGATCTGCATCGTTTCGTCGATGCGCCTCGTGATCGACAGATCGACGGCGCGGAACTCCCCGGACGTGCTGGTGCTCTTTGGGGACTGCTTCCCGAGCCACGCCAGGTCGAGCTTGAGCGCGGTCAGCGCCTGGCCCAGCTCGTCGTGGATCTCGCGCGCGATCCGGGTCCGCTCTTCCTCGCGGATCGCCTGCAGCCGCGCCGCCAGCGCCCGCAGCTCCTCGCGCGACTGCTCCAGCTCCTCCGCGGCACGGGTGCGGTCGGTGACGTCGCGCTGGATCCCGAAGTGCCCCGTGATCCGGCCGCCCGAATCGTAGAAACACATGTAGTCACCTTCGACCCACATCGTCGACCCGTCGATCCGGCGCTCATTGGTGATGCTGTGCGTGTGGCCGTCATCGAACAACGCCCGCCACCCGCGGCGCCCGGCCGCCAGGTCGTGCCGGAAGAAGTCCGCCGGCGTCATCCCGATCAGCGTCTCCGGCGTGGCCCGGAATTGCTGCGCCATCGCCGGGTTGACCTTGGTCATGTGCTGATGGACAAAGACGTAGTCCAGCACCGCCTCCTTGTCGACGCTCGGCCCCCACTCGATCGGCTGATCGAGCATCATGAAAAAAAACCCATCCTGGGAGCGTTCGAAGAACGCTTCCAGGAGGGCAGGGGTGTTGAATTGCATCGTCTGGTCCACCCCGGATGATAATGAAGTCCCCGGGGTTCGCCGCTACTTGACCACGATCCGGCCGGTCATCGCGGCCCCGTGCACTGCGCAGTCGTAGGTGTAGGTCCCCGGATTGAAGATCCGCACGGAGTAACTGCTGCCCGCGGCGCCCATGACGACGCTGTTCCGGAACACCTCCGGCGGAATGCCGGTCGACTGGATGCTGTGCGAGCCGGCGGCATTCCAGGTCCAGGTGACCCTGGCGCCCGCCGCGATCGTGTCGACGGCCGGGTTCTGGCTGCCGTTCTGCGCGCTGCGGAAGAAGATGTTACCCACGGTCACGTGGGCGTCCGGGCCGAGCGGGCGCGGCTCGCCGAAGACGAAGTCGTCCATGACCACGAGGTCCTGCGTCCCGCCCGCGCTGATGTCGTTGATCGTTGCCGTCAACGCGGCGTCGCCGCTCGTGATCCGCACGCGCGCGACGATCGGCGCCTCGAACACCGCGCCGGTGAACGAGAGCAGCTGTGCGCCGGCGTGATTCGGTGCGGTGACAATGGCGATCCGCTGGCTGTCCACGTCGAAGTATTCGATCGTCGTGGAGCCGGCTCGATCGACATCCACGAACACGGCGCCGAATCCCTTCACCAGGCCAGGCGCGTCGGTACCAACCAGTCGGAATGTAATGTCGACCTGGTTGCTCCCGACCGGCATGAACAGTTTCTTGGCCGAGAAGGTCCTGAATTGGGCGGCGAGCCCGGCGTTGACCGCCGCGAAGTCGGTGCTGTCGATGCGCAGGCCCGTTCCGGGCGTCGAGTACAGCGCGCCCCGCTTCGAGTTGACGTTGAAGAAGTTCGCCGGAAACGTGTCGACATCGGTCAGCGCGGCCGGCACGCCGTCCCAGTTGATTTCGCGCCGCCCGCTATCGGCCGGGGGCGAGTTGGGTGCGTTCAGGCCGCCGCCCAGCGCGGCGCGGAACTCGGTCAGCTTGGCCGCGATCGACACGCTGTCGCCCAGCGTCTCGAACACCGTGAACGTGGCCGGGGGAGGTGGAGGAGGGGGCGGGGGCGGAGGCGGCACGGCAGTGGGTGCCTTGTAGCCGCTGCACCCAGCGGCGATCGCCAGAGCCAGGAACGTCGCGTAGATCGTCGGTTTCATACTGTTCTCCATCGGTGAGAAGACTCGGGTTGCTAACTGGAGGTGATGTTAGCGATCGACTCTCGATGGAGGCATCAGCAGCGGCGGAACAGGTCTGTCAGCCGCAGGACTACACACCCCGCAGGACTCCGGCGCCACGAGGGCGCCGGAGCCTTGGGCGACTACAGTGCTTCGTTGATCGAATTCACAGCGTCCTGCACCTGCGAGGTAGAAGCGCCGCTGCCAAGCAGACTGGTCAGCTGGCACAACAACTGCCCCACGGCTCCGGACGCGTCGACTTCGACGGACGCCGCGGGCACGTCGACGCTGGCAGCCAAGGCGTCGATGGTGATGGGGCCGAGGTTGATCGAGAGCACCTGGCACTGCGGGTCGGAGGGTGTGACCGCGACCTCGGTCGCAAAGTCCTCGGTGACCACGTCCGTGCCCAGGACGCCGCCGGTGAGCTGCAGGACTCCGTTAGCCCGGAGTCCGACGATCTGCCCGACGGTGTTCTCGACCAGGTCGATGTGCGTGATAATCGCCTGGTCGACGTTGACGTCGCCCACGTGGCCGATCAGCGGTAGGCTGAGGCCGGTGAGGCTGTGGAGTACGAGCCCGCTGCCGTCCTGGATCTGCGGGAGGAGCGGGCCGGCGGGCGACCCGGATGTCAGTGGTGGCTCGCCGCACGCGGCAAGCACGACTGCCAGCGCAAGCGCCGGCACGGCTGTGCGGATCTTCATGGTAGCCTCCTGACGTTTGGTGTCCGGTTCAATCCGACGGACGAGGTTCCGTCGGTGTCAGGGCTACCCCGATGGTCCGACGACGAGTTCCGCGTGGCGTGGGCGCGACGTTCCGCAGTGTGACAGAAGAGCTAATCTCTCTTTTCAATTTTTCAAAAAGAGCGCGCCGCATGTCATCCTGAGCGAAGCGCGCGGAACGCGCGCGTAGCGAAGGACCTGCGTTGTCAGGAAGCGACTAAGAAGTCTCGCCCTACTGCTCCGCCTTCTCGTGCAGCAACATCCACGATGTGCCAAACCGGTCGCGTAACATCGCGAACCGATTCGCGAAGAACGTCTGCTCCATCTTCATGAAGATCTGGCCACCCTCGCCCAGCAGCGCGTAGAGCCGCTCCGCCTCCTTCGCACTGTCCGCCCGCAGCGTCAAATACGCGCTGCGCATCGGCTCGGCCCCCGGGATGTCCGCCCCCATGAGGACTGCGTCCCCAATCTCGATGCGCGCGTGCAGGATCGCGTTCTTCCAGTCGGCCGGGACGCCGGGTTGGTTCGGCTGGTCCGCGTGCGTGCGCAGCATCGTGATCTTGCCGCCGAGGTGTTGTTCGTAGAACCAAAATGCGGCTGCGCAGGTGCCGGGATAGTTGACGTAGATGTCGAGCTTCATTTTGCTCCCTGGTAGTTGGTCCTCACCTATGCGTCGAATCCACTACCCCGAAATCGACAAACGTATGCAGTTGACTGGTAGTTGACGTGCATCAGTAGTTTCCTTGCGATGCCCTCCGAGCATGTTTACGTTCCGAACATGACGTTGCTCATGACCGCGGATGACCTGCTGAAGCCGGGTGTGCCCGAGCGCGCAGACCTTGTCCGGGGCGTCCTGGTGGTCCACGAACCGCCCGGGTTTCGACACGGCGAGATCGCGGTGCGGCTCACAACTGCCCTCAGCACCTATGTCGACGCCCGTCGTCTCGGTCGCGTTGTGGCGGGGGATGCGGGATTCAAGCTGCAATCGGATCCCGATACGGTGCGCGGCGCCGACATCGCGTTCGTCAGTTGGGAGCGAATGCCGCAGACGTCACCCGTGGGCTTCCCGACGCTCGGCCCTGATCTCGTGGTCGAGGTCCTCTCACCCGGCGATCGACCCGGCGAGACGCTCGCCAAGATCGCGGATTGGCTGTCGGCTGGGACGCGACTCGTGTGGGTGATCGATCCCGAACGCCGACTCGCGCGGATCTATCGCGAGGACGGTTCGGAGTCGATTCTTGGCGAAGCCGACGCATTAGAAGGAGAAGACATCCTGCCGGGATTCACCTGCAGACTCGCCGGAGTTCTGGAAACGATCGCGCCCACCAGGCCTCCGCGCCAAACGTCATAGGTCGTGCATTGAAACGGGCCACTACGCCGCCATGGTTACACCCCCCGACGCGTCACCAGCACTAACCCCCCGAGGCGCGAACACGAACAACAGCGCGGCCGCCAGGCCGGCCGCGGCCGCGCCGACCAGCAGCTCGCCGCGTTTAGTGGGAAGTTGAATTGCCATCACCGCCATGATCGCCGTATGCGTGACACTGGACCATGCGGCGTATGCGATCACGCTGCGATACGCGGACGGGTTGCGCGCCGCGAGCATCAGGAAAACGCCGAGCACCGCCAAGATGGCCCAGAACATCGGCGCGGCCGTCCCGCCGGTCGGGTGTGGCCCGGCCACGAAATAGTCCGCCAGCGCCCAGACATTGGCGACGACCGTCCCAAGACCCAACACCACCAGAACGACTTTGGTCGCCCGGTCCCGATTAAACGTCACGGCCATGGAAGCCTCCCCGCAGCAGCTGCGCGGCGACCAGGATGATCCAGATCCCCTGCAGCAGCGTGACGATCACAATGCCACTTGCGCTCAGGTGCAGCCAGCCGGTCAAAACCCCAAGCACCAGTACGGCGCCGATGATCA
>DATLXS010000192.1:0-31804 GCA_035575675.1 Gemmatimonadales bacterium
CTTCGGCTGGCGCAGCAATGCCGGCGATACGATCACGAGCGACATCGTCGTCGCCCGCGACGACAACGGCGCCACCGGCACGACGCCGTTCCGGGACCTGCGCGACCCGTCGGACAACCAGCCCGGCCGCCTCGTCGCCACCAAGCGCACGATCGTCTTCTCGAACGAGCCGACCATGGGGCAGGAGCGCATCGGCTCGACGCTCTCGCTCGCCGTCGACGCAACGCACAGCGACACCGTCTACATCGCCTGGGCGGATCGCGTCGGATCGGGCGACATCCAGACCGTGCACGTGCGTCGTTCGCTCGACCGCGGCGCGACGTGGAGCGACGACATCCGCACGCTCCCAAACACCACGAACCCCAGCCTGGCCGTCGCGGACGACGGCACCGTCGGGCTGTTGTATCAACAGCTCACCGGCACGGGAAGCGCGAGCCGCTGGGTCAACCGGTTCGAGCAGTCGCGCGACGCCTTCGCGACACACAAGGACCTCGTGCTTGCCACCGCGCCCGCGAACACGCCGGCCTTCCAGTTTCTCCCCTACCTGGGCGACTACAACATGCTGCTCATTCGCGGCAACGAATTCCTCGGCATCTTCTCCGCCGCCAACACGCCCGATCCCGCTAACTTCCCGTCAGGGGTCGTGTTTCAGCGCCGCGTGAACCGGGCGACGCACCAGCTGCTCGATGCCTCGGGATCGCCGGTGGACGTGTCGATCGATCCCTTCTTCTTTAGTGTCCCTGTCATGCCGTGAGCGTCACCTTGCGCACTCGATTCGTGATCGTCTCCATCGCGCTGGTCTGGTTGGCCGCCACGCCGGCGTCCGCCCAAAGCCGAGTGGCGTGGGTGCGGCAGTCGGACATCGTCTTCGCGGGAACGGTGACTCGGGCGGCGGCGGGGGCGGGGGCGGGTGTCGTTCGCGTGGATCAGGTGTTCGAGAAGCCCGACGCCGTCTCTCTAATGAAGGGCGACTCCGTTGCGGTCCTTGCGGCGCCCGCGGGCTCCCTGAATCCGGGCATGCAGGCGACTTTCTACACGACCGGTTGGATCTACGGCCGCTGGATCACCGTGCGGGAGGTGGGACACGAGGCCATTGGTCCCCAACTCGCCACCGTGACGGGCGGCGCCGGCGGGACCGCGCAGCAAGACCTCGTCGCGAAGGCTCGGCAACAGGTGAACGACGCTGAACTCAAGGCACGCATTCAAGCGGCGGCGATGGTGGTCGTGGGTCGCGTGGAGCAACTCCGGCCCATGGTATACAGCCCCCCCGGCGCGCCGGCGCGGCCCAAGCGCTTCAGCGAGCACGATCCCAACTGGCAGGAAGCGATCATTCACGTGGATGAGGGACTCAAGGGCGCGACTGCGGGAGAGCGCGTCGTCGTCCGCTTCCCGGCCTCGCGCGACGTTGCCTTCGTCGCCACGCCGAGATTCGCCGCCGGTCAGGAGGGCACGTTCCTGCTCCAGAAGGACGCGGCGACGGGGTCGCCGCTCTCGTTGATGGCCGGCCAGACGGTCCAGGCGTACACCGCGCTGCACCGGCTCGATGTGCTGTCCAAGCAGGACGCGCAGCAGGTGCGCACGCTGATGCGCGCGCCCTAAGCCTCTACTCGAGGAGCGCCTGCACCTCAGCCGCCGCCGCAATCCGTTGGTCGACGTGGTCCCCGATCGCCTTGGCGCGCTCGAGCGCGAGCGTAAGATCAGAGGGCGACCCCATGCCCGACTGCCGCTTCACGAGGGCCAGGCGCAGGTGTTCGAGCGCGGCCACGGCTTCGGTGAGCGATTCACCCGTGTCGCCCCGTGCCCGCAGTGCCTCTGCGCCAGTCTCCAACCGCTCGAGCACGGCCGGGAGATCGCGCGCCTGCCGCCGCTCCTCGTCCGGCAGCGCCTTGTACGCGGCGAGCGCCGAGCGTCCGAGCACCATTTCGGTCGGCTCGACGGAGGGGAGAGCCGGACGTGCGGTCGCCCGGAGGCCCCATCCAGCGAGCCAGAAGAACGAGCGTCCGGCTCTTCCCGCCCAGATTCGATACCACAACGAGTCCAGCCGCAGGAACCAGCGGCGCCGCTTGATGACTTCGTCCTCCTCCTGCTGCACCTGCCGTTCGGCCAGCAGCGCCGCCCGGATGTCGTCGAACGTGTAGCCGTCCTTCAGGAGTCGCCGCGCCACCACGACCAGTTGAAAGAGGAGGATCGCACCGATCAGCCCCATCCCTCGTCCAGCCAGCACCGACGCCAACAGGACCAGGGTGGAGACTTGCGCGTTCCGCACGAAGGCGCGCAGCAGCGGCGGGGCGCGAAAGTCCCGGCCCCGCAATTCGCCCGCGACCCGCGCGAGATCGTCCGCGGTCTGAAACCGCTCGGCCGGCGCTTTGCGGAGCAGCCTGTCGACCACGCCGCCAAGTTTGGCGGGCACCTCGGCGCGGAGCGCCTGGACCAGGGGGGCAGGCTCGTAGACGTGTTTCGTGATGATCGCGGGCACGTTTGCGGCCTCGAACGGCGCCCGGCCGGTGAGGGCGTAGAAGAACGTCGCGCCCAGAGAGTAGAGGTCGCTGCGCGCGTCCACCGGCTCGCCGCACGCCTGCTCGGGGCTCATGTAGCGCGCGGTTCCGGTGACCGAGCCCGGGCTTTCCGCCTTCCCTGCCCGGCTTCCGAGCGCGATCCCGAAGTCGGTGACGACCGCGCGCTCGGTCGCGCGCTCGATCATGATGTTGTCAGGCTTCACGTCGCGGTGAATCACGCCGCGCTGGTGCGCGGCGCCGAGCGCCCACGCCACTTCCTGCAGCAGCTTCGTCGCCAGGCGCGGCGGGAGCGGGCCCGCCCGTTCGACCCGATCGCGCAGCGTCTCGCCGTCCACGAAGCCCATCACGAAGAACACGAGGTCACCATGCGCCTCGACGAGGTGAATCGGCACGATGTTGGGATGCGCCAGGCCCGCGGCGGTCCGCGCTTCCTGTAGAAACCGCTCCCGTTCGTCGGGACGCGTCGCCAGGTGCGGCGGGAGCAGCTTGATCGCGACCGGACGGTCGAGCGCCACATCCCGAGCGAGCAGCACGATTCCCATCCCGCCGCGGCCCAGCTCGCGCTCTATCGAGTAGCGGCCGGCGAGCAGGTCTTGGAGGGCGAGGAATTCGGGGCTGATCGATGCGGTCATGGGTGACTCGTCCTACGAGTGGTGTCTCGCGGCGTTTCGCCGCAAATCGCTGAAGCCACATATTGACACGTCCCGCAACGATAGGATACTACTCGGCGTGCCTTCAGGAGCTACAATGCCAAACGATATGGGGACCTTTCGCGTTGACATGGAGTTGGAGAACCCGGCCAAACCGGGCGTCAAACGGATACTGCGTTCTGTCTTAATCGACACGGGTGCCGAGTTGAGTTGGGTGCCGGCCGAGCTGCTCGAAGCGTTAGGCGTCGAGCGCAACAACCAGTGGCATTTCCGCCAGGCGAACGGGACGATACTCGAGCGCTGGACCGGCACGGTCTCGGTATATGTTGCGGGAAAACGGGCAGGCGACGAAGTCGTGTTCGGCGAACCGGGCGACCTTACCCTGCTGGGCTCCCGCACTCTGGAAGGCCTCAACTTCCGCGTCGAACCCGTCACAAAGCAGCTCGTCGACGCCGGGCCGGCACCCGCGGCGGTATTAGCGCTGCCATGAAGCGTCTCCTGCCCTGCCTCCTCCTCGTCGTCGGCACGCGCGCGCTGGCCGCCCAGGCGCCGCAACCGAGCGGCTCACTCACCGAGTATGTCTACGCGGTGCCCGCGGGCTGGACTGGGACGATTTACCCTGACGGCATCGTGTATGGGTCTCCCTTCTACAATACGGGCGAGCGCTGCCAGCTCAGCGTGTTTCAGATGCGTACCGCCTCGGGCGATCTCTTGGCCGACGCGCGCCGCGCGTTCGCCGACATTTTCAAGGTCGATCCGTTCCAGTACAACGCCTATCCCTACCCGACGGCCACGGTCTCGCGCGGGACGGCCGCCGCGGGCTGGAACTACCTGGTCATCACGAAGCCGATCAACGGCCGAGTCGGCGACGGCACGCTGCTCGGCGTGCGTGTGTTTGCGGCGCAGCTTGGGCCCCGCGTCGCGATCATCACGAGCACCGGCAAGGAGCCGCTGGTGAGCCAGTGTTTCGGCGAGCTGGTGCGCGACGAGTGGCCGGCGTTCTTCTTCAGCCTGTCGTTCAAGAACTGGAAGGCCGTGCCACAGGAGAATGCCCTGCCCCGGCGGCTCGCGGGCGCGTGGGTCACCGCCACGGCGAGTGTCGCCGATCGCTATGTGTTCGCCGCGAACGGACGCTTTGCCTCGGCCGCGGCGGCGATGACCACGACGCGGATCTCGCCGACCGAGCTGCTGCAGACGACGAATGCGTATTTCGGCGACGGGAGCTATCGGATCGAGGGGAATCGGATCACGCTGGCGATGGATCGGGATCGGACGCATCCGCAGCGCGGGTTCATCAGGCTCGAGCAGGACAGTCAGGACGGCATGAACTGGAAGGATCGGTTGTGTTTGTTGCTGGAGGGGATTGGAGAGGTGTGCTACAACAGGATGTGATTTAGCGACTGCCGAGCACGTCGTCGAAAACTGCCGGCAGATCGAGTTCGAACGCCGCAGCGGACGGCTCGGGATGCCACCGGAGAGTCGTGCTCACGATCTCAGGTCGCTCGTCGGTAGCCCGCCAGCGCTCCACAATCCGTGCATCTACATCTACGATCCAATATTCGTCGACGGGTTCCTGTTGGTAGAGCCGCCGCTTGACTTGCCGATCAGTACGTGCGGTCGAGGGCGAAAGGACTTCAACCACCAACATCAGAGTCCGGATTTGACTCCACCCTAGCACTCGTCCCACACCGGGCGTAATCGGCAGGACAAAGAGATCGGGCTGGACGAGCATGTCGGCATGGAAAGAGATGTCGGCCGGGGAGGCCAAGACCTCTGCCCACGGCTGGTGTTGGAGATAGTTCGCGAGACGAACCAGCAATCCAGTGACAGCCCGTTGATGAGTCGCGGACGGGGCCGGCGTCACAACCAGCTCCCCGGCGATGACCTCGTAGCGATAGCTGTCGCGGGGGAGCGCGCGGACCTTAGCGGCAGTCCAGTGTTTAGCGGTGTGTGGCATACCCATATAGTGCTCGGCTCGGCGCGTGGGGGGCAAGTGGACACCCATTCAGGATGCGCATGCGCACATCCCGGTCCGGCACCAATTCATTGCGAGCAAGCGCGGATTGACGCGGGAGTCCGACCTTGTAGGCGATCAGCACCCCGTTGCTAGAAGACGCCGCAGACGCAACAGACGCAGCAGTGGTCTGCAGTGCCGAGTGACCAGTTCCAATCGCCATGTTTGAGGTACTTGCGAGGTCACCGCGTGGCCAGTTTCCCTACGCTGTCTTGTTTGGATTCACAGGCTAAAGCCTGCGCTCGGCACCACTTTGCCGGTCGATCAGATTATCTTTGTTGCCAGGAGGTCGCATCCGTGAGAACAATCAAGACCGTAAAGGGCGATTCCAGGCTGCGGCGCAGGGCCAAGTATGCGGCCGAGACGCTGCGGCAGGAGCGTGGCACCACCGGCCGCAAGAGTGCGGCTCGCGTCGTCATCACGAAGCACAGTACCGCAACGGGCCGGGGTGAGATCGCCTTCAGAGCCTCGAAGGTGCTGAGCAAGTCGTCCCGTCGCGGTCATGGCTAGACAGTCCTCCCAAACACGGCGCGACACGCGGAGTCCGAGTTTTGCGGACTCCGTTTTCATTAACTGTCCGTTCGACAAGGACTATTGGCCCATTTTCGAGGCCATCGTGTTCTGCGTGGTGGATTGCGGCTTCTTACCTCGCTCGGTTCTCGAACAAATCGACTCCGGAGCTGTGCGACTGCAGAAGATTCGTGACCTCATCAGCGGGTCGAAGTACGCGATCCATGACATCTCGCGAATCGAGCCACGCTTCAACATGCCGTTCGAGCTGGGCCTCGACCTCGGATGCAGGTTCTTTGGCACTGGCGTTGCTTCGACCAAGAAATGCCTCATTCTCGAGAAGAAGCAGTACCGCTATCAGCAGGTGTTGTCCGACATCGCGGGGCAAGACATCCGCGCCCATCACGGCTCGCCGGACCTCGCGATCACGCTCGTGCGCGAGTGGCTGCGCAATGCGTCAGGACGCACGACCCTTCCCGGTCCCAACCATATCAAGGTGCACTTCAGCGCGTTCGTGAATGATTTGCCGAAGATGGCGCAGGGCGCGGGCCTCGATCGCAAAGATCTGCAGTACGTGGATTATCTGGTGCTCGCCAGCGAGTGGCTCAAGGCAGCCGACTAGGATTCACAGGCTAAAGCCTGCGCTCGGCAAACCTTGTCCTTAAGGACAACGCTGGCCGAGCACACCCTTCAGGGTGTGGATTCCAACGCAAGCCCTCGCAGCTTTTCCAGCACCCTCGCCATCACCCACGTATCCCGCTCGCAGGTTAGCCGTGCGCTGACGACCCGGCGCTCTCGCGGGCAAATGATTCTTCTCGCGTTCGTTTGATACTCTCCAACTCACATTCTCCACACATCGTGCTGTCGCGAGGCGGCAGTACGTGTGAGGTCACTCGTCTTGGCCTTCGGGATTACCAGGATCGCTAGCCACGTGCTGGTGTGGCGAAACTGGTAAACGCGGTGACCTCTCAAGTCACTGGGCTAACGCCCTTGTGGGTTCGAACCCCATCACCAGCACCCTCGCTCTTTCCCATTGACTCGGCGTTGTTGGTCGCCGAAGTTTGACATACTTGAGGGGTCACCGCGTAGCTAGTTTCGCTACGTGAGAAAGCCGGAGAGCGAAAGCTCGCCGGCTTTCTTGTTTTCACAGGCTAAAGCCTGCGCTCGGCAAACCTTGTCCTTAAGGACAACGCTGGCCGAGCACACCCTTCAGGGTGTGGAGGCTGGCGCAGTGCCGCCCTAGAATTGAATATTCCGACCCCTTTTCGCTGATTGCCGAAAATGTCTAATCCCGCTGTCCCCGTTTGGTCGGTCGACGAACGCTCGTTGGAGCTGTTCGCCAAACAGCTCGACGCTCCGTCGGCGCCGCGCGCCTGGTACGAGCTGCGGCGCGAGGCGGAGCACGTCGCGCTCGTCCCGGGCTTCGACCGGCTCATCACGCTCGGCGGCCACGCCATCAAGGAGCTGCCGCACCAAATCGACGTCGCCCAGCGGGTGCTGCGGCACATGGGCGGCCGCGCGATTCTCGCCGACGAAGTCGGGCTCGGCAAGACGATCGAGGCGAGCATCATCTACCGCGAGCTGGCGATTCGCGGCCTGGCCCGCCGCACGCTCATCCTCACGCCGGCATCGCTGGTGGGGCAGTGGCAGGGAGAGCTGGAGGAGAAGTTCTTTCAGCACTTCGACACCCCGACCGATCCCGACGACTGGGGGGGGCAGCGCGCTACCCGCGCGATCGTGTCGCACGACCGCGCCCGCTCCCGCCGCCACGCCGAGGAGATCCTGCGGCATCACTGGGACCTCGTGATCGTGGACGAGGCGCACAAGATCAAGAGCCACCGCGGCGCGACCTACCAGTTCATCGAGAAAATCGAGCGCGATTTTATCCTGCTGCTCACGGCGACGCCGCTGCAGAACGATCTGCGCGAGCTGTACAACCTCATCACCCTGCTCCGCCCCGGGCAGCTCGGCACCTGGGAAGAATTCCGCGCCGCGCACCTGGTGGGGGGGGATCCGCGCCAGCCCAAGGACCCCGAGGCGCTGCGCGCGCTCACCCAGGCGGTCATGATCCGCACGCGCCGCGCGAGCGTGGTCGACGATCTGGACCTGCCGCCCCGCCGTCCCCGCCATCCCGTGGTCAAGCTGACCAAGGCGGAAGCCGACCTCTACGAGCGCACCACCCAGTTCCTGCGCCGGCTGTATCGCGAGGGCTTCGTGCAGCACGAGGACGACGAAGCCGACGCGGAGGACGGAACCGCGCGGCGGCGGACGGGCAAGGGAATGGTCCAGCTCGCCATGATCCATCTGCGCCAGCGCCTGTGCTCCTCGGCGAAGGCGCTGGCGGAATCGCTTGGAGCTCTGGCCGAAGGGGAGCGCATCAAGCCCCAACATCGCACCATCGCGCGCCAGCTCGCCGAACGCGCGCGCAAGGTCAAAACGCACGCCAAGCTCAGCGTGCTCACCAAAATCCTCAAGGAGACGCCTGACCGCGTCGTGGTCTTCAGCGATCACCGCCCGACGATCGAGCTGATCGAGCAACGCGTGAAGGCGCTGGGCCGGACGCCCATCGTATACTGGGGCGCTCTCACGACCGCCGAGCGCGATAAGCGGATTCGCGCGTTCCACGACGACGAGCGCAGCGTGCTGATCGCCACGCGCGCCGGCAGCGAAGGCCGCAATCTGCAGATCTGTAACGTGCTCGTGAACTACGACCTGCCGTGGAACCCCATGGTGGTCGAGCAGCGCATCGGGCGGGTGCACCGCATCGGGCAAACGCGCGAGGTCCACATCGTGAACCTGGCCGCGGCCGGCACCATCGAGTCGTACATCCTCCAGCTGCTCGACAAGAAGATCAAACTGTTCGAGCTGGTCGTCGGCGAGCTGGACCTGATCCTCGGCGAGTTCGGCGGCGCGCAGAAGTTCGAGGTGCGCCTGGCCGACGAATGGCTGAGCGCGGAGAACGACGCGGACTTCGAGCGCCGCGTGGAGACGTTGGGCCTCGATCTCGAAAAGAGCAGCGCGGCCGGCCACGCACAGGAACAGTTGAACTCGGCTATCGCACCGGACGATAATGCCACGCGGCTCGAGCGGCGCTTCGATGAGCTCTCCGTTCCCGCGCGGCTGCGGCTCGGTCTGGGCACGAGCCACCTCGTGAAAGCCGCGGGCTGGGAAGCCAAGCGCCGGCGCCTCGGCGTCCCGGTCACCGAGCTGCTCGAAGCGCTCGAATCGATCGAGCCGATCGGTGACGTCATCACCACGCAGCCCATCCCCGCGGGCACCCATCCCCAGTACGGCGCGCTCGTGCGGGTCACAGGCCTGACGAGCTCGGCACGCGCGATCACGCTCGTGGCGCAGGTCGAGCGGCTGCCGATGGCACTGGTCGACATCTCGGTGGAGGCCGCGTGACGGCCCGTCGTCCCCCCTCTCCGGAACGGAGAGGGGGTCAGGGGGTGAGGACCAAACGGGCACGCAAAACCGTCCAAGAGGTGAAGACCGACAGCCGTATTTGGCCGCTGTTGGAGCGGTACTGCAAGCTCGCCAAAGTGAAGCTGATCCCGCGGGGCGCCGATCTGTACGACATGAAGCTGCCGGTCGCCGAGCGCGCGCACTTCTCGGGGCGCGCGAGCGTGCGCGTGGCCCTGTCGCTCGAGGCCCTGGAGCGCGATCCCGACGCCGAAATGGCGGTGCTCGGCAGCCCGTTCCTGGGCGCTCTGCTCGAGGCTATCCGGACCCGGGCGGGCCGGCTGTCGCTGGGCACGATCCCCCCCCCGCGTTCCCCCTCTCCGCATGTGCGGAGAGGGGGTCAGGGGGTGAGGACCGGCACGGAGCTGGCCGTCCCTCTCCGCGACGCCACTGCCCGGCGCCGCAAATCCCAACTGGCGACGCACACGATCGGCCGGCTGCTCGCGCGAATTGTGCTGCGCGCCGGCGCGGTGGTCGAAGAAACCGTGCTCGAGAGCGCCGTCATCGATCTCGCCACCGGCGCCCGCGCGGACGCGCAGGTGACCGGGCAGTTCGCGGAGCTGGTGGCGCAACGCATCAGGCCGGCCGATCCCGGCGACGTGCCCGCTGCCGTTTCAGTCCCCGCGCGCCCACCCGCGGACATGCTCCAGCTGTTGCTGGGCGATCTGCGGGAACAGAGCGCCGCGCGGGTGGCCGCGCGGCAGGCGGGCGCTGAGCAGGGCGTCGCCGTGGAGCTGGAGCGGCTCGATCGCTACTTCGCGAGCGTCTTGGCGGACAAGACCGATCCCGACGAGCTGCGCACCATCAAAGCGTTGCACGAGCGGCGGCGGGCGGAGGAGACGCGCCGCCATCAGGTGATGGCGATCGTGCATCCGCTCCAGCTCAGCGACGCGCAGGTTCTGATGCAGCGCGTCGAGTGGGAGATCCGGTCCAAGCGCGGCGTGCGCGCCCGGTTCGCGGCGCAGCGGCCGATCGCCGGAGCCGCGACCTGGATTCTCGCCTGCCCGACGTGCGGCCGTCCGCCGGCGGAGCTGGTGGTCTGCGTGCACGAGGAGGGAGAGGACCAGAGCGGCCACTGCGCCTGTGAGACTTGCGCCACACGCTGTTCCGTGTGTGCGGCGGACTTCTGTGCCGATCACGGCATCGCCAGCTGCCGCGTGGACGAGCAGCCCGCCTGCGAGCAGCACGCGCGCCTGTGCCCGTCGTGCCGCATGGCGCACTGCACGGCGCATGAAGGCGTCTGCGCGGACCCGGAGGGCGAGCATCCGGCGTGTTCCGCGTGTCTCGAGGCCTGCGGCAGTTGCGGCCGGATCGTGTGTAACCGCCATGCGGAGCAGAGTAAGCCGGACGCGCCCAAGGGGAGCCGCCGCTTGTGCTCGGCCTGTTTGCGCCATTGCGAGGGCGGCACCAACGAGCCCGTGGGCGTGGACGAGGTCGCGCAGTGCGCGAGCTGCGGCCGCTCGGTCTGCACCGCCCACCAGGCCCTGTGTGCCGTGGACGAACAGATTCAGTGCTCCAGGCATCTGCGCCGCGCGGACGGGTCGGGCCGGCTCGTGTGCGAACAACATCGCGCGACGTGCGTGGCCGAGCCGGAGGCGGTGTTTGCGTCGGACGAGGTGAGCGCCTGTCCGGTGTGCGGCAAGACGGCGTGCGCGTCGCATCAGGGGGCGTGCGGCTGCGCTCCTGAAACACCTTTGTAGGCGATCAGCACCCCGAATTCAGAAGACGCCGCAGACGCAACAGACGCAGCGGTGGTCTCCAGGAAGTAGCTGTCAGCTATGCACTGAAGACCGCTGCTGCGTCTGCTGCGTCTGTGCGTCTCCTTACAACGGTGTGCTCCATTGACTCGGCGAAACTGGTCGCCGATGTTCTATAGACGTGACAGGTCACCGCGTAGCCGGTCTCGCTACGTGAGAAAGCCGGAGAGCGAAAGCTCGCCGGCTTTCTTGTTTGTTTAACGCGGGCTAAGAGGGCGGGTTAACAGCAAGCAGTTCAGCAGGTCCTGCCCTACCAACTAGATTGGCGCCGATGACCGCACGCGCCTGGGGTCGCGGATTTTCAGATACGTGACAGGTCACCGCGTAGCCAGTTTCGCTACGCCACGAGAGCCGGGGAGCGAGAGCTCGCCGGCTTTCCTTTTCCCCACCCTAGATCGCCAATTCGCACAGCCTCTCCAGCACCATTCCCGCGTTTTCTGGACCCCCGGGGGCGCGATACGGATACCATATGCATATTGTACGCACACGATGCTGGGGGCTCCGCCGATGGGCCGGAAGGTGCGCAAGACACTGAACATTGACGCCGAGAAGCTCAAGCAGGCGCGCGAGTATCTCAAGCTGGATACGGAGACCGAGGTGATCGACCGGCTGCTCGACGACCTCGTCTGGGAGCGCCGGCTCCTCGAGGTCCTCCGTTCAGCGCCAAAGAGCTTCAAGACGTTTCGGTCGCCGCTGACGTCCCACCCACCGCCCCATTTGAGCCGGCGGCGCCGTAGATGAGGGTTCTCCCCGACACGAATGTGTGGATCACCTGGTCGGCGCGCGCGCCGGAGGACTTTAGTCTCGGCGACCGCGGTGACACACTTCCCTTTCTTGCGACGATCACCCTCCACGAGCTCTGGGCAGGTGCGCACGCCACGGCCGACCGGGCGTACTGCGAGCGTCTGCTCGTTGAGGCACAGCGCCACGGGAAGCTGTTGAACCCGCCGGCCGCCGCCTGGATTTTGGCGGGTCAGACACTGGGCTTGCTGGCCAGCCGCCGAGTCTTCGGGTCGGCGCGACTGCGCGCGATTCGCAATGACGTATTGTTGGCGGCGACCGCATGGGCATATGACGCAGCCGTGATGACGCACAACCGCGCCGATTTCACCCGAATTGCCGGCATCCTGCCGGTCCGAATCGTGAAGCCGCCCGATGTTGGAAATACGTGACAGGTCACCGCATAGCCAGTTTCGCTACGTGAGAAAGCCGGGAGCGAGTTCTCCGGCTTTCGCATTTGTAGGCGATCAGCACGCCGAATTCAGAAGACGCCGCAGACGCAACAGACGCAGCGGTGGTTTCCAGGAAGTAGCTGTCAGCTATGCACTGAAAACCGCTGCTGCGTCTGTGCGTCTGTGCGTCTCCCTATAACGGTGTGCTCACCAACTGCCGAAGCCTTTCCAGCACTTTGACCATGGCCCAGGTATCTCTTTCACAATAATTGAGCAGTCGGGATCGGTGGCGTTGCTCCCGCTTGCGAGCACACGTACGCTGCCACCGCATTCGCGCGCCGGTTGACCGCATCCGGCGACTTGCCGGCCAGAATCCCAACGAGGAGCGCGGCGGTGAAGGCGTCGCCCGCGCCCACCGTATCCACGATCTCGGTCCGCGGCGCAGGAGCATCCCATGCACCCTGAGCGCTGACGAGCAGCGATCCGCCCGCCCCGCGGGTCAGCGCCGCGAGCCGGAGGTCGAAGCGCGCGCACAGCTCGCGAAGCTGCTCCACCGGAGTCACGCTCTCGAGGCCGCACAACCCTGCGACGACGAGCAGCTCCTCCTCGTTCAGTTTCACCGCGTTGGCCAGGGCAAGCGACTCCACCAGGAGCGCCGCGTCGTAATAGGTCTGGCGCAGATTGACGTCGAACAGGCGCCACGCCGCCTCGCGCGTGGCGGCCACGGCGCGCCGGATCGTCGCGCGTGACTCGGCCGAGCACTGAGCGAGTGTGCCGAAACAGATCGCGTCCGCGCGCCGTGCCGCGCGTTCGACCGGCGCTGTCCACGGAATGAAGTCCCATGCGCTTCCCCTCGCAATGTCGTAACTCGGCAGTCCCGCCGCGTCGACGCGGACGCGCACGACGCCGGTCGGGTGGTCGGTTAGCCGTGCGACGGCGCTGCAGTCCACACCGAACCCAGCAAGGCGCTGCAGTGCTTCGTCCCCGCGCGCGTCCTTACCCACAGCGCTGATCATCAACGCTTCAGCGCCGAGCCCTGCCGCGTGCACGGCCACGTTGGCGGGCGCGCCGCCGAAGTGCTCGCCGTCGGGGAAGACGTCCCACAGCACTTCGCCCGCGCCGACGATCAGAGGCCGAGGCGGCGTTGGATCTCCTCCAGTGGCACGCCCTTGGTTTCCGGCACCATCGTCAGCACCCAGACGAGCTGCAGCGTCATCATGAAGCCGAAGAACAGGAAGATGGTGCCGGGGTGGAAGGCGCTGACCATCAGCGGAAACACGGTGGTGAGCAGCGCGGCGAACACCCAATGCGTCGCGCTGCCCAGCGATTGGCCTACCGCGCGGTAGCGGTTCGGGAAGATCTCGGAAATGAGCACCCAGATGACCGTGCCCTGGCCGACGGCGTGCGCCGCGATGAAAGCGAAGATGCAGGCCGGGACGATCGACTCGTGGTGTGTGTAGAACGCCCAGGCGCAGGTGCCGAGGGAGAGGATGTAGCCAATCGAGCCGATGAGCAGCAGCGTGCGGCGGCCCAGCCGGTCGATCAACCATAGCCCCACGAAGGTGAACAGGAGGTTCGTGACACCTATACCGATAGACTGCAGCAGCGCCGCCTGCTCGCCCAGGCCCGTCAGGGCGAAGATGCGCGGCGCGAAATAGAGGATGGCGTTGATCCCTGAGAGCTGGTTGAAGAACGCGACCAGGAAGGCGAGCGCGATCGGCACGCGCAGCCGCCAGGTCCAGAAGCCTGAGGCCGGTCGGTCACCAACGACGCCTTCGGCACGCATCACCAACCAGCGGGGACTTTCCGGGAGCCCCAGACACATCAGCGAGTAGACGAGCGACGGCACGGCCGCCACACCGAGCATCCAGCGCCAGGCATCGGGTCCCGCCACGATCCGCGCCACGATGGCGTTCGACGCGAACGCGATCACGATTCCGAGCACGATGTTGAACTGAAACAGTGCCGCGAGCCGTCCGCGACGCTCAGGGGGCGCGATCTCGGAGATGTACATCGGCGCCGCGACCGTACTGACGCCGATGCCGAGGCCGCCGACGAATCGGGCGGCGATGAAGAAGGTGACGTTCGGGGCGAGCGCGCTGCCGATGGCCGACGCGAGGAACAGGACGCCGATGGCGAGCAGGGTGGGCCGGCGGCCGAAGCGATCGGCCGGCCAGGAGCCCGCGACGGAGCCGAGCACGGTACCGTAGAGGGCGGCGCCCATGGCGATCCCGTGCACTCCGGCGCTCAGGTTCCAGAGATGCTGGATCGTTTGCTCGGCGCCCGAGATTACGACGGTATCGAAGCCGAACAGGAAGCCCGCGAGCGCGGAGGTCAGAGACCAATAGAACAAGCGGCGGTTGCTGATATTGGCGTCACTCACTGATGCCCAACGTAGACCGCGCCTCGGCCACACGCCAGACGCTTTTGTGTTTCCGTGCCCTGAAGAGCTCGCCCTGAAAGCCGGGGAGCGAGCTCTCCGGCTTTCGTATTTGTAGGCGATCAGCACACCGAATTCAGAAGACGCCGCAGACGCACCAGACGCAGCGGTGGTTTCCAGGAAGTAGCTGTCAGCTATGCACTGAAGACCGCTGCTGCGTCTGCTGCGTCTGTGCGTCTCCTTACAACGGTGTGCTAGCCGACTGGCGGAGCTTTTCCAGCACCTTCACCATCGCTCACGTATCCCGCGCACAGGGTTCAGACGCGGAAGTGGAGCGGGTCGCGGAGATTCTGAAGCTCGCGGTAGTAATACAGCGCGGTCGGACGGCGATCCTTGAATCGCAGCGATTTCAGGAAGGCGAGCTCTGCCGGCGTGGCCGAGCCGCTGAGCGCGGGATCGCGCAGAAACTCCGCCATGCCCTTTTCCCCGTTGCCGCTCGCCGGATCGCGTTCGGCGTATTCAAAGTGCTTGTGCTCGCCGCCGGCCAGTCTGACCGCCAGCGCGAACGTCGCCGGATTCCATTCCCACGACGCGACGGCCGCACCGAGCCGGGCGCGTTGTCGCGGCGTCACGTGGAGCACGTCGCCGCCGAGCTCCGCGACCTGCAGCAACGTCTGCGCCACGAGCCGCTCCAGGTCGCCGAAGGATTGCTGCTCGATGATGGCGCGCACCTGCTCGACCTGGGCCGGCACGCATTTCTCGAGGATCAACGCGCGCAACTCGGGAAACAGCGGCGCGATCTCGCCCAGCCGCCGCTTCAGCTCGTCCTTGAGGTGCGCCTCGGCGACGCGCGCCAGCTCCCCGTGAGGAAGTTTCAGGAAACGATCCATCCGGTCGTAGATGTCGGTGCGCTCGGGCGCGGGGGGCGCCTTCTTGCGGCTGAGGAGCTGCGAGACGTAGGACTCGGTCACCTGCGCGGCGCGCGCCAGGTCGCGCTGCTCCAGACCCAGCTCCGCGAGGCGGGATCGTATCATCATCGCGACGTCCATCTTAACTATCTCCGTTAAGCATGCTGGCAGTCTCACATTGAACTTGACAAGTTTAGTACACTCGGGTACGTTGTGCCAGTGGCAGGAGTGTTCTGTAGCGAAAGCTTCTCAGTGGATGAAGGAGTTGCTCATGTACGCACGCAACGTCACGCTGCACCTCAAAGCCGACAAGGCTGCCGAATTCACCCGCACGCTGGAAATCGACGTGCTCCCGATGCTGCGCAAGCAGGCCGGGTTCAAGGACGAGATCACGTTTCTCGCGTCCGCAGGCAACGAAGCGCTCGCGATCAGCCTGTGGGAGAAGAAAGAGAATGCCGAGGCGTACGGCCGCGATACGTATGCCACCGTGCTGCGCACGCTGGCGCCGGTGATCGAGGGCACGCCTGAAGTAGATAGCTACGAGGTGTCGAACTCGACGTTCCACAAGATTGCCTCGCAGAATCAGAATCAGAGTCAGCCCGTCACTCGTTAAGCGAAGCGAAGCAGCGTTACACTGGGGGCGGCAGCATGCCGCCCCTTCTTTTTCACCTCACCCCCTGACCCCCTCTCCGCAATGCGTAGAGGGGGACCGGAGACGGCGATGAACGAGATCCATTGCCATACCTGTGGAGGGTTGGTCAGCGATCCGGCGACGGTGTCGCATCGCCTGGCGTCCGCGGCGATCGTGCCGGCGCTGCCACAGCGCGCGCGGTGCCAGTGCACGCCCCCGATCGTGTTCGGACCGCCCTCGGGGTACATGTCGTGGCCGGGTTTGCCGGGCTTGACTAAGGCGGCACCATGAACCGCGCCGACAAGCGGTCGCTCGTGGCCGATGGCGGCCCGCCCCGGTGCCCGGCGTGCCGTGTGCAGCTGTTTTTTCAGAGCGACCGGCAGGGCCGGACGTTCGCGCAGTGCGCGTGTGGGTATCGCGCGTACGTCGAGCGGCGAACGGGAAAGCGGGAAGAAGTTGGGGTGAATGTAGTCGGAGTGTGACGGTCTTCGCGTAGCCAGTTCGCTTCTTGTTCCCGTGCGTTGAAACGCCGGCTCGGCGAAGGCTTCAGCCCCTTCGCTGCGCTCAGGGCAAGCTCTTAAGGGCTGGCGTAGTGGCCGAGCCGCGGTTTCAACAGACGGATTTCGCGTGCTAGTGATTCCTCCCGCGTTCCTTTGATACGCTCCAACTCACATTGAACTCACATCGTGCTGGCGCGAGCGGCAGCGCGTGCGGGGTCTAGCGTCTTGGCCTTCGGGATTGCCAGGGTTCGTAGCCATGAGGTGCTGGTGTGGCGAAACCGGTAAACGCTGAGACCTCACACGTCTCTGGGCGAAAGCCCTTGTGGGTTCGAGTCCCACCACCAGCACCCTCGTGGGCTTGACTCGGCGCCTGAGCCGAGACGATGTTGTCCTTACGTGTGGGGTCTCAGCGTAGCCAGTTTCGCTACGTGAGAAAGCCGGGGAGCGAGAGCTCGCCGGCTTTCTTGTTTCCGCGGCGACGGCTTGATCGCAAGGTTGGCCGAGCGTACTATGGGCCTATGGGTTATTCCGGAAGGTTCGCAATTCAAAGCGACTTGCGAGAGCTGAACGAGCGGAACTACGCGCGCTTGGAAGCAAAACTCGATCGGCTGATCGGCGAGGTGCGGTCTGAGATGCGTCTTGATCAGGTACGCGGTCAGATGCGGGCGGGCTTCGACATGCTGGATGGGGCTCTCAAGGGATTTGAGCGCCGGATGACGATCCGCTTCTTCGTTTACTTCATGTCGCAGAGTGTGGTCACCGCGGCGATTATCCTCTGGATGATAGGAATCCTGCGGTAAGGTCCGTGCCCTGAAGGGCCGGCTCGGCGAAGGCTTCAGCCCTTAAGGGCTGGCGTAGTGGCCGAGCCGCGGCTTCAGCCGACGGATAACGCGCGCAGCCTTTCCAGCGCCTTTACCATCGCCCACGTCTCTCGCACGTTCCGTGGGAATCACGCCCCACCTGCCGCGCTCGGTCGACATTCCGCCCGCAGAATTGGCCTCCATCACTCTGGCATCGGAGTTGCACCCGTGTCATCCATCCGATCCAGGAGGAGTCCGTGAACCGCGCCGCCACCACCGTAATCAGCCTCGCGATCGCTGCCTGTAGCCACGATTCGCCTAACGCCCCCAACACTTCGCCACCGCCCGGCTCTGCACAGGCCTCGCACATTCACATCATGCCGCTCATCGGACACGGCCTGCCCGGATCGGCCCCAACGCGGAGTCCCACGCTGGACAACGGCATCTACTATCACGGCGGTCCCGTCATCCTCGCGCAGAAGGTCGCCGCGATCTATTGGTCCACCAAGACGATTTACGCGGGCGGGCCTGCCCCAGGCACGACCGGGCCCGGCTCGGCCGACGGCTCGGTGATCGGCTACTTCCTCAACCACCTCGGTGGCTCGCCCTATTACAACATCAACACGACCTACACCGACGGCGCGGGCACCGCTATTCAAAACAGCGTCACGTACACCCAGTTCTGGGCGTCCAACACCAGTGTGCCCATGCCCCTCGTGCCCGTCACCGACCTGCAGATGCAGAATCAGATCATCGCGGGCTTCACGAACGGCCAGCTCAGCTACGACCCCAGCACCCTGTACCTGATCTTCAGCGACCAGTTCGTCAACCTCGGCGGCGGCTTCGGGTCGGTGTACTGCGCCTACCACGGCAACTTCAGCTGGAACGGCAACGACGTGAAATATGCCGCCATGCCGCACGACATCGATTTCTTCGACTGCAACGCCCTGACGGGCTCGCCCAACAACGACGCCGCGGCCGACGCCGAGGTCAACACCCTGGCGCACGAGACGGAAGAGACCAACACCGACGAAGACCTCGATGCCTGGTACGACAACTCGGGCAACGAGAACGCCGACAAGTGCGCGTGGAACTTCGGTACGACCTATAGAACGGCGAACGGCTCGACTGCGAACATGCAGATCGGCACGAAGGACTTCCTGGTGCAGCAGAACTGGGTCAATGCCAACGGCGGCGGGTGCAGGCTGAGTTGGTGACAGAGCCGACTCTAGTTTCGCTACGTGAGAAAGCCGGGGAGCGAGAGCTCGCCGGCTTTCTTGTTCCCGTGCGTTGAAACGCCGGCTCGGCGAAGGCTCCGCTCCTGTGAATAGGAGCGAACCGTTGCTACTGTCCGGTACAACACCCCGTCTCACACTTCAGCCAGACAGCCGGATCCTCCAAGAGCCAGCGCCAACGGGCCGCTGCCGGAATCCAGACACGGACATTGTTGTGCTGTTGTCGATACCGTTCGAGGGCCCTGAAATGATCTCTCCGCCTTACACACACGTAGCGCGCTTGGCCGGCCTCGGGCTGAATCTTCCACCACCGCCTCAGATGATCCGTGGGATCCGGATCGCAGAGAGCGAGCGGTTTGGTAAACGGCGAGACCGGTGCTTGATTCAGCGGAACTGCCGGGCTTGCGAACGACATAGCCGGCATTCGGCAGGTACCCAAGGCACCAACTACTTCGTGACACATGTAGATCTTGTTGGCCCCTCGTTTGAGGTAGCCCTTGTAATCGGCATCCAAATACGCCGTAGCGACATGGATCCAAGCACCTCCCAGCCTTGCGACACTTACTCGGCTATCGAGTAGTCCATCCTCGAACGCCGGGTTCGGGAATACCCAGCCGTGAATTCTGGTAACGAAGGACCGACCGTGCGTGTCCGCGCTGTCGAGTTGTTGATCGTCATACCAGCCCTTAATACGGGTGGCCTGTCTTCTCTGCGTCGACGTGGCCGACAGTCCCGGTACCGGATCGAACGTTATTGCAGGTCCCTGATAGATCGGTGAAGGTGTGAAGCCCGGCGGTCCGACCTCGCACCACGATCTTCCGCAAGCAATTCCAATGTATTGATGCGTGCCGTCCCAATCCCAGCGCGCAACCGGCGGATAGTTGGTGCTGTCGAACACGAAGCCGCTGTCGAGCGGTGGCGGCGGGATTTGCCGGACTTCTAGAGGCGTTCCCGCTGCTAGATTGATGTGCACTGCGGCACAGCGTGGATCCGTCGGATTCGCTTGAGGCACCATCGTCGCCCTCCAAGTCGCCGAAGTGCGCGATAGAACCAGGCAGTTGAAGCCCGGTCTGATTCCGAGTGGGTCGTATCTGCCGCCGTAACTGTAGACGGTTGCAACCGGCACAAACTCTCCTGCAAACGCGCCCAACGTATCCAGGCGGAACGCCGCAAAAATCGCGTACAGGGAATCGTACGGTATCCGCGCTGACTGGCCCCCAAGGTTTCCAGGAATGGTCGGTATGGGGATGAACCGCTGGCAATCGTGAAATTCGGGCACATCGGTTATCGGGTCGGACAGTGGGATAGAAGTCACCACACCCAGAGATTCGCCTTTATCTCCCAAGATCTTCACGATCATATTAGGACGAGGGCACTCTGGTCTCGCTGCCCATTGCACGGACGGTGGTCTATCCGCGACGCCCCATCGCCACCCCGCCAGCGTCGCCGCCAACGTTCCCAGCCCTACTGCGAACGCCAACCCGCCCTGCGTGAAACTGTGACGGTGCAGTCCCCAGATTGCCATACAGACCTCCCGTGTCACGGCGCATGATAGACCCGGCTACGAACCCTTCATTCTTTGCACGTGCGGCTGGAGCGCTGTGTCGGCTCCTTGCCACAACGCGCCGACGACGCCCTCCCAGCGGGCGGCCCCCGCGGTGTCACCGACGAGCCTCGACAGGCTTGCCTGGAGTGCCATCGCCTGAATCAGAGCAGCCGCATTCACCGGATCGCTGAGCTTTTCGGTCGGCACGAGGCGAAGGGCCGACAGCGTCGGAGCGAGCCACGCACGGGCCTGTTGCGGTTCTCCAATCGCGTTCAGCAACCATGCCTCTGGATAGAGCGCGTCGAGCGTTACGTTGCCGGCGAGCAAGAATCGTCGCCGTTCTCGTCGCGTATCGAACATCCGGCGGACGAAGTCGTTGTTCTTGCCCAGAAATGCCACTTGAGCATCGATCATGTAGTCGTTATGACCGGCAAGATCCGCGAGCGACGCGAAGCGGAAATCCGGAAACGCCAACTGAGCCGCCCGTGCCAGCCACATCATGCGAGCCTCTTGCTGTACCGAATCGGGAAGAAAGGAAATGCCCGACTCCACCTGCTCCTCCAGTACGCGAATACTGTCGATGGGCGCACCGAGTGTCGCGAAGATCAGCAACGGGCCTGCCGACTGCGCAAGAGCGGGCGGTACTTCCATCGACGCGACCGCCGACGGCTGGCGCATGTACGCGGCGGCTCGCGTGCCCCTTCCGGTTAGAACCGCCAACGTGGCAAGCAAGAGCGGCTCGGGAGTGTTCGGACCGTCATACGCGTCGAGCATCGAGTCCGCGATCTGGCGTGCCGTGGCGATTCCAGCGGGGTAGAACGGCACCGCGTATCGCAACCGCAACAGGACCTCCGCAGCCGCGGCGCGAAGGCGCTCCCCGTCTGTGGTGGCGAGAAGACGGGCACGTCTGAGGGTGTCCGCTGCGGTTGGATCTCCGAGTAGGTCGAGGGAGATGGCAAGCGCTTCTAGGGCGTCAGCGCTTGTCGGGTATGCCGTGACCCAAGACGTGGCGATCTCGTGAAACAGCTCCCGCTCGTGACGCAGCGCGAGCTCAAGCGTCGTTGGCAGTGTTTCGCGACTGAGCGGATAGGGGACGAGCGCGAGGCTATCACCCGCCCACGCCGGATGAGCAATGAAGGTCGTGGTGCGATCCACCAGTCCGTGGCCATTTCGCACCGTGCTGCTGTTGGTCAGGAGTACACGCCTCACAAACTCGTAGGAATCGCCTTTCAGCGATCGATGGATCGATGGCAGCAGGCGAAACGCGTGCTGGTACGCGCTGCTCATTTCTCGGTAGCTGGTGCGAAAACTCCAACCGGACACACTGCGACCGTCCGCCAGCACGACGTCGTCGCGGCTCAAACACGTCGCGAGACCGTACCACGCGGCGAAATCCGTCGGCTCCTGTCGTGTGGAGCTCCGCCAACCGGCACAGGCGGGGACGATCTCTCCTTGGGCCGCCGCTCGCAGCGTAGCGGCCCGGAGTTGATCACGGCGCGAAAGGCTCGCGCTGTTGACGGCCGCACGCTCGAGACTCGATCGCCACGCCGCAGGGGCACGGTCCTGCCAATAGCGAACTTGAGCCAACCACAGGCCGGCTTCGGCGTACCGTTCGTCGAGCTCGCTTGCCCAGCGGAAGGCGGAATCCGCCATTCCCAGAGACCACACCTGCACGGCTGACAGCCCACGCGCGAATTCCGTTCGAGCGCTGACCGATCGCGTTCCTGACCGGCCGCCGTTCGCGACCCATACCGTATCGTCGAAGAGGATTCGATCGGCCAAGCGCGCAAACGCCGAATCCGTACCCGCGAGAGTGGGAGCGAGGTTCACCGAACGCTCGCGGACGAGCGAATCTTTCCGTGTACCGTAGAGTGTGGCACGAACACGGAGGGAATCCCCCACGCGCGATACGACCCCCGTGATGTACCATCCTGCTCCGTTCCGCCGAGCGAGGGCGCCAACATCTACCGGGCCGTCGGATGGCGGCGCGCTGACAACTTGAATCCCGCTCCATTCGTTGAGGGCATCCTGCAACAGACGGCCCGCATTCAGCGATGCATCGACGCCCGCTCCATACTCCCACCGCGGAGAAATCAGATAGCGATCCGGTCGCGCGGCGGGACGAGTGAGTGCCCAAGCGGCCACGACCACAACGCCCGCGACGAACGTCGCCGCGGCGGCCACGGCCGTCCGCAGCTTCCACCGAATGCCTTGGCGCCGCTCCCCGCGGACCGGCTGCGTCCGCGTCGGCGTCAGCGCCCCCGCCCCCTCCAGCGACAGCGCCTCGGCAAACTCGACCGCCGTCGCGAACCGATCCTCGCGCTTCTTGGCAAGGGCGATGTCGAGCAGCTCCTCCACGCGCTCGGGCGCATCGGGCCGAAGCTCCCGCAGCGGCGGCAGCGGCTCGACGAGATGCTTGTGCAACACGACCTGAATGTCGGGTCCTTCGAATGGCATTTTGCCGGCCAGCATCTCATACAGCACACAACCCAGACTATAGATGTCACTGCGAGCGTCGAGATCGCCGCGTCCCATCGCCTGTTCGGGACTCATGTATGCCGGCGTGCCGATGGTCACCCCGGTGCTGGTCACCGTTTGGCCGTCCTTCGCGGCCATCGCGCGCGCGATGCCAAAGTCGGTCACCCAGGTGTGACCGCCCTCGAGCATGATGTTGCCAGGCTTGATGTCACGATGAATCACGCCGTGGCGATGGGCGTGGCCAAGCGCACCCGCCACCTGGCGCGCAATACGCAACGCGTCGTCGACCGCGAGCGGCCCCCGCGCGAGAATGTCGCGCAGTGTTTCGCCGTCGATATACCGCATGACATAAAACGGACGCCGCGGCGCGCCCCGCGTTCGACCGGACTCCATGAGGGTGACGATGTGCGGGTGATTCAGTTTTGCGGTCGTCTCGATTTCGCGCAGGAAGCGTTCACTTGGGACCGGCAGCGCGAAATCGGCCGACAAAACCTTGATCGCCACCAATTTGTCTTCGAACTTGAGATCACGGGCGAGATACACCGAGGCGGTGGCACCGTGGCCGAGCTCGCGCTCGATCGCGTAGCGATCGCCGAAGTCGTCGTGCGGTGTCTGCGGACCCTGCGCCACGATCCGGCCTTTGCTAGGTGTCGCTACGCTACACCCTGAACGGGCACGCGGCAAGCGAACTCGAACGGAGATGTTATCTTCGCTCGGTTCGGGAATCTCGAGGGATATGTCGCTCACCCCGCTCGAACTCCGCTGCTTTGGACCACCCTCTGCGCGCCTCGCCGGCGGCAAAACGCCGCGCGAGCTACAGTGGCATAAGCACGTCGCGTTGATCGTGTATCTCGCGCTCTCCCCTACTCGCAGCCGCTCACGTGATCACCTGCTCGGCCTCCTCTGGGCTGAGCAACCGGAGCGTGGCGCCCGCAAGGCGCTCAACACGGCGATCAACAGGTTACGGAGCGCGCTGGGCAACGAGCGTCTACGCTCCGAAAGCGATACGCTCGCTTTGAGTGACGAGGGACTCGACGTCGACGCCTTGCATTTTCTTTCGCAGGCGGGCAGCGCGCCCGAAGCCGCGGTCCGACTCCTGCGCGGCGATTTTCTCGAGGGTTTCCACGTCAAGGACGCACCGGAGTTCGAAGACTGGATGACGCGCGAGCGGGAGCGCTACCGGGCCCTCGCAGCGGCTACACTCGTCGCGGCTGGGGAGCGCGGCCTAGCAACGGAGCTGGCAAATGCGGCCGATCTTGCTCGACGCGCGCTTGCGATAGCGCCCAGAAGCGAGCCCGCGACACGCTTGCTGATGCGCGCCGCGGCCCTTGCCGGGGACTCGGCCACTGCGGTCGGCGTCTACCAAGAATTTGCGCAACGGCTGGAGCGGGAGGTCGGTGAAAAGCCGGGGCGCACCATGGTCGCACTGGCAGAGCGGATTCGCACGCAGACGTGGCGACCCCCGGGTAGCGACACGACGCGCGCGATTCCGCTCGTGGGACGCGAGCAACTGCATCGCAGTGTGTTCGACGTCGTTGCCCAGGGAACGACAAGCAAGTCGGGACCCCGCGCGCTGGTGATCGTCAGCCCCCCAGGGATGGGACGCTCGCGTCTCCTCGCAGAATGTGCCAGCCGCTTGGCGCTCGAGGGTGCGCAGCTATTGCAAATACGACCGGCGAAGAACGATCACGATGCCGCATGGAGTTCTCTCAGATTCCTGATACGGGCAGGGGTCGTCGATCTCCGAGGGCTGGCCGGAGCCCATCCTGATGCCCTCGGCGTGCTCGCCGGCCTTGCCCCCGAAATCGCCGACCGATTTGCCCCTCGGCAGGTGCGTGACATCGCGGACATGGCGACTGCGCTGGCCAGTGTGCTGGGCGCGGCAGCGGAGGAGCAGCCGCTCGCCATTGCGATTGACGACGCGCACTGGGCCGACGGGATGTCGCTCGCCGCGCTCGGGGCTGCACTCGGTCAATTGAAAGCCAGCCCCGTTACCCTCTTGTTGACCGTGGCGCAGGACGTGGGCCAACCTCCACCAGAGCTTCTACAACTGGAGAGCGACGTCGGCCGCGCACTCCCCGGCGTTGTGGTGCGCCTCCGTGCCCTCAGCAAGGACGATCTTGCTCAGCTGGTTGCCGCGCTGGCGCCGTGGTGTCGCGATAACGCAGAGCGGGAGCGCCTCACGCGTCGCATCGCGTATGAAACGGCCGGGAACCCGTTCCTCGCGGTAACGCTGCTTGGCGCGCTCGCGAAGCCGGGCAATTTCCAGAAGGACATGGTGACCTGGCCGCCCCCAGGCGGAACGATCGATGCGCCGCTACCATTCTCCGTTCCGGCGGTCGCGCGCCATGCCATCGCAATGCGCATCAGCGAGCTGACACCTACGAACGTTCGCGTGCTCAGCGCGGCGAGTGTTTGCGGCCAAGCCCTCGACCTCGAGTTGATCGCGCAAGTTGCCGAGTCGCCGAGACACGATGTTGAACAGACGCTGCCTGCATGTGAGCGGCGGTACCTCATTCACTTCGATGGCCGGCGCTACACATTCGCGGCTCCTTTGATTGCGGAGGTGATCCGAGCGGAATGCACCACGAGGGGCGAGCGACGAAGACTCGAGCAACGGGCTATCGACGCGCTCGCCGGGCGCACCGACCTTGAAAGTCGCGTCTTGCGGGTCGAGCTCTTGTCGCACGTGGCTCCGGATCAAGCGGCACTCGATCTTGCGCTATCGGTGGCGCAGGATGCGGGGACGATGGGGGCGCGACGCATGCTCGACGGTTCGCTTGCCGCGGCGGAACGGATCCAGCAAGCGGCGCAGCTCGACCCTGACACGCTGGCGCGGCTCCGCACCCGCCTGGCGGAACGGCGGGAATAAACGACGGCCCCGCATAGCGGGGCCGTGTTGAATGAGAGGGGACTGCCGGGCTCCCTACATATGCACCGATACCTGATGAACGAGCTGCGTCTGGAACCGAAGTGCCGCGGCGGGGGCGGCTGGATCGAGGCGCACTGACTCGGCCGCCTGCATGACTTGATTGAACGGCGTGTCCGCCGTCCCGTCCCCGTTGGTGTCGACCATCTGTGAATAGCCGACCGCGCCGCTCGCAAAGTTCAGCCATGCCACCATGATCTCGCGATCAAGTTTCTCCAGCTCGGAGCCGGAATTCTGGCGGAGATTCAACACCGTGAACGCGTCATCCGCATTCGCGGCCGCCCGCGCTTCGCTGAAGACCGCGCTGACGCGCCCGACGATCGCCACGTAACATGCTACGACATCCTGCGACAGCTGGGCGCCGTTGCGGCCAAGCTGCTGCTGCCAATATCCATCCTGCCGTGCCCGCTGCCCCGTCTGCGTAATGAGGATGGAGACGTGGTCCTCGCCCGACGCCGCGTCATCGTCCACCGCCTTGAACGTCACGTCATACAGGCACGCGGACTCGAACGCGTGCGCGCGTCGGTCCGTCGCATCGTTAGGTCCGGTCGGGCCGGTGATGGGATACAGAGCCGATTCGTCAGGTGCCGGCGGCCCATCACTCCAATCCCATGACAGCGTCAACCCATCACGGCCCGGGTCGTGCGCGCTTCCGGCAAACGCGAAGATGTCACCAGTACGGCCGACGATGGTGGGGACGCCCTGGATGTTCAGGTTCTCCCCGCCGGTGACCGCGAGGCTCGCGGTGGGCGCGACGTTCACGACCTCGACCTCCATCGTCAACCGCGTGGCCCCCGTGTACTCCGGGTTGTGGTGCAGGCCAACCGACGCGCCGTGGGAATCGATGAAATCATGATCGATGAAGTCGCTCAGGTCATAGGTGCCGAGCGAAATCGACCAGCTGTCTTCCCAGGTGATATCGGGAGCCAAGGGAATGGGAATCTCGAGGTCCACCCAGAACCGGAGACGTGGTGAGACAGAGAATCGCGTGAAGTGATACAGCAGCCCGTCGACCGAGAAGAGTGCCCGTCCCGGCCCGTCGATAGCTCTCACGGACGAAAGCTGCGCGGGCGACGAGGGACTGCTGTACGACAGACTGCCGCTGCCGGAGGCCGCTCCCAGGACCAGCCAGTCCGCGGTAATCTGGTCGGATCCGACAGATGAGTTCACGACGAGATCGATGCCCGCCACACCATAGTCCAGGATCGCGAGATCCACCGAAGGCAGCGGAACGTCCTCACCGGGTCCAAAGGGTGTCACAAAATCTGAGTGGCGGTAGACGTTGGGCCCGGCGCAGTGCTTATCCGAATCGATAATACCGCTGAATTGCACGCAGCCCTGTGTGACCCAGCGGAAGTACGCCTCGTTGCCGTCCTCCGCCGGAAGTCCGACGGCCGCATACTGCGCCCCCGTGTAATTGCGCCCTTCCATCGTACTCGTCGCCGAGTATGTGGACCCTTCGGCCATCGGTTCGGGACTGCTGAGTTGACCGGCCACCGGCAGGCGTAGGCCTATCCCCCAGTCCGCCTCAAAACTCAAAGTCATGTCCTCGACATCCTCGATCCCGAACGTTCGCTCCTCTTGGATCGAGGGGATGTTCACGGAGAAGCCGAAGACGAGATCCCCCGAAGCCGTTCTCGAGGACGTCACATCGGCAACTTCGGCCAATGCTGGGCTGGCTGGCAGCGACGGCGACGCGGGATATGTCACGCGCCGTGACTCACTAATCGTGTAGGTGCGAGGCTCGAGACCCAACTCGTACCGCTGCCAGAATCCGGGACTCCGTGCTTCTCTTTGCGCGATGTACCGCTCCCGCAGCGCCACGCTGGTGACACCGAGCCTCTCTGACTGCTCGGAAGTCAGGGTCAGCTCCGGCCACCTGTCCAACCCCGCGTCGGCAGGGCCGCTGTAACGAAGCTCGGTGCGTGCGGTATATGCGTATCCCTCGCCTGGACCGTACTTCTTGCCCCGCAACTCGGAGAGCGAAGACCCCTGCGCGGAACGGAAATCGGACGACAGTTTCGGCACCGGCAGACCTCGCGCGGCGCGGTCGGCGACCGATTGCGCGATTCTGGCCTGCAGCGGTGTGGGGCTGCCCTGCGGCTCGGACGTCGCTGGTCGTTGTGGGACCTGACTGGTGGGGGGTTCGGCACACGCGACCGCGCATAGCACCATCAGCATGAATTTCCCGGCATTAGCACGCTTCATAACGCACCCTCCTGTGGCAAGTGTGAAGTCCACGCGGCGATGCGGTGAGCCTACATGGTGGGAATCACTCAGCGGTCACGCAGACACGGTCGGCGCTCACGTGCGTCGGCGGACTTGCAACCGCGACGCGTCTGTCGCGTTACTCTCGTTCTCTCCCGCGTGGCCGCCACGTGACCGCCGGTTCGCACCCTTCAGGGGTTTCACCAACCTGAACCGGAGGGGCGTATGTCAAAGATTCGCATGATGCTTCACGTATTGCTGCTGGCAGCGGGCGCTGCTTGTCACCACAAGGATCCGGTGGGGCCGAATCCGCCGCCACCTCCGCCACCGCCGCCACCGCCGCCTCCGGCCGATGTCCAGCCCCCGACGGCGAGCATCATGTCGCCGAATGGTGGAGCCGTCCTGACCGGGATGGTTTCGATTGCGGTAAACGCTCAGGACAATTTCGGTGTGACGAAGGTCGAACTGCTGGTCGATGGCGTGGTTGCCGGCACCGACAATGCTGCGCCTTGGGGCTTCAACTGGGATACCGATTTGCTCGGCGACGGCTCACGCAATTTGGTCGCCCGCGCGTACGACCAGGCTGGAAACATCGGCTCCTCGAGCGCGGTGCCAGTCACGGTGCGACATCCGTTTGCCCTGTCGTTCCGGAATTCGACGTACACCGATATCACGCTGACCGCGGTGAACCAGGGCGCTGTATCCGTGCCGGTCGGATCTGTCTTGACCTACACCTATCCGAGTAAACCAAGCTCGGTCGCCTTTTCCGCGTCGACTTCGGGAAGGACGAACCAGGGTGCACAGGTCGGCTTGCTGATGTCGTGGAACGATACGTATCTGTCGGGAAGTGCGCGCGCCGACACCGTCGATCTCATTGTGACCGCAACGTACTTCTTTGTTAAGGTGCAGAATTGCGGCTCGATCATCAACGGCTTTTACGTGAATTACGGATTGGTGAGCCAGACCTTTGACAACATTTCGATCCCTGGCGACTGCGTGGTCCGGTCGATCGGCTACTACCGGGCCTTCACCAACACCGAAGTGCGCGGTTATCGCAGCTTGGCATACACATACTGGGACCAAGGTGTGCATTTCGTGCTGCCGTGGACAAACAACCAGTCCGCTACGCTGCTCAACACTCTCTCGAGCTCCGCGATGATTTCGGGCGTGGACGCTCCCGTAGCAGCGCCGTCGCACGAGACGTTGCCACAAGCCGTGGACCTGCATGAGTGGCTGTCCGCGACGAGGCCCGCCGCCAAGCAGTTCGCCGCCCGGGTGATGGAGGAGTGACAGGTCACCGCGTAGTCAGTCTTGCTACGTAAGAAAGCCGGAGAGCGAAAGCTCGCCGGCTTTCTTGTTTGGATTCACAGGCTAAAACCTGTGGATTCCGACGCCAGCTCTCTCAGCCTCTCCAGCACCTTCACCATCGCCCACGTATCCCTCTCACAGTAATTGAGCAGATCCTGCCGCACGCGGGCGTGCTCTTCAGGCGCAATCTTGCCCGCCACAAAGAGGAGCCGAGCGATTTCCACGCTCGCCACGAGCCCATCGACGATCACGAGATCATCGTAGGTCAGCTCCGGGACCAGCGGGTGCAGCACGTATTTGAGACTGAAGCTGCCGAGGAAGTCGGGGTGGTAGACGTTCTCCCGAACCACCGGCAAGAGATCCACCAACTTCCCCTCGAGCGCCTCCAGCTCGGCGCGCAATTCCGGCACCGCTTCCTGCAGTCCCCGGATGCGCGTCTTCTCGAAGGCCGAGTACGTCGCGACCTTCTCGGCGTGCTTCGTGGCTTCGACCATCGCGCGCGCCAGCTCCGGCCGGCAGTCCTTCGGGCCCTCCGCCAGGTACTCGGCGTGCGTGTAGGTCCCGTCGCCGTTCGCTTCGTGATAGCTGAACTGCGCCGGCGCCTGCTCCCACGGCGCCATGCCCGGCCACACCGGGACGGCGCGCATGATCGTCTCGAAGTCGAGAAACCCCAGCTTGCAATGGAACGGTGCAAGCGCCTGTCCAAGTGTGGCTTCAACGACGAGCCTGCCCTCTTTCATCGCGCGGATCTGCCGCTTCTGAGTGGCATTGAGCTTCTGGTCAGCGGGCAGATCTGAAATCCGCTGCACCCCAGTCACCAGAAACCCGACACCTTTTTTCGGCCCGATGTTGTAGAGCCGCATGATGTGATCGGGATCTTGGGGCCAGCAGCGCGCCATGAAGGGACACTCGTGCGGCTCGTGGCACTGCCGGCCGATCGGCACATCGGGCAGCGGGCCGTCGAGCATCGCGAGCTGCGCATCGATTTCCCAGCCGACCTTGCCGAGGAGCGGCTGCACCGCCGCGGTCACATCGGTGCGCTCAAAGAGGTTCGACAGGTCCGGGAAATGGCATTCCTTGTTCAGGTGCATGACGTCCACGCCGGTGATGTGAAGGCCGGATCGCGAGAGGACGTGGACCTGCACCGCGGCATCGGGGAGGTGCTCCTCCTTCTGTGAGGACGACGACTTCACCTCGGTGAGGTGGTAGCCGCGCTCTTGTGGTGTGAGGACGTCGACCGCGACGAATGTGTTGTCGGCGAGGAAGCTGGCTTCGAAGATCGCGGGCACGCCGGCGTCGATCAATTTGCGGGTGAGTTTGACGCGCTCGTCGACCGCCTTGTGCGGGAGATCCACGAGCACCCCACCGGGGAACCTGTCTCGTGCCAACGTGCCGACTTGTGTTCCTTGATCAAAGCGGTCCTGGAGCACCTTGTCGGGCTGCAGCTCCACGGCGAGCGGCTCGTGGACTTTCCACCAGAGGAGCTTGTGGCATTGGATGCCGGCGGTGTAGCGGGACTTGGACAGTCTGTGCATGCTGAGAATGTGCGAGCAGGATGAGACATTGCAACACCGCCGGGACGAACAGCACCACGAACTTAGGAGACGCCAAGACGCAGCAGACGCAGCAGTGGTTTACAGCGAGTAGCAGTTAGGTCCTTCGAGTCATCAAAACGACGTCGTGGCCAACCTGTTGTTTGATCCAGCCAAACACCTCATCCCAGTACCGCAGCGCCTCGACAACGTCGGCCTCGCCCGTACACCACGGCGTGGTTAGGCGCCGAGCATGCAGCTCCGCGAGCGCGATGCGGAGCATGCGGATCATGCGCTCGCGATCGACCAGGAGCGCCTCGATGAGAGGTTCGTACAAGATCCTGTCTTCACTCATTGGACCATCCTCTTCACTGCCTCCCTCAGCCCCTCCGGGCCGAGCACCTCAGCCTCGGCGCCGTACTGCAACACCTCGCGCACGAACCACGCGGGATCCGCCACATGGAACGTGACGACGTAGCGTCCATCGCGCTGCTCGTGCCCATTCGGATACCTCTCCCTGAGCCAGCGCGAGATCTTCTTGCTGAACGCGACCTGCGCCGGCACGGTCCCATCGGCGCTCAGGAGTTCCTTCGGATCCGTGATCGGCTTGAACAACACCTGCGGCCGGAAGTCCTGCGGCAGCAAGCGGGCCTCGAGAATTCGCTCGGCGCGAAAGCGCCGGAAATCCTGGACCTTCTCACACCACGCGATCACGTACCAGCGCCCGGCGCTCTCGACGATCTGGTGCACGTGCGTGATACGGCGTGACGGTTCACCATCGGAGCCGCAATACAGCAGCTCGAGCTTGCGCTTCTGATCACGCGCCGTCCGCGCGACGGCGAGCACGCCATCGAGATCGGCACTCGGCGCCGAGCCGATGGCGTAGGCAGACTCGATCGTCTCGGTGCCCTTCTTGAACTTCGCGGCGACGCCGCGCCCGCCTTGCACCGCCGCAAGGCCGAGCAGCAGCGCGAGGCCTTCCTCGGCGCTGAACTGAATCGGTCGGCGAAATGGGCCGCGACTCACTACGGTGAAGCCGTCGGCAACGATGGCGACACGCACGCTGGCGAGGAAATCCTTGTGCTCGTCCGACAGGCGGACCAGAACGTCGAGGTCGTCCCGAATCTGCTGCTCGGTGACGCCGAATTTCCTGGCCGCTGCCTTGTAGGTGATCGTCGCTCGGTTGTCGCCCTGTGACAGCCATGCGATGAGCTCGATGAGCCGTGGAGCTTGGGTGACGGCGGTGTCGGGCATCTAGCGATAGACGG
>DATLXS010000193.1:0-10230 GCA_035575675.1 Gemmatimonadales bacterium
GGGATGACGGTCCGAATCCGTGGCGCCGCGTCGATCTCCGCGAGCAACCAACCGCTCTACGTCATCGACGGCGTGCCGATGTTGCGCGACGACTTCTCGCAGCTCGGGGTGGGTGGACAGGATCTCACGGCCACCACGGGACTCAACCCCGATGAAATCGAGAAGATCGACATCCTGAAGGACGCCGCCGCGGCGGCGATCTACGGTTCACGCGGCTCGAACGGCGTCGTGATGATTACGACCAAGCACGGAACCGCCGGAGCGACGCGGATGACGTATACCACGTACGCCGGCTCGCAGGTGGTGCCGACGGAGAACCGGTGGGACCTGATGAACGCCAAAGAGTATGTGACGTACATGAATGAAGCGGCCGCAAACGACGGCTACGGCCCATTCTTGTTCGGCGATCCAGACACCATCGACGTCGCGCACAACGGCAAGGGGACTGATTGGCAAGCTGCCGTCTTCCGCACGGCGCCGGTCACGAACTACACGGTCGGGCTGAACGGGGGCTCGGATCGGGTCCAATACTTCCTGTCCGCGTCGCAGTTCAAGCAGGAAGGCGTCGTCATCGCGTCGGGCTACACGCGTGAATCAGGTCGGCTCAACCTGGACGTCACCGCCTCACCAAAGCTGCACTTCCGGAGCGCACTCTCAGTGAGCCGCGAAGAACACAAGCGCATCGAGAATGACAACAGCATCGCCGGCGTCGGCACGAATGCGATCGCGAGCCAACCCTGGCTGCCGGTCATGCGTCCGGGAACGAACATCTTCACGACGACCGACGACGGCCTGGCGTACGAGAATCCCGTCGCCATTGCGACGTTTGACAAAACGCAGTCGCGTGGCTTGCGGGTGATCGGCAGCGTCGAAACCAACTACGCCGTCACCGACAAAGTCACCCTGAACGGGCGTCTCGGCGCCGATGTGCTGAACCTGCGTGACTTGCGCTGGTATTCGCCGAACGTGGCCGGCTCGTACGGTGAAAGCGTGGGCGGTGAATCGGTCATCGGCAACAACACGCCCACGCGCTACGTCGTCGAAGGGTTCGCCGACGTCCACCCGCGCCTCGCGGGGTCGGCAACGCTGGCGCTGACCGCGGGGTCGAGTGCCGAGTGGAACTCGTCGGAGCTCGATTACCTCGACGGGATCACGTTCGCAGGCGATCAGTTCCAGTATCCCGGCAACGCCGCCACGGTGGTGGCCTATGACGGGGATTGGACCGGTTACAACCTGGTTTCGTTCTTCACGCGCGCGAACGCGAGCCTCAAGGATCGTTACCTGCTCACCGCGAGTGTCCGCACGGATGGGTCATCGCGGTTCGGGAGCCAGAATCGCTGGGGCACGTTCCCGGCGATCGCGCTCGGCTGGAAGGTCACCGAGGAGCCGTTCGCCCAGGGGCTCGCGCGCCGTGGCAACCTCAAGCTGCGTTTGTCCTACGGAGTCACGGGGAACCAGGATATCGCCGACAACTTCGCGCCGCTGTCCCGTTTCGGCCGCGCCAACTACGGCGACGTCGCGGGGTTTGCTCGCAACAGCTTCGGCAATCCCGCCCTGAAGTGGGAGCGGACGCGGGAGTACAACGCCGGTTTCGATCTCGGCATCTTCGGTAATCGGGTCAACATCATCGCCGATTGGTACAACAAGCGGACGGACAATCTCCTGCTCAACCGTCCCATCACGGGTACGAGCGGCCTGACGACGGTGACACAGAACATCGGCAGCATGGAGAACGGCGGCTACGAACTCACGATCAACGCGCTCGCGCTCCAACCAGCGGATCCTGCGGGACTACACTGGGCATCCGATTTCAACATTTCGTGGAATCACAATAAAGTCACCAAACTGTTCGAGAACCAACCGTTCACGGTCGGACTGTACAATGTCAATCGCATCGAAGTCGGCCACCCACTCTCGGAGTTTTACGCGCTTCGCTTCACGGGCGTGGATCCCGCAACCGGCGATGCGCAGTACGCCGATATCAATAATGACGGCACGATCAACGATGCCGACCGGGTGTTCGTCGGCAGCCCGCATCCCAAGTATTGGGGTGGCTGGACCAACACGCTGAGCTGGAAGGGCTTCGACCTCAAGGGGTTCCTCCAGTTTACGCAGGGGCACACGATTTTCAACGCCATCAACGTGTTCGCCAACGATGCGGGCTATTACTACGACAACAAGTTCCGCAGCCTGTTGAACCATTGGCGGCAACCGGGCGACATCACCAACCAGCCGCGCCCGAGCTTCGACGGAAACTCGAATGTCGTCGGCAAGATCTCGAGCCGCTATTTCGAGAACGGGTCCTACGTGCGGCTGCAGGAGGTGACGCTCGGCTACCGGATTCCCACGCGCTGGGCCAAGCTGCTCCGCATGGAGGACTCCCGGATCTACGTCTCGGGCCGGAACCTGCACACCTGGACCAAATACACCGGGTACTCGCCGGACGTGAATAGCAACGGTTCGAGTTCCAACACCTCGCTCGCGACGGAGTTCTACGCCTATCCGCTCGCGCGCACAATCATGGTCGGCATCTCCGGCGCCTTCTAACCATCACTATGGGAGCCCTTATGAACTGCAAGAGTCTTCTCCCGGCGGTGCTGGTACTCGTCGCCGCCGGCTGCAATTCGATTTTGGATGTCAAACCGATCAATGAAATCTCGGAGCAAGCCGCGATCACGAGTCCGGCGGGAGCCCGGGCGGCCCTGGCCGGGATGTATGACGGTTTGCAGAGCACGGGATACTACGGCGGCACGTTCGTCTTCTTCGGCGACTTGTCCGGTGACGACGTACGGCACACCGGCACGTTCACGACGTATCGCCTTGCGGATAACAATCAGCTCACCGCCGACAACACAACAATCCAGGGTTTGTGGGACGCGATGTATCGTGTCGTAGGTCGGGCCAACGTGCTCATCGCGCGTGTCCCCACCCTGTCGACGACCGATCCCACCTGGCCCGCCGAGCGGGATGAGATCATGGGAGAGGCGTACTTCGTCCGGGCGCTGACCTTCCACGATGTGCAGACGCTGTGGGGGGAGCAGGCGCCGAGTGGCATGGGTGTGCCCATTCCGCTGGTGCCGGTCTCCGACATTCCCTCGTCGTCGCAGATCACGCGTGCCACGACCGGCGCAGTCTACACGCAGATCCTGAGCGATCTCGCGAAAGCTGAATCGTTGATGACCGTGTCCGGCGCGTCGCCCGGTGCAACTCATGGCAATATCGGCGCGGTGCATGCTATCCGCTCGCGGGTGTACCTGTTTCAACAGAATTGGGCGGGGGCGGAAGCCGAAGCCCAAGCGGTCGCCGCCATGGGGTATGCGCTCGACGCGGACTACGGCGCCATGCTGAACGATGGCTATAGTAGCGAAGCCGTTTTCGTCCTCGATTTCACAGCGGTCGATTTTCAACTGCTCGGCTACTACTACCGCGCGAAGGGGGCAGCGGGCGGTCGTCGCGAAATCGGGCCGACCACCACGTTCATTCAGCAATACTCCCCAGGCTTTGTGAGCGGCAACCCGGCAACGTTCGTCACGACGGATCTGCGTGGGCAGCACGACATCAGGTTTCAGGGCACCACGGTGTTCGGGGGGAAGTGGGAAACCGGCATCGGCGGTGAGGACTACCACGTGATTCGCTTTGCCGAAGTGCTGCTCAATGAGGCGGAAGCCGAAGCGCAGCAGGGCAAACTGGTCGAAGCGGAAGCGTCGTTGCTCCCGATACGCACGCGGGCGGGTCTCGCCGCCGCCCGCGTGGACACGATGACACAGGCGAACGCGATCGCGACGATTCTCCAGGAGCGCCGTCTGGAATTGGCCTTCGAAGGACACCGCTGGCCGGATCTCGTTCGGACGGGACGGGCGGTTGCCGTGATGGGGATTCCCGCCTTCCAACAGCTTTATCCCATCCCACTGCAGGAGATTGATGTGGCGCCGGGGTTGGTGCAAAACACGGGCTACTAAAAAACGGTTATCGAGGTTGGTGCAGGATGGTGGAGGTTCTGAATGCAACCTCCACCATCCTGCACTAACCTCCACTGTCCAGAACCCGTCAACTCCAAACCCCATGCAACCTTTCCCGCGATCACTGCGTCTTACCCTCTGAAGATTCGCACCACGTCTCTAGCATGAGAGGATGCAATGCGCGGCCTGACCCTGCTGACAGCGACGATCCTGAACTTCGGATACGGCTTCGCCGCCCAAGCCGCTATGACCGTGGACCATGCGGAGACATACCGCCGCGTGGCCGGAACGGTCAAAACCGCAGCCCCCGTCCCCGTGGCCGACGCCCAGCGCGTCTGGTACGGCGGCATGCTCGCGCCCATCACCGTCGAGGTGACCGCGGAGCCGAAATGCACTTGATCTGAGCGCCCGTGCGGGCTCTTGCCTACGCGCCGCCCGCCCCGTTGTGGCGGGCGGTCGCGTATCCGGGCGAAACTTGTAAGATTGAAGCTGCGTACCACCACTTAACCATGGACATATCAGTGGATCAAATCGCACCGACGAAAACATTCTGGCGCACATGGCGTCGCGAAATCGTTCGCGGCGGCGTGCTGTTCGGGTTGGTGGTCGGCGCCGGCCTCTTCATCCGCAGTATCCGCGTAAACATTCCGTCGTCGCTCGGCGCCCTCGGCTCGTTCGGCGACTTCAATTGGGGCGACGGCGACGGCGGCGATCTCTTCGGCCGCGGGCGGCAAAAGGGCGATCCGTGGGAATACCGGGCCCTCATCACCCCGACGCAGCACGTCTGGATCCGCAACACCAACGGACCGATCGAGGTCGTCGCGGGAACAGGCGACAGTCTCGTGATCCAGGTCGAGAAGAGCTGGCACATGTCGGACCCGCAGTCGGTCCAGTTGATTCCGGTGCTGACCGAGCGCGGCCTCACCGTGTGCGCGCTGTGGGAAGCCCGCGACCGCCGCTGCAATGAGGGCGGTGATTACAAAATGAATGGCGTCCGGAAGAACGACGTGGCGGTGCGCTTCACGATCCAACTGCCGCGGAACGTTCCCATCGACGCGTCCACCGTGAACGGTGGCCTGCAGATCGACGGCGTCAGTGCCCCGGTCGAGGCCGCGACGGTGAATGGCCGCATCGCGGTCAATACCTCCACCGGCCCGGTGCAGGCGACGACGGTCAACGGCAGCATCGAAGCGAACATGCAGACGCTCACGAGCGGCGACGTCCGGCTCACCACCGTCAACGGTTCCGTGAGCGCGGGCTTACCGGTGCAAATCAACGCCAACGTCGACGCCGAGACCGTGAACGGCCGTGTGGAGACCGACTTCCCGGTGAAGATCACCGGCAAGATCAGCCCACGACACGTCCGCGGGACGATCGGCACGGGCGGCGTGACGCTGAAGCTGCTCACGGTCAATGGGTCCATCTCGCTGCACCAGGCGGACGCCAATCCCAATCCGAATCCGAATCCGCACGCGCATTGGGCACCGGTCGCGCCGCGACGGCCGCACTGGCGCACGCCCCCGCCGGCGGAACGGCCCTAACGCGAGCTCAGCGGCCGAGGCTGTACGGCCACCGCATCGGGTACAGCGTCGCAAAACCGAACATCATCAGCGCCGCGCCCGCGAGGGCGATGTTCTTCCAGAAGTGCGCCGCTTGATTCGCGGCCAGCATCGGATCGCTGATCCCCCAGAACTTGTGCACCATCACCGCGGTGGGGACGAGAAACACGATGAGCAGTGCGGCACCCCACTTCGGCTGCACCCCCAGCAGGATGCTGAGCCCACCGCCGAGCAGCATCAGACCCGTCACCGCGACCGCGACCGTGGGCGCGGGCACGCCCGAGGATCCGGCGTACTGCGAATACATGCTCAGCTTGGTCAGGTGATTGAACCCCGAGTAGATAAAGAAGAAGGAAAAGACGACCCGGCCGATTAGCAGCACCATACCGCCCATGAGTTAGCCTCCGAGGTATCGCGCGACTTCCGCGGGGAACGTGCGTACATCAATCGGTTTCGTGATGTAACCGTCGAATCCGGCCGCGCTGGCGCGCGTGCGGTCTTCCGGCAGCGCGTGCGCCGTCAACGCGACGACTTTCCAGGAGCGTTCCGGGAGTCCCTGCAGTTCCGCAAGCAGCTCGTAGCCATCGCGGCCGGGAAGTTGAATGTCGAGCAGCACGAGATCGGGGGCGGGCTGCGAGCGCACGACCTCGGTCAGCCGGTCGCCGTTGGGGAGCCCGACGACCTGATGCCCCTTGATCGTGAGCAGGGTCGTCAACAGCTTCAGATTGTCCGGCTGATCTTCGACGATGACGATCGTAGCCACACTCACCGTGCCTCCGGCAGAGTGAACCAGAAGGTACTGCCTTTTCCCATCTCGCTGTCGACCCCGATCGTTCCGCCATGCAGCTCGATGAGCCGCCGCGACAAGGCGAGCCCCAGTCCCGTGCCTTCATACTTGCGGCTCGCCGACGCGTCGAGCTGGGAGAACTCCTGGAACAGCTTGGGCTGGTCTTCGGCGGCGATGCCGATGCCGGTGTCGCTGACCGCAATCCGGACTTCGGAGCCCGCCCCTGTGCCCCCGTTGACGGGTCCCGCGGCGACCGTGATGCGGCCGCCGTCGGGCGTAAACTTGATCGCGTTCGACAACAGGTTGAGGAGCACCTGTCGCACCCGGCCCCGGTCCGCCTGCACGCGCAGGTCCTGGAGCGTGGGCATGACGACCAGCGCGTGGCGATGCTTCTGCACCTGGGCGTGCACACTGCCGGTCGTTTCGGCGAGCAAGGCCGCCAAGTCGACCGCCTCCGGCTTCAGCGTCATCTGTCCCGCGGAGATGCGCTGGAGGTCGAGCAGCTCGTTGATCAGCTCGAGCAGATGCCGGCCGTTGCGGGCGACCGTCTCCAAGAAGTCCCGCTGCTGGTCCGACAGGGCCGGCCCCAGCTCCTGGGTCAGCAAGAGATCAGTGAATCCGATGATGCTGTTGAGCGGCGTGCGCAGCTCGTGCGAGATGTTGGACAGGAACAAGTCTTTGGATTTCATCACGCCGTCGAGCTCGGAGTTCAGCTGCTCGAGCCGCTGGGCGGTTTGACGGACCTCGACGGCCAGGCGCCGGGTGTTGTAATGCGCCGCCCCGCGCTCGCAGGCGATGGCGAGATTCGGGGCCGCCTGATCGAGCGCCGCGCGCTCGTCGGCGCCAAACGTGGCGCCCGGGACGACGCCCAACACGCCCACGAGTTTGGTGCCCGCGCGTAACGGCGCGAGCACCAGGCCCTGGGGCATGGGCGCGTTCAGGCGGAGCTGGTGGCGCACCGGCTGCACCGCTTCGCCCCCATAACGGATGGCCTGCGTGGCGTCACCCACGAGATCGCGCATCGTTGCCCGCGATACGGGACGCGCCTCGACGTCGCGTGAGACGCTCGGCACCCATTCATTCGTATCGTAGGCGGGCTGATACAGGACGATACCCGTCGCCCGCGTCGCACCGGCAATCACCTGCAGCGCTTGTCCGAGCCCGCTCGCCGCGTCGTCCGATGAGGTGTTGAGCGCCGCGAGCAGCTGCGACAGATACGCCTGCAGCGCTTCTCGCCACGCCAGCGCCTGGGCCATATGGTTGATGCCGCGGGCGATGGCGCCGAACTCCCCCGGCTGATCCTCGCGCAGCGGCTCGACGAACTGGCCTTCAGCCACGAGCTGCAGCGCCGACGCGATGCGGGAGAACGGCGCCGCCAGGCGGCGCCGGTTATACCAGAAGCCGAGCCCCAGCACGCCGACCATCGCGGCAAAGAGCACGCTGGCCGACAGCGCCGCCTGGACGGCATCGTCGCCGGCATCGGCGGCCAACTCTGTCGCTGCCGTGGCCTCGGCCGCGACACGGGGTGATGGATTGAGCTGCTGGAGGCGATCGAGGCGCTGGGTCAACGCGATCATCGCGGACTGGGTGGCGCGGGCGCTGCGCCAGGTCGCGACCTGCGTACCCAGGCCGACGAGCGCCACGGCGATGAACGTCGCGGCGAAGAGTCGGGTGATGCTCGGCGTCGCCCCCGTCCGCATGGGGCTCCATAATATGCGGGCGCCGTGTACCTTCCAAGCCGTGCGACCCCAGACCCTCGGCCTGATCGGGCTCGGCGCGATTGGCGGCTCGATTGCCCGCCAGGTGAAGTCTCAGGGGGTCGGGGCTCGGGGCTCGGGGCTCGGGGGAATCACGGTCGTAGGTTGGTCGCCGGAACCGGCGGAGCGGGCGCTGGCCGCCCAGCACGGCGCCCTCGACGATGCGCCATCCCGTGCCATTGATGTCGCGCGCGCCGCCGATCTCCTGGTGCTCGCCGCTCCACCCGCCGCGAACATCGCCCAGCTCGATGCCATCGTCGCACATCTGAAACCGGGGGCCGTAGTTACCGACGTCGGTTCGGTCAAGCGGGCAATCGTCGCGCGTGCCGAGGAGCTGGGACTGCAGGACCGCTTTGCCGGGAGTCATCCCCTCGCGGGCACCCATCGCCATGGGTTCGAGGCGTCGCGACTCGATCTGTTTCGCGGGGCGGTCGTGTACGTGACGCCATGCGGCGCGGGAGCGGGGGCGGCGCGGGCGGCGCGCGAGATCGTGGACTTCTGGGAGCATGTGCTCGAGGCCGAGCCGGTGGTGCTGGACGCCGCCCTCCACGATGCGCAGCTCGCGCGCACGAGTCACGTCCCGCAGGTCGTCGCCTCGCTGCTGGGCGATTTCCTGGCGCGGCACGCCCCACCCGGATCGACGTTCGGCAGCGGCGCGATCGATACGACACGCCTCGCCGCGAGCGAGCCTCAGCTCTGGACGGAGATCCTGCTCATGAATCGCGACGAGCTCCTCGTCGCGCTCCGTGCATTGGAGGAGTCGCTCGGCAGCGTGGAGCGCGCGCTCGAGACGGGCGACGCGCGCGCGCTCACGGCGTGGCTGACGCGGGCGTCGGACTGGCGGCGCGGCATCGGCCCATGAGGGCGCGCGGCGTGGTACGGCCGCCCGGTGACAAGAGCATCTCGCACCGTGTGCTGATGCTGGCGGCGCTCGCCCGCGGCAAGAGCGAGCTCACCGGCCTGCTCACCGGCGCGGACGTGAAGAGTACGGCGCGCGTGCTGCGGCAACTCGGCGCCCGGGTATCGACGATTCGCCCCAACGGGTTGGTGACCGCCGAAGGACGCCGCTTCACCACTCCCCATTCCCGGTTGTTCTGCGGCAACTCCGGAACCTCCGCTCGGCTCATGCTCGGGATCCTCGCCGGCCAGAACTTCTCCGCCACTCTCACGGGAGATGCCTCGCTGCGTCGCCGGCCGATGCGGCGCGTGACAGAACCGCTCAAGCAAATGGGAGCGGACATCACGGAACGCGGAGACGGACTGCCGCTCACGATTCGCGGCGGCAAGCTCCGCGGGTTGACGTATGCGAGTCCCGTCGCGAGCGCGCAGGTGAAGAGCGCGATTCTGTTCGCAGCGCTCACGGGGGGCGTAGCGGTCACGATCCGCGAACCGTATCGCTCCCGCGATCATACGGAGCGGCTATTCGCCCATCTCGGCCTCGGTATCCACGAGCACGATGGCGCCATCGCTTACGAACCGTCTGGTCCTTCCAACATTCCGACATTCCAACTTGCCGTCCCCGGAGACCCGTCTTCAGCCGCATTCCTCGTCGCAGCCGCGATTCTCGCGGACGGGGGCGAGCTGCTCATCGACAACGTTGGCGTGAATCCGACGCGCACCGGCTTCATTGTGGTGCTCGAGCGGATGGGCGCGCATGTCGAGCGCGTGAACCTGCGCGATGAGGGGGGCGAGCCAGTCGCCGATTTGCTCGTGCGACCGGCGCAGCTCCGTGGGACCGAGGTCACGGCAGCCGAGATCCCGACACTCGTCGACGAGGTACCGATCCTGGCGGTGCTCGCGAGTCGCGCGCGCGGGACGACGGTGTTTCGCGAAGTCGGCGAGTTGCGAGTCAAGGAGAGCAACCGGCTGGAGCTGATCGCCGCGAACTTGCGGGGACTGGGGGTTCGCGCTGAGGTCCTGGGGAACGACCTGCACGTCGAAGGCACCGAGAAGCCTCCTCGGGGTCGAGTCGATACGGCCTCGGATCACCGCCTCGCGATGGCGTTCGCAGTGCTGGGCGCGGTGGACGGAGCCGGCGTGAAGCTTTCGGAACGGAAATCCGTGGCAATCAGCTACCCCGACTTCTTTCGTGATCTGAAGCGATGCTTCGGGTAATCGCGATCGACGGTCCAGCGGCCTCGGGCAAGAGCTCGACCGCCGGCCTCGTC